>NZ_CP053069.1:4258935-4563145 GCF_013003965.1 Usitatibacter rugosus | reverse complement strand
GGGTGCGGAACGGGGAGCGGAGGGGGTCTGAAAACGGGCGGGAGCGATTCTCAATTTTACTTGGAATGGGGGCACTTATCCACAGCCGCCTCTGTGCCTGTTTGGTAGGCAGCAATGGCGCCGAAGGCCTTGATCCGCTATAATTTCCTGCTTTTTCTCACGCGAGCGGCTTGAACGCACAAAGCCCCGCCCAACACCTGAGGTTGATATGAAACGCACTTTCCAGCCGTCCACCACGCACCGCAAGAAGGTCCACGGCTTTCGCGCGCGGATGAAGACGGCCAGCGGTCGCGCGGTCATCAATGCGCGCCGCGCAAAGGGCCGCAAGCGCGTCGCGGTCTGACGAGATGCACGGCGGCGTCCGGAAGGAAGGTCTTTCGCGCCGCCACCGCTTCGCGGTGCAGGGGTCTTTCGGCCCCGTCCTGCGCAGCGCCAGCAAGATCCGCGGTTCGCTCGCCCAGCTGCACATCGCTGGCGGCCAGCCCGGAATCTCCAGGCTCGGCATTGCCCTCACCCGCAAGCTCGTTCCTTCGTCCGTCCACCGCAACCGCATCAAGCGCATGGCCCGCGAGATCTTCCGGCGCCATCCGGTGAAGCTTGCCGGGCTGGATCTCGTCATCGCCCTGCGTTCGAAGCTCGACGCGCAGGCCGAATCCCGCCTGGGCGCCGAGCTCCTCACGCTGCTCGACCAGGCGCACCAGCGTTCCGGAGGCTGAATGCGGCGGTTGCTGGTCGCGCTGATTCGCGGATACCAATATGTCCTGAGCCCGTGGTGGGGCCGGCAATGCCGTTTCCTGCCCACGTGCTCTTCGTATGCGATCGAGGCGGTCGAACGCCATGGGGCGCTTCGCGGCTCCTGGCTCGCGCTTCGCCGTATCTCCCGGTGCCATCCGTGGCATCCCGGCGGGTTCGACCCCGTCCCCTGAACCTGGAATTCACCGCGTCATGATGGATACCCAAAGACTCGTCGCCCTCGTCGTCTTCACGCTCTCCGCGCTGTTGCTGTGGGACGCGTGGCAGAAGCACAACGCCCCCAAGGTCTCGCCGCCGTCCGTGGTGACGAGCGTGCCCGCGGGACCCTCGAGCGTTCCCAGCGCGCCGACCACGACGCCCGGCTCGGCCGCGACGGCGACCACCGCCGCGGTGCCCTCCGCCGTTCCGGGTGCGCAGCTCACGGCCCCCGGCGTCACCGCCGCCACCGGCGAGCCGGTGATCGTGAAGACTGACCTCTTCGACGTCGAGCTCAACACGCAGGGCGGCGATATCCGCCGCGTCACGCTGAAGAAGGTGTTCTCGGCGCTGGACCGCAACAAGCCGCTCACGCTGCTGGAGCCCGACCCCAAGCACTTCTTCATCACGCAATCGGGCCTGCTCGACGATTCCAGGTCGCTGCCGACGCACAAGACGATGTTCGTGCCGGAGGCGAAGTCATACGCCCTCGCCGACGGGCAGAACGCGCTCGAGGTGAAGCTCACCGCGAAGGACGCGAACGGCGTCGAGGTCGTGAAGCGCTACACGTTCAAGCGCGGCACGTACGAGATCGACCTGCACTACGACATCAAGAACGGCTCCGACAAGCCGCTTCCCAACGCGACCGCCTACTACCAGTTCCTGCGCGACAACAACCAGCCCAGCCAGGAAGCGGCGCAGACCAGCTCCTTCGCCGGCGTCGCGACCTTCACCGGCCCCGCCGTCTACACGGAAGCGAGCAAGTTCCACAAGGTCGACTTCAAGGACATCGAGAAGGCCAAGCAGACGCACCCGAAGGAAGCGACCGACGGCTGGATCGCGATGATCCAGCACTACTTCGTCTCGGCATGGGTTCCGAAGCCCGGCGTGAAGCGCACGTACTTCACCACGCACATCGTCGACAACCTTTATACGGTCGGCGTCACAGTGCCGATGGGCACGATCGCACCCGGTGCGACGCTCACCACCGACACGCCGCTCTACATCGGGCCGCAGGAGACGGACAAGCTCGAGAAGATCGCGCCCGGCCTCGAGCTCGTGGTCGACTACGGCTGGCTGCACATTCTCGCCGCGCCGCTCTTCTGGCTGCTGAAGTGGCTGCATGCGCTGATCGGCAACTGGGGCTGGGCCATCATCGCGCTCACCGTCCTCATCAAGCTCGTCTTCTATCCGCTGAACGCGAAGGCGGGCCGCTCCATGGCGTCGATGAAGGTCCTCGCGCCGAAGATGGAGAAGCTGAAGCAGCTCTACGGCGAGGACAAGCAGAAGCTCAACACCGCGATGATGGAGCTCTACAAGACCGAGAAGATCAATCCTCTCGGCGGGTGCCTGCCGATCCTGGTGCAGATCCCGGTGTTCATCGCGCTCTACTGGGTGCTGCTCGCTTCGATCGAGCTGCGCCACGCGCCGTGGCTGGGCTGGATCCAGGATCTCTCGGCGCCGGACCCTTACTTCGTGCTGCCGGTGATCTACGCGATCTCGATGTTCGTGCAGACGAAGCTGAACCCCGCCCCTGCGGACCCGGTGCAGGCGAAGGTGATGATGCTGATGCCGGTTATGTTCAGCGTGTTCTTCCTCTTCTTCCCGTCGGGCCTCGTGCTCTACTGGGTGGTCCAGAACCTGATCGGGATCGCGCAGCAGTGGCATATCAACCGCACCCTCGAGCGCGAGTCGAAGGCCAAAGCGCGCCGCTGAGCGCTGGCGCCGACACCATCGCCGCGGTGGCCACTCCGGCCGGCCGCGGCGGCATCGGTGTCGTGCGCGTCTCGGGCGCGCGCGTCCGCGAAATCGCGGGCGGTGTGCTGGGCGCGTTGCCCGAACCCCGCCACGCGACCCTCGCCGATTTCCGCACGGCCCAGGGCGCGCCCATCGATAGCGGCATCGCCCTCTTCTTCCCGGCGCCGCGCTCGTATACGGGCGAGGATGTCCTCGAGTTGCAAGGGCACGGCGGTCCCGTCGTGATGCGGGAGCTGCTGCGCCGCTGCGTGGCACTGGGCGCTCGCGTCGCGGAGCCCGGCGAGTTCACGCGCAGGGCCTTCCTCAACGATCGCATCGATCTCGCTCAGGCCGAGAGCGTCGCGGACCTCATCGATGCCTCGAGCACGGAAGCCGCGGCGAGCGCGGCGCGATCGCTCGCCGGCGAATTCTCGCAACGCATCACGTCGCTTGTCGCCGCGCTCACGGAGCTGCGCATGCATGTCGAGGCGTGCATCGATTTCCCCGAGGAGGAAATCGATCCTGCCGATCGAAAGGCGCTCGATGAAAAGCTCTCCGCGATTCGCGTTGCGCACGCGGTGCTGCTCGATGCGGCAAGGCAAGGCGCCGTGCTGCGAGAAGGACTCACGGTCGCGCTCGTGGGCCGGCCCAACGTCGGCAAGTCGAGCCTGCTGAACCGCCTCGCGGGCGAGGACGTCGCGATCGTGACGCCGATCGCTGGGACCACGCGCGACTACGTGCGCGCGACGATCGAGTTGGAGGGCGTGCCGATCCACCTCATCGACACCGCGGGATTGCGTGATGCGGCGGCCGATGAAGTTGAACGCATCGGCATCGAACGCACGTGGGCTGCGGCCGCTTCCGCCGGCGCGGTGCTCTACATCACCGAGGAAGGCGAGCAGCCGCGAGTCGAAGATGCGTCTTTGCTGGCGCGCTTGCCTGCGGGCATTCCGAAAGCGCACGTCTTCAATAAAATCGATCTCTCACGCTCGACGGCTTCCACGTCGGCGGCCGGGAAGGATGCCGAGATCCATCTTTCCGCCAAGACCGGCGACGGAGTCGCCGCCCTGCGTTCCTGGCTGCTGGAGACGGCGGGCTGGCGTCCGCACGGCGAGGGGCTGTTCATGGCGCGCGAGCGGCACCTGGTCGCGTTGAGGGTGGCTGGGGAGCGGCTGGCCTCCGCCGAAAGAAACACGCAAGCCTTTGAATTGTTTGCAGAAGATCTTAAAATCACGCAGGATGCGCTAGGGCAGATTACCGGCGCGGTCAGCGCCGACGACTTGTTGGGTGAGATCTTCAGTCGCTTCTGCATTGGAAAATGAGCCCAGGGAGGGCCGATGAAAAACAAACTCATGATCGTGGCTGTGTTGATGGCCTTCACCGGAGCGGCGGCGGCGCAGCAGGCCTCCGAGGACGTGAAGCGGACGTGCAAATCCTTTACGCAGTCCCAGGCACCTTCGATCGTCGCCGCGGTGAAGGCCAAGCGGGATCCGGCGACGGCCGTCCGGCGCGTGGCCGATAGCTGGCTGGAAGGTGTCCAGAACCACATGTTGCTCGCCGCCTCGAAAGCCGACTCCATGTCCGAGCAGGAGCTGGCCTCGCTCGGATACTCGTATTGCGTCGAGCGCCGTCCGGCGGGCCGCTGACGTTCCACGTGAAACGTCCTGCCGCTGCCCTGCTCCTTTGCGCCTCGGCCGTGGCTTGGGCGGGTGGAGGCGAGCCCGTTACCTTCCCGGGTCCGGGCGTGACGCTCGCCGCCCGGCTCTACCGTCCCGCCGGCGATGGCCCGTTCCCGGCGATCGTCCTCATGCACGGCTGCAGCGGGATGTGGCGTCAGGACGGCCAGGAGCCGACGGCAAGCTATGTGGCTTGGGCAGAGCATTGGCAGGCGAAGGGTTTCGTCGCCCTGCTGGTCGATAGCTTCGGCCCCCGGGGCGAGAAGGAGATCTGCACCCAGCGCAACCGCCCCATCTCCCCGGCCCGGGACCGGCCTAAGGATGCCTATGCGAGCCTCGCCTGGCTCGCGGCGCGCAAGGACGTGAACGCCGCCCACATCCACCTCCAGGGCTGGTCGAACGGCGCGCAGACGGTCCTCAACACGGTCAAGGAAGATGCCCCGGGCCGGCCGGCCAAGGGGCCCGAGTTCCGCTCGGCCGTGGCCTTCTATCCCGGCTGCGCCAATCTTCTCAAGGCGTCCTACCGGGCCACCGTTCCCCTGCTGATCCAGGCGGGCGGCGCGGACGACTGGACGCCGGCGGTCCACTGCGAGGCCCTCCTCGAGCAGGCGCGCGGCAAGGGCGTCCCGATCGAAATGGACATCTATCCGGGCGCCCACCACGCGTTCGACGGCTTCGGCGAGATCCGCACCCGGCCCAAGGTCAGCAATGCCGCCAGCCCGACGGGCTGGGGGGCCACCGTGGGCGCCAATCCCGAGGCCCGCGAAAAGGCCTACGCCCGCACTACGGCCTGGGTCCTGGCGCGCGACAAATAGGCCGCTGCCCCTTGTTCCACGTGGAACAAGACGTGGGTCCGCGAGGGCCTTTCGCGTAGAATTCGCCTCTTGGTTCGGCCCCTTCGGGGCCTTATTTTCGGACGCGAGTCGTGGACTTTCCCCAGCAATTCGACGTGATCGTGGTGGGCGGCGGACATGCCGGCACCGAGGCGGCGCTCGCCTCGGCGCGGACGGGTGCGCGCACCCTCCTCCTCACGCACGCCATCGAGACGCTGGGCCAGATGTCCTGCAACCCCTCCATCGGAGGCATCGGCAAGGGCCACCTGGTCCGGGAGGTCGACGCCCTGGGCGGCGCGATGGCCCTGGCGACGGACGAGGCGGGCATCCAGTTCCGCACCCTCAACGCCAGCAAAGGCCCGGCCGTGCGCGCGACCCGCGCCCAGGCGGACCGGGTGCTCTACCGGGCCGCGATCCGGCGGCAACTCGAGAACCAGCCCAACCTGTGGATCTTCCAGCAGGCGGTGGACGACCTGATCGTCGAGGGCGACCGCGTCACTGGAGCCGTCACGGCGATTGGACTGAGGTTCATGGCTTCCGCCGTCGTGCTCACGGCCGGGACGTTCCTGGGCGGCCGGATCCACGTCGGCCTGAACAACTACCAGGGGGGACGCGCGGGCGATGCGCCCTCGCTTTCCCTCGCCGCGCGCCTGCGCGAGCTGAAGCTCCCCGTGGGGCGCTTGAAGACCGGGACTCCGCCGCGCATCGACGGACGAACCATCGACTTCTCGAAGCTCGTGGAGCAGCCCGGCGACTCTCCGGAACCGGTGTTCTCCTTCCGGGGCAACCGCGGGATGCACCCGCGCCAGGTGAGCTGCTGGATCTCGCATACGAACGAGCGCACCCACGAGATCATCCGGGGCGGCCTCGACCGCTCGCCCATGTTCACGGGCGTGATCGAAGGCGTCGGCCCGCGCTATTGCCCGTCCATCGAGGACAAGATCCACCGCTTCGCCGGCAAGTCGGGGCACCAGATCTTCCTCGAGCCCGAAGGCCTCACGACCCACGAGTACTACCCCAACGGCATCTCGACCAGCCTGCCGTTCGACGTGCAGTGGGCGCTCGTGCGCTCCATTCCCGGCCTCGAGAGTGCCCACATCCTTCGGCCCGGCTATGCCATCGAATACGACTACTTCGACCCCCGTGGCTTGAAGGCATCGCTCGAAACCAAGGCGATCGGCGGCCTCTTCTTCGCCGGCCAGATCAATGGGACGACGGGCTACGAGGAAGCCGCCGCCCAGGGCCTGCTCGCGGGCTTGAACGCCGCGCTCCAGGTGAAGGGTGAAGCCGCCTGGTGCCCGCGTCGCGACGAAGCCTACCTCGGCGTGCTCGTCGACGACCTCGGGACCCGCGGCGTTTCCGAGCCGTACCGCATGTTCACCAGCCGCGCCGAGTACCGCCTGCAGCTTCGCGAGGACAACGCGGACCTTCGCCTTACCGAGGTGGGCCGCAAGCTGGGCCTGGTGGGCGATGCGCAATGGAAGGTGTTCGAGGCGAAGCGCGAAGCGATCGAGCGCGAGACGTCGCGGCTCAAGGCCACGCGTTCGGGCGAGCACACGCTCTACGACCTGCTCCGCAGGCCCGATGTGAGCTATGGCTCACTACCGGCGCAACCCAATACAGTAGCCGTCCTTCTGGACCCGGCGGTCACCGAGCAGGTCGAGATCGCGGCCAAGTACGCCGGCTACATCGATCGCCAGAAGGATGAAGTCGAGCGCCAGCAGGCCCAAGAGGGTCAGTCGATTCCCGCCGACCTCGACTACGCCTCCGTGCGCGGCCTGTCCAAGGAAGCGCAGCAAAAGCTCACGCAGCAGCGGCCCGAGACGGTGGGCCAGGCCTCGCGCCTGCAGGGCATCACGCCCGCGGCGATCTCGCTGTTGCTGGTCCACCTGAAACGCCGCCGCCTCGCCGACGAAGCGGCACCCACCGAGAAATCCGCATGACCATCGACCTGCGCATCGCCGAAGGACTTTCGGCGATGGGCCTCGACTTGCCGCCGGAATCGCAGGCGAAGCTGGCCGCCTACCTGAGCCTGCTCGCCAAGTGGAACCGCGTTCACAACCTCACCGCGGTCCGCGAGCCCGAGCAGATGGTGGCGCTGCATCTTCTCGACAGCCTTGCGATCCTTCCGCAGCTCGGCAACGCGGCCACGCTTCTCGATGTGGGCACGGGCGCGGGCTTGCCCGGCATTCCGATCGCGATCGCGCGGCCGCAGATGGCCGTGACGCTCCTCGACTCCTCGCACAAGAAGACGGCATTCCTCGCGCAGGCCAAGGCCGAGCTCGGCCTTCCGAACGTCACCGTCGTCTGCGAGCGTGTCGAGCGGTGGACGCCTCCGGCGCGGTTCGATGTCGTCGTCTCGCGCGCGTTCTCCGAGCTCGCGGATTTCGTCTCCCAATCGAAGCACCTGGTCGCATCCGACGGCGTCCTGCTCGCGATGAAGGGCGTGCATCCCTTCGACGAGATCGCGAAGGTGCCCGCCTCGCATCGCGTCGACGGCGTCGTGGAGCTGCGCGTTCCGAGCCTCGACGCCAAGCGCCACCTCGTCCTCCTGAAGGCCGCCTGATGGCTCGCGTCTTCGTCATCGCAAACCAGAAGGGCGGCGTCGGCAAGACCTCGATCGCGGTGAACCTCTCCGCAAGCCTTGCGCACTACGGGCGCAAGGCGTTGCTCGTCGATCTCGATCCGCAGGGCAATGCCACGACCGGCAGCGGCGTCGACAAGTCCGTGTGCGAGAAGACCGTCTATGACGTGATCCTCGGCGAATGCACCGTGCCCGAGGCGCGCGTGCGCTGCGAAGGCAACTACGACGTCGTTCCTTCCAATCGCGAGCTGGCCGGCGCCGAGGTCGAGCTGATCCAGATGGAGGATCGGGAGTACTGCCTGCGCAAGGCCATCGATCCGGTGCGCGGCGACTACGACTTCGTCGTCATCGACTGCCCGCCCGCGCTCAACATGCTCACCGTGAACGGCTTCACCGCCGCCGACGCGGTGATCATCCCGATGCAGTGCGAGTACTACGCGCTCGAAGGGCTGTCCGACCTCGTGGGGACGCTGCGCAAGGTGAAGCAGAAGCTCAATCCCAAGATCGAGATCGAGGCGCTGGTGCGCACGATGTACGACCCGCGGATGACGCTCACCATCCAGGTCGCCGAGGAGCTGAAGAAGCACTACGGCGACAAGGTGTTCGACACCGTGATCCCGCGCAACATCCGCATCGCCGAGGCGCCCTCCTTCGGCAAGCCCGTCATCCTCCACGACCCGCAATCGAAAGGCGCGCTGGCGCACCTCGCGTTCGCCCGCGAGCTGCTCGGCCGCAATGGCTTCAAGGTGAAAGACGCCGCATGACCACCAAGCACAAGGGACTGGGCCGCGGCCTGGACGCATTGCTCGGCTCGAACGAGACGAAGAAGCCGAAGGGCGAGGAAGAGCTCGCGCTGCTGCCCGTCGAGACACTCCGCCCCGGTAAATACCAGCCGCGCACGCGCATGGACGAAGCCTCGTTGAACGAGCTCGCCGAATCGATCCGTGCTCGCGGCGTGATCCAGCCGATCATCGTCCGCCCGGTGGGCGACGCGCAGTACGAGATCCTCGCCGGCGAGCGCCGCTGGCGCGCCGCGCGCATCGCGGGCCTCGAGAAGGTGCCGGCCGTCATTCGCGTGGTCTCCGACGACGCGGCCCTCGGCATCGGCCTGATCGAGAACATCCAGCGCGAGGACCTGAACGCGATCGAGGAGGCCACGGGCTTGAAGCGCCTCATCGACGAATTCCGCCTGACGCAGGAAGAGGCGGCACGCGCCGTCGGCCGATCGCGCGTGGCGGTGACGAACCTCCTTCGCCTCCTCGAGCTCGCGCCCGCGGTCCAGGCGATGCTCCAGGACGGCAAGATCGAGATGGGCCACGCGCGGGCACTTCTCTCGCTTTCACGCCAGCGCCAGGTGGAGCTCGCGACCCAGGCCGCGGTGCAGGGCCTGTCGGTGCGCGAGATCGAGCGCCTGGTCCAGCAATCGGCCGAGGCGCCGAAAGCGGGCGCCAAGCCGGGCAAGGGAAGGATCGACGCGGACACGCGGCGGCTGCAGGAAGAGCTCAGCGAATCCCTCGGCGCGCAGGTGATCGTGAAGGCGAAGCGCGGCGGCCGCGGCACGGTCGTGATCGACTATTCGAGCCTCGATCAACTGCAGGGATTGGTAGAGCGTTTCAAGCGCCGGTAGCCCGGAATGCTGCGGCGCAAGGTACTTTTCAGCTATAATTGACCGGTTTTTCTCGCGGCCCTGCCATGTATTGGGGAATTCGAAGCAGGCCCATCCGCACCACCCTCCGGTGGCAACTGATCGTCAGCGCCGTGTTAGCGGCCGCGGGCGGGTTTATCTGGGGGATGCACGGCGCGCTGTCGGCGGCCCTTGGGGGGCTCGTCAACGTGATCGCCGGTTGGGCCTACGGATGGCTTGTCACACGGCGCGAGAGAAAATCGGCAGGGCAGGCGCTGGTCACGATGTTCCGGGCGGAGGGCGTGAAGATCCTCCTGATCGTCGTGCAGCTCTGGGTCGTGCTGGTGAACTACAGGGAGATGGTGGTGGCGAGCTTCCTGGTCGCTTTCGTCGCTACTGTGCTGGTGTCGGCCACGGCCATCGTCGTGAAAGACGCTTGAGAGAAAACTATTAGGGAATCGCGATGGCGGCGTACGCAAGTCCTTCCGAATACATCAGTCACCACCTGACGTTCCTTCAGAAGCCCATCGGCGAGGGCGGCTTCTGGACGCTCAACGTCGACACGCTCGTGATGTCCGTGCTGCTGGGCTTCGTGGGCCTCGGCTTCTTCTGGTGGATCGCCAAGGGCATGACGGCCGGCGTACCCAACCGGCGCCAGGCATTCGTCGAGGTCCTCTTCACGGCCGTGACCGACAACGTCCGCGGCATCTTCCACGGCGATCCGCACAAGTTCGTCGCCCCGCTCGCGCTCACCGTCTTCGTGTGGGTGTTGCTGATGAACTGCATGGACTTCTTCCCGGCCGACCTCGTCGCCGTGGTGACGCACTACATCCCGCATGGCGAGCACGGCTTCCGCATCGTGCCCACGGCGGACGTGAACACGACCTTCGCGCTCGCGCTGTCCGTCTGGGTGCTGATGATCGCCTTCGGCTTCAAGGTGAAGGGCGTGGGCGGCTTCTTCCACGAGCTCTTCTGCGCGCCGTTCGGATCGAACCCGCTCCTGTGGCCCCTGAACTTCCTGTTCAACCTCGTCGAATACATCTCCAAGCCCCTCAGCCATTCGCTGCGTCTCTTCGGCAACATCTACGCCGGCGAGATCATCTTCCTGCTGATCTGGATGCTCGGCGCGACGGGCGTCGTCGGCGGAATCGCCGCCGTGGTCTTCGGCTGGAGCTGGGCCGCGTTCCACGTGCTGATCGTGCTGCTGCAGGCCTACATCTTCATGATGCTCACCATCGTCTACATCGCGATGGCGCACGAGAGTCACTGATTTTTTCACCCAACTGCAAACCCCAGTAAAGGAAAATTGACCATGGAAAAACTTCAAATGCTGGCCATGATCCAGGCTTACACCGGGATCGGCATCGGCCTCATGATCGGCCTTGGCGCCCTCGGCGCTTGCGTGGGCGTGGGCATCATGTGCTCGCGCTTCCTCGAAGGCGCCGCCCGCCAGCCGGAACTGATGCCCGCCCTCCAGGCGAAGGTGTTCCTGCTGCTCGGCCTGATCGACGCGTCGTTCATCATCGGCGTCGGCCTCGCGATGTTCTTCGCGTTCGCCAACCCGCTGGCCGCCGGCTTCCGCTAACCGCAGACGCCCGAGAGGGAAGCACCATGGATCTCAACGCCACGATGCTCGTGCAGGCGATCGTCTTCGCCCTGTTCATCTGGTTCACCGTCTCCTTCGTCTGGCCGATGATCCTGGCCCCGATCGAAGCGCGCCAGAAGAACATCACCGAAGGCCTCGCCGAAGCCGAGAAGGGCCGCAACTCGCTCGTCGACGCCAAGAAGGAAGCCGACAAGATCCTCGCGGACGCCAAGGCGCGCGCGCAGGAGATCGTCGCCAACGCCGACAAGGCCGCCGCCGCCCGGATCGAGGAGTCGAAGGGTGCCGCGAAGAGCGAGGGCGAGCGCATCGTCACCGCCGCGCACGCCGCGGTGCAGCAGGAAGTGCAGTCGGCCAAGCAGGTGCTGCGCGAGCAGGTCGCGCTGCTCGCCGTCGCCGGTGCGGAGAAGATCCTGCGCCGCGAGGTCGATGCGAAGGCCCACGCCGAGATGCTGAACCAGCTGAAGGGTCAGCTCTAGCCATGGCCGAGCTCCTCACCGTCGCGCGTCCCTACGCCGAAGCTGTCTTCAAGTCGGCGCTGGAACGCAAGTCGCTCGAGAGCGCTGCCGGCGGGCTCGCGCTCGCCGCCGCCATCGCGAGCGACGACACGATGCGCTCGGTGCTCAACAACCCGAAGGTGTCGGCCGCCCAGAAGCGCGAGCTGTTCTTCAGCGTGGGCGGCGACAAGCTCGACGACGAGGTGAAGCGCCTCATCGGCATGCTGGTCGACAACCACCGCGAAGTGCTGCTGCCCTTCGTCGCCACGCTCTTCGAGGAGCTGAAGCACGAGAGCGAGCGCGTGGTGCACGCGAAGATCACCAGCGCCCACCCGATGGACGACGCCCAGCGCGCCTCCATCGTCGGCGCGCTCGAAAAGCAATACGGCCGCAAGGTCGAAGCCGAACATGCCGTGGACCCCGAGTTGCTCGGCGGCGCCCGCGTGCAGGTCGGCGACCAAGTCATCCACGCCTCCGTGCGCGACGCCCTGGACCACATGGCCGCGGCGCTCGCCCGCTAAAGGAACAGCAATGCAGATCAACCCGTCCGAAATCAGCGAACTGATCAAGTCGAAGATCCAGAACCTCCAGGTCGCCGCCGAAAAGCGCACCGAGGGCACCGTGATCTCCGTGACCGACGGCATTTGCCGCGTCCACGGCCTGGCCGACGTGATGCAGGGCGAGATGCTCGAATTCCCCGGCAACACCTTCGGCCTCGCGCTGAACCTCGAGCGCGACTCCGTCGGCGCCGTCGTGCTGGGTGCCTACGAGCACATCTCCGAAGGCGACACCGTGAAAGCCACGGGCCGCATCCTGGAAGTGCCCGTCGGCCCCGAGCTGATCGGCCGCGTGGTGAACTCGCTGGGCCAGCCGATCGACGGCAAGGGCCCGGTCAACGCCAAGATGACGGAGCCGATCGAGAAGGTCGCCCCGGGCGTGATCGCGCGCAAATCGGTTTCGCAGCCGGTGCAGACGGGCTTGAAGTCCATCGACGCGATGGTCCCGGTCGGCCGTGGCCAGCGCGAGCTGATCATCGGCGACCGCCAGACGGGCAAGACCGCCGTCGCCGTCGACGCGATCATCAACCAGAAGGGCAAGGATCTTTTCTGCATCTACGTCGCCGTCGGCCAGAAGGCTTCGACGATCGCGAACGTGGTCCGCAAGCTCGAAGAGTCCGGCGCCATGGCGTACACGATCGTCGTCGCCGCCTCGGCTTCCGACCCGGCCGCGATGCAGTACATCGCGCCGTACTCGGGCTGCACGATGGGCGAGTACTTCCGCGACCGCGGCCAGGACGCGCTGATCATCTATGACGACTTGACCAAGCAGGCCTGGGCCTACCGCCAGATCTCGCTGCTGCTGCGCCGCCCGCCGGGCCGCGAAGCGTATCCCGGCGACGTGTTCTATCTCCACTCGCGCCTGCTCGAGCGCGCCGCGCGCGTGAACGAGAAGTACGTCGAGGACTTCACCAAGGGCGCCGTGAAAGGCAAGACGGGTTCGCTCACGGCGCTCCCCGTCATCGAGACGCAGGCCGGCGACGTGTCCGCGTTCGTGCCGACCAACGTGATCTCGATCACCGACGGCCAGATCTTCCTGGAGACCGACCTCTTCAACGCCGGCATCCGCCCCGCCATCAACGCGGGCATCTCCGTGTCGCGCGTGGGTGGCGCGGCGCAGACGAAGATCATCAAGAAGCTGGGCGGCGGTGTCCGTCTCGCACTCGCGCAGTACCGCGAGCTGGCGGCCTTCGCGCAGTTCGCCTCCGACCTCGACGAAGCCACCCGCAAGCAGCTCGAGCGCGGCCGCATGGTCACCGAACTGATGAAGCAGCCCCAGTACCAGCCGCTGCAGGTCTGGGAAATGGCGCTGGTGCTCTTCGCGGTCAACAACGGCTACTACGACGACGTCGAAGTGAAGAAGGCCCTCGCCGCCGAACGCGCCATGCGCGACTACGTGAAGGGCAAGTACGCCGACCTCGTCGACCGCATCGAGTCCACGAAGGACCTCTCGAAGGACGACGAGGCCAAGCTGCACGACGCGATCAAAGACTTCAAGAAGAACGGCACCTATTGACGTCGTTCCCGCGTAGGCGGGAACCCAGACTGGACCCCCGCTTCCGCGGGGGTGACAAAGAGGAAATATGGCTGGCTCCAGAGAAATCCGCACCAAGATCAAGAGCGTGCAAAATACGCGCAAGATCACCAAGGCCATGGAGATGGTCGCGGCTTCCAAGATGAGGAAGGCGCAGGAGCGCATGCGCCAGGCGCGCCCGTACGGCGACAAGATCCGCAACATCGCCGCGCACCTGGCCCACGCGAACCCCGAGTACCGCCACCCGTTCCTCGTGCAGAAGGGCGACCGCAAGGACATCGGCGTGCTGGTGGTGACCTCCGACAAGGGCTTGTGCGGCGCGCTGAATACCAACGTGCTTCGCCTCGTCACGCAGAAGGCGAAGGACCTGGCCGAACAGGGCGCGACCGTCCAGTACACCGCCATCGGCAACAAGGCGTTCGGTTTCCTGCAGCGCGTGCGCGCCAACGTGGTGTCGCACGTCGTGGGCCTGGGCGACCGCCCGCACCTGGACGCCCTGGTCGGTCCGGTGAAGGTGCAGATCGACGCGTACCGCGAAGGCAAGATCGGCGCGCTCTACGTGGTCTACACGCGCTTCATCAACACGATGAAGCAGGAGCCGGTGGTCGAGCAGCTGCTGCCGCTGCCGGCCGAGCGCCTCGCCAAGGATGCCCGCGCGGCGCGCCAGAACTGGGACTACATGTACGAGCCGGACGCGAAGACGGTCCTCGACCAGCTTCTGCGCCGCTACCTCGAAGCCCTCATCTTCCAGGCGCTCGCGGAGAACATCGCGAGCGAGCAGTCGGCGCGCATGGTGGCGATGAAGTCCGCCAGCGACAACGCGTCGTCGGTGATCGACGACCTCACGCTCGTCTACAACAAGAGCCGCCAGGCCGCGATCACCAAGGAACTCTCCGAGATCGTCGGTGGCGCTGCCGCCGTCTAAACGCATTCAAGCATTCACTACCGGGAACACACCATGAGCACCCAAATGACCGAAGGCCGCATCGTCCAGTGCATCGGGGCGGTGATCGACATCCAGTTCGCGCGCGAAGGCATGCCGAAGGTGTACGACGCCCTGACCCTCGTCGAGGAAGGCAATTCCTTCGCCGAGAAGGGCCTCACGTTCGAAGTCGAGCAGCAGCTCGGCGACGGCGTCGTGCGCACGATCGCGATGGGCTCCTCCGACGGCCTGCGCCGCGGCATGAAGGTGAAGAACACCGGCAAGCCGATCTCCGTGCCCGTGGGCCCCGCAACACTCGGCCGCGTGATGGACGTTCTCGGCCGCCCGATCGACGAGCGCGGCCCGGTGAAAGCCGACGAGTACCGTTCCATCCACGCCATGGCGCCGAAGTTCGATCAGCTCTCGCCTTCCGTCGAGCTGCTCGAAACGGGCATCAAGGTGATCGACCTCGTGGCCCCGTTCGCCAAGGGCGGCAAGGTCGGCCTGTTCGGCGGCGCCGGTGTCGGCAAGACCGTGAACATGCTCGAGCTCATCAACAACATCGCGAAGCAGCACTCGGGCCTGTCGGTGTTCGCCGGCGTGGGCGAGCGCACGCGCGAGGGCAACGACTTCTACCACGAGATGTCGGACGCGAAGGTCATCGTCCAGGAGAAGCTCGAGGACTCAAAAGTGGCGATGGTGTTCGGCCAGATGAACGAGCCCCCGGGCAACCGCCTGCGCGTGGCGCTCACGGGCCTCACGATGGCCGAGCGTTTCCGCGACGAAGGCCGCGACATCCTTTTCTTCGTCGACAACATCTACCGCTTCACGCTCGCCGGCACCGAAGTGTCCGCGCTGCTGGGCCGCATGCCTTCCGCCGTGGGCTACCAGCCGACGCTCGCCGAAGAGATGGGCCGCCTGCAGGAGCGCATCACCTCCACCAAGAAGGGCTCCATCACGTCCATCCAGGCGGTCTACGTGCCCGCGGATGACTTGACGGACCCGTCGCCCGCGACCACGTTCGGCCACCTGGACGCGACCGTCGTTCTCTCGCGCGACATCGCCTCGCTCGGCATCTACCCCGCGGTGGATCCGCTCGATTCGAACTCGCGCCAGGTCGATCCGCACGTGATCGGCGAGGAGCACTACAACACCACGCGCGCCGTGCAAGCCGTGCTGCAGCGCTACAAGGAGCTGCGCGACATCATCGCGATCCTGGGCATGGACGAGCTTTCGCCCGAGGACAAGCTGGCGGTCGGGCGCGCGCGCAAGATCCAGCGCTTCCTGTCGCAGCCGTTCCACGTGGCCGAGGTGTTCACCGGCTCGCCGGGCAAGTACGTGACGTTGAAGGACACGATCAAGGGCTTCAACATGATCGTCAACGGCGAGTGCGACTCCCTTCCCGAGCAGGCCTTCTACATGGTCGGCCCGATCGAGGAAGCGTTCGAAAAAGCCAAGACGCTGTAACGAGACATGGCCAAGACACTCCACGTCGATATCGTCAGCGCCGAGCAGGCCATCTTCTCGGGCGAGGCGCTGATGGTCATCGCCCCGGGCGAGGCGGGCGAGCTCGGCATCCTGCCCGAGCATATCCCCCTCATCACCCGCATCAAGCCGGGCACGGTGCGCGTGAAGAGCGCCGACGGCACCGAGGAGTTCATCTACGTCTCGGGCGGCATGATGGAAGTGCAGCCGGACGTGGTGACTGTTCTGGCGGACACGTCGGTACGGGCGCATGACCTCGACGAGGCCAAGGCCCTCGAGGCGAAGCGCCGGGCCGAGGAAGCGCTCACCGATCGCTCCGGCGCGATGGACATCGCGGCCGCCCAGGCCGAGCTGGCCCAGGCCGTCGCCCAGATCGCCGCCATCAGCAAGCTTCGCAAGCTAAAGTAAGCTGTCGGGGTGACCCTCCAAGTCGTCATCCTTGCCGCGGGACAGGGCAAGCGCATGCGATCGGACCTTCCGAAGGTCCTCCATCCGATCGGCGGCAAGCCGCTGCTCCACCACGTCGTCGCCACCGCGAAGCGGCTCTCGCCGAGCCGCCTCGCCGTGGTGATCGGCCATGGCGGAGAGTCCGTCGCGGGCGCAATGAACGACACCGCGATCACCTACGCCACGCAATCGGAGCAGAAAGGCACGGGCCACGCGGTCATGCAGGCGCTGCCGGCGCTCGACGCGGGCGGAACGGTGCTCATTCTCTACGGCGACGTGCCGCTCATCGCCTCGGGCACGCTGCGCTCGCTGGTCGACGCCGCGGACCAGGGGCACCTCGCCCTGCTCACGCAGGAGTTGGCCGAACCGAAAGGCTACGGCCGCATCGTGAGGAACGGGGGCCGCGTGGTGAAGATCGTCGAGGAGAAGGACGCCACCGAGGCCGAGCGGACGATTCGCGAGATCAACACCGGCATCATGGCGATGCCGCGCGCGAAGCTCGATGCGTGGCTCGCGGGCCTGCGGAATGACAACGCTCAGGCGGAGTACTATCTGACCGACGTCGTCGCGGCCGCTGTGGCCGATGGAACGCCGATCGACGTGCGCCACCCCTCGTCGCCGCAAGAGTGCGTGGGCGTGAACAGCAAGGCGGAGCTCGCGGCGCTCGAGCGCCACTACCAGATGACCCAGGCCCGGCAGCTACTCGACGCAGGTGTCACGCTCGCGGATCCCGCGCGCCTCGACGTGCGTGGCGAGCTCACGTGCGGGCGCGACGTTTCCATCGACGTGAACTGCATCTTCGAAGGCCGCGTCGTGCTCGGCGACGGCGTGAAGATCGGCGCCCACTGCATCGTGCGCGAATCCGAGATCGGAGCGGGCACGCAGCTCCTGCCCTTCACGATGGTCGACCAGGCGAAGATCGGCGCCAACGCCCGCATCGGCCCCTATGCCCGCATTCGTCCCGACAGCACGATCGGCGACGAGGCGCACGTCGGCAACTTCGTCGAGGTGAAGGCGAGCACGATCGGCCGGGGCTCGAAAGCGAATCACCTCGCGTACGTGGGCGACAGCACCGTGGGCCGCGACGTGAACATCGGCGCCGGCACCATTACCTGCAACTACGACGGCGCGAACAAGCACCGCACAGTGATCGAGGACGGCGTGCACATCGGCTCCGACGTGCAGCTCGTGGCACCGGTGACGGTCGGCAAGGGTGCGACGATTGGCGCCGGCGCCACCATCACGAAGGACGTGCCGCCCGGCGGCCTCACGGTGACGCAGAAGACCCAGGTCACGCGCCCGGAGTGGAAGCGCCCGCAGAAAGGCTAGCGGGGCGGCGAAGCGGGAATGGGCGCCGGAGCTTCGGCCGCGGCCATCGCCGGCAGCGCGCCCTGGCGATCGAGGATCACGCTGGTGCCCACGCCGATCACGATGGCGTAGCCGATCATCAGCGTCGCCCGCCCCAGCAGGTGATAGAAATTCCCCCGCAGCCAGTCGCGCTCGTCCGGCCCCGGCGTGGGGTCGTGGTCCTTCCTGAATGGGTCTTCCATCATGGTCTACCTCCGTGAGGAGACGACCAGGGTATTTCGACGAGGGGTGCGGCCGCGCGGCCCGAATCCCGAAGCCGCGTGCTGAATATTCCCCGGAAACGGGGACCTACCAGCGCGCCGGAGGCTTCTTGTTGATCGTGATGAAGCGGTTCTCGACCGTGATGTAGCCGCCCTGCGAGAGGTCGCGGAAAATGCGGCTCACCATGTCGCGCGAGGCGCCGACGCGCTCCGCGATCTCCTGCTGCGTGAGCTTCTCGGGGATCATCAGTTTCCCGTCGGGTTGCTCTACCGCCATGTTGAGCAGCAGGCGAGCGACGCGGCCGTAGACATCCAGCAGCGCGAGGTGCTTCACGTTGTCCGTGGCCAGGCGGGCACGGTCGATCACCTTCGCGATCATGTCGAGCGCGAAGTCGGGGTTGGCGCGGATCGCCTCGCGGATCGGATCGCGCGCCACGACGGAGAACGTGGTGGGCTCGAGCGTCATGCACGAGGCCGAACGGGGATTGCCGTCCATCGCCATCTCGCCCACGTATTCGCCGGGGCCGTGCGTGTCGAGGATCATCTCGTGGCCTTCGGTATCCGCCACGAAGACCTTCACCTTGCCGCTGATCACGACGAAGACCGAGTCGCTCTGGTCGCCCTCGGTGATGAAGACCGTGTTCTTCGGGTAGGTGCGCAGCCGCCCGAGGGATGCGAGCTTCTTGACGAAGGCATCCTCGATGGCGGAAAGCTGGGCAGGACTGGGCGCGTCGCCTTGCATCGGGGTTTTTTCTTGGGCAGGCGTGGGACTCCGAAAGTCTAGCACCCGCGGGGGTGCACGTCTAAGATGGCCGCGATGCGTGGATATGCCGTTGCCGCCCTGGCCCTCGTGGGCCTGCTCTTCTCGTGGACCCCGGTCGCGGAGCGCATCGACCTCATGCTCCTCGACGCGGAGTTCGACCTTCTCCGCAAGTTCGATCCGAAGCCCGCGCCCGACGACATCATCATCGTCGGCGTCGACGACCGCACGTTCCAGGAGATTCCGGAACCGCTTGGCCTCTGGCACGAGCCGCTCGGGCGCGTTCTCGCGAAGCTCGCATCGGCCAAGCCGAAGGCCATCGGCCTCGACATCACGCTGCCTGACCGCTCGTTCGATGCGATGCGCCCCGGCCTCGACCGGGCGCTCATGGCGGGGCTCGCCGCGGCGCGCGAGAACGGCCCGCTGGTCGCCTCGCTCGCCATCGATCCGCGAACGAACGCCGCCAAGAACATCCACCTGCCGTTCCTCGCCGTGCTTCGCGAGGAGCGCCTCGGCATCACGCTTTTCGCGCGCGATGCGGACGGCCTCACGCGGCGCTTCTCGCTCGCCATCCCGACCGACGACGCGGCGTTTCCGACGCTGGTGGGTCGCCTGTGTCGCACCCTGAAAGCCAAGAAGTGCCGCGACGGCATGATCGACTACTCACTGGGCGCGCCTTTCCGCTACGTGCCGTTCCATAGCGTCCTCAAGAGCGACGACCCCCAGTACCTGAGCAACCTGTTTCGTGATCGCATCGTGCTGATCGGCGAGACGCAGCGGTTCTCCGACCGCATCGCCGTCCCGGTCAACCTCGCCGGTTGGGAAACGGTGAAGCGAGACTCCCCGGGTGTCGTGGTGCATGCGGCGGCCTTGCGAACCGCGATGTACGGCGACCCGGCCGAGGAAGCGGGCCGGCCGATGATGTTCCTGCTGGTCTCGGCGGCGGCGCTGCTCGTGCTGATGAGCAACTGGCGCCTGTCGTTCGTCACCGGCGTGATCGTCGGCGCGCTGGGATTCGCCGCCGCGACCTTCGCGCTGCTGCACGGCCAGGCGGTGGACCTGGCGGCGCCGCTCTTCACCCTCGCGCTCGCCTGGGTGAGCCGCACGGCTTACGAGGCATGGACGGAGCGCCGCGAGCGCGAACGCCTGCGCGCGGAGTTCTCGGGGTACGTGAGCCCGGCCGTCCTGCGCGGCATCCTCCGTGGCGAGATCCGGCCCGGCAAGGTGGGCGAGCGCCGGGAGCTCGCGTTCGTCTTCGCCGACCTGCGCGGGTCCACCGCCATGACCGCACAGATCACCCCGGAGGAGGCGCTCACACTTCTGAACCGGTTCCACCAAGTGATCGCCACCGCCATCCACCGCCACGACGGCATGCTCGACAACATCCGCGGCGACGGAGTCATGGCCGTGTTCGGCGCCCCCAAAACCCTCCCGGATCCGGTGAAGGCGGCTTGGGATGCCCTCCAGGAAATGTTCCGGGGCCTGGACCGGCTCAACGCCGAACTGACCAAGGAAGGTAAGTCCCCACTATCGATGGTTGCGGGCATGGCCGTGGGGGTGGCGGTGGTAGGCCACGTGGGTGCGAAGACTCGCTTCAACTACACGGCGATCGGCGATGCGGCCAATGTGGCGGCCCGCCTGCAGGAGGAGGCCAAGCGACACGGCGCCCGCGCCGTCCTGGCCGGCCCAGCCCGCGATCGCCTTGGGGAAGCTCCGCTGGAAGCGCTGGGTGCCCTGCAGATCGGCGGCCACGATCCCGTCGAGGGCTGGGCCTGGAGGTGACTGGATGCAGGATTCTTGTCCGATATTCAGCACCACCCGTGTGACGTTTACGAAAGCTTTGCCGACGGCCTCGGCGCACGATTCTCCTCAGGTTGTGGGTCCCCTCCTCTCCTGCAACCTGCTAAGGCGACGTGAGGCCAAGAGCATGCCGCCGATGCTTGTCTCTCCCCGGTCCCCCAACCGGGGAGAGCTTTTCTTCCAGAGGGTCAGGGATTCCTGGATGGCACGCATCAGCAGCAGCGAGGCCGCACCGATTTCCTGGCTCCATGTCGTGGGCCTGATCGTGGTTCTGTGGGCGGTGTCCTCGGACTCGCTCGCCCAGGCTCGTGACCTCGTCGTTACCGAAGTGCGCGGCACGGCCGTGCGCTCCAACTCCTCCGCGGTTCGCACCCTCGACACCCTGAAGGTCGGCGAGCGCTTCCGGCTCAGCTCCGATTCGCGCGTCAGCCTGTTTGCCGATCAGGATGCGAAACTCTACGAAGTCGATGGCCCTGCCGAGATCGTCCTGTCCCCGAAGGGCGTGCTCGCCAATGGCAAGGCTGTCGAGGCGCGCAAGCTGGACGACGCCTACCGCAACGTGAAGGTGAACGGCTCGGAGTTGGTGCAGGGCTCGATGGTGATGCGGAGCAACGCGTCACTTCGACTGCTGGGGCCGGAAGGCGCTGTCGCACCGGCGTCGGCACGCGAGTTCAGTTGGGTGCAGCAGCCCGGCGCCTGGCGGTTCGAGCTGGCGACGGATGCCGGAGTCCTCGTGCATCGCACCGAAGCCCGAGACGGTCGCGTGACGCTCCCCGCGAACGTGGCTCTCGAGAGCGGCGGGCACTACGTGTGGGGAATTCTTCCGTCACAAGGCGGAACCACGCCCGCCGATTGGACTGAATTTGTTGTCCTGGATGAAGCCCAGGCCGCCCCGGGCAGGCCAGGCACGGACGCGTCCGCGTCGGAGCGTGTCGTCCATGGCGCGTGGCTGAAGTCGCGCGGCCTGAATCGCGCCGCACTCCGATTCGCATCGGGCGCGGCGCAATAACCCCGTCTCACTCCGGCGGATCCGGCTGGATCGGGCTCTCGCTCGACGCGAGCATCATCACGGTGCTCTTGCCGGTCCCACCCTTGCCGATGTGAATGGTCAGGACGATCTCGTTCGTCCCGCTGGGTACCGTGATCGACTTACGCAGGACCTTTCCGGTGCTTTTCTTGCCTTTGGTAACCTTCTTCTTGGTTGCCATCCCTTGTCTCCCTTTGCGCCTCCATGGGCGGGTCCTTTATACCATTGGCTTCTTCGAAGGCGCTTGTCCGAATCGTCGCCATCGCCGCTCTCGCCACCGGCGCTCGCGCGGAGCTGATCGCGCCACTTGCCTGGTCGCGAATCGAAGCAACATGCCCCGCGATCCTCCAGGCCGCAACCGTCGCGATCGTATCGGGTGCGCCGGGCAGCGAGTCGATCGACATCGGGGGATTGGCGTTCGAACGCGACAAGGAAGTCCGGACCGAAACGGAGAGGCTTAAGCTGCAAGCGCCCGCTTTCGATTCGGCGAGCTGGACGGTCCGCATTGCGGGTGAGCGTTGTGCAGCTGAAACGATACTGGGTCCGTCGAGGGAGCTGAGCACGGATCAGGCGCGGGAGTTCGCGGCCCGCAGCGCCAAGCTTCAGGAGGCGAGAACGTCGATCCTCGAGATCGATCGCGCCGTCTCTGCACGCGATGCAACTGCGGCCCTCGCCGCCGCCAAGAGCGCGTGCGACGCGCGCCGCACCGCCCTCGGCAACGATGCTCCCCTCGTTGCGGAGTGCGACATCCTCCACGCCCGCCGCGCCACCGCCGCATCGAGGGCGGACCTCGGTCTCGCTCTGAGCGAGATCGCGCTCGCCTCGCTTTGGAAGGCGCCCAACACAGCGTCTCTGGCGGAAATCTTCAACGCGCGACAAGCGCAAGCCCGGGCCCTCTTCTTCCTCAGCCGCCCCGCGGAGATGCGCGAAGCGGCACGGATCGCGTACGAAGGCCGCTTGCGCTTGCTGGGTCCGAGCCATCCGGACACGCTCGCGAGCCAGGAGACGCTGGCGATCGCACATCAGTCGATGGGCCAGGTCGACGATGCCATCGCGATCCAGGAAGTGCTCGTTCGCTCCCAGGTCGCTCGCCAAGGAGCCGGTGGTTCGGACGCGCTGCGCGTAAAGGCCAATCTCTCCGCGAGCCTGCAACAACGCGGGGACTACGAGCGCGTCGTGGCGCTCCAATCCGAGATCCTGCAGGCGCGGAGATCCACGCTCGGGGATAAGAATCCCGCCACGCTCGTGGCGACGCATGACCTGGGCATTGCGCTCACGGAAGCCGGCCGGATCGACGAGGCCCTGCCTCTCGTGGCGGGCTCCTTGCCCACGTTCCTCGAGGTGCTCGGCGAGGACGACGTGCAAACCCTCCGGATCAAGACACTTCTCGGTGTGATCTACGATCGACTCGGCCGCAGCGAGGATTCGTTGCCTCTGTATTCCGACGTCCGCGCTAGGCGTGCGCGTCTCCTCGGTGCGGCACATGCGGAGACTGCGAGTGCCGCGCGCAACCAGGCCTTCGCGCTCCTCGTGCTCGATCGTCCGGCGGAAGCACTGGAGGTTATCGACGATGCGATGGCGCAGATGCCCGCCGGATCGAACCGGGTCGAGTCCGTCGAATCGGGGCTGCTCGTGATCCGCGCGGAAGCGCTTCTGCGCCTTGGCGAGCCCGCGCGATCGCTGGAATCGTTCACGAAGCTCGGAGGACGGACGTTCACCGCCGACGAGGTTCGCAGCGTGACTCGGAGGCAGCTGGAAGTGGGTGCGGGCTGGGCCCGAGCCCAGTTCGCATCCGGAGACGAGGCCTTGGCGAGGCGTTCCATGGATGTGTTGTACCAGGGCTGCCGAGAGCGATTCGGATCGAGTCACGTGACGACGCTCAACTTCATGGCGCTGCTGGCGCAGATGCAGGTCAACTCGGGGAACAAGGACGAAGCGCAAGAGCTCCTCGCGCAGTTCGTCGAGATCAACGAAGGGCTGATCCGCGCGGGTGTGTCGACGAGTGCCGCGAATCGAGGCCGCCTGGCGCAGGGTGTCCGCGACCGCCCTGACATGGCGGGATATCGAACCTATGCCCGGCTGTTGGCGCTCCGGGATCCGGAACGTGCACTCGAGATCGCGGAGCTTGCGCGGGCACGTTCGCTGAACGAGATCCTCGCGCGACCCCATGCGGATAGCGCGAAGGTTCGCGACGCGCGGCTTCGGTTCGCGCAGGCCGAGCAGCGGGTGGGCGAGCTCGACGTCGGATCGGCGCCTTATCTTCGAGCGGTGTCGGACAGGACGCGCGCCGAAGAGGAACTGCGCCAGGCGTTCGATCCCGTGATGCGCAGGGCCTCGTCGATCGACACGCGAGCGATGTGGAAGCGCGTCCTCGCACCCGGATCGGTCTTCGTGGAATTCATCGTTTCGGGTGACCAGGTGACGGCGATCACCATGAACGCGCAGGCACGCGTTGTCGCCAAGGACCTGGGCACGATCGCGGGCCTCGCGGAGACCGTCGAAGTCTTTCGGCGGCTCTCGATGTCGCCGGAACCGGCGTCCGAACGCATCTGGCAGCTGCCCGATGGCAGTGCACGCTGGGCATTGGCGCAGCCCAAGGGCGCGACGCGGTTGAAGGACCTGGACAGCGTGCGCCGCACTCTTTCCGCACGCCTGCTGGAGCCTTTGGCGCCCGAGATCCGGTCGGCGAGAACCTGGATCATCTCTCCAGACGGCGCGCTTGCCTTCCTTCCGTTCGAGGCCCTCGCGCTCGGCCGGCAGACCGTTCTCGAGTCCAAGGATGTCGTCTACGCACCGTCGCTCGCCTCGCTCGCGATCATGCCCGCTCGCGTGACCACCAGTCCGCGCCTGGATTTTCTCGGCGTCGGTGTCTCGCAGTTCCGTAGTCCAGGGAGCACCTGGGCCGACTTGCCCCGCGCTGAAGCCGAGATCCGTGCGATCGGCTCGCTCTTTCCGGCGTCTCGCGTATTGGCCGGTGTTGCAGCGAACGAAGAGCTGCTCCGGGCGCTGGACGCGAGCGGAGAGCTTCGACGGTATCGGTTCGTTCACTTTGCGACGCACGCATTTCTCTCGAGCCGCGGCGGGAGTCTTTCGGGGGTCGTGCTTTCCGGGTCCGGCAACGGCGGAGGCGATGGAATCGTCACCGCGGCCGAATGGGCCACCTATCGCCTGAGAAGCGACCTGGTCGTCTTCTCCGCGTGCGACACGGGCCTGGGAAGTCTCGTCGCCGGGGAGGGCGTCGTGGGCCTTCCCAGCGCCATCCTGGCTGCCGGCGCGCGCGCTGTCGTCCTCACCCTCTGGAGCGTCGCCGACGAAAGCGCCGCCGACTTCATGCCGCGCTTCTACAAGCGCCTCAAGGCGGGCAAGTCCCCTTCCGAGGCCCTGAGGGAAACCAAACTCGAGTTCGCCCGCTCCAAAGGGCCGTGGTCATCCCCGAGGCATTGGGCGCCGTACGTCCTCTACGGCGCCTCGTGAGAAAATAACCCCATGTGCGGAATCGTCGCGGCCATCGCCGATAGAAACGTCGTCCCCATCCTCACGGAGGGGCTGAAGCGCCTGGAGTACCGCGGCTACGATTCCGCCGGCATCGCCGTGCTGAACGGCGGCATCCAGCGCGTGCGAAGGGTGGGCCGCGTGGCCGAGATGGAGAGCGCCGTGAAGGCGGAAAACCTCCAGGGCATCCTCGGCATCGCCCACACGCGCTGGGCCACGCACGGCGGCGTGACCGAGCCCAACGCGCACCCGCACGTCTCCTCCAACGAGATCGCGGTCGTCCACAACGGCATCATCGAGAACCACGAGGCCCAGCGCGCGCGCCTCATCGCGCTCGGCTACGTGTTCCAGTCGCAGACGGATACCGAGGTCATCGCGCACCTCATCCACCACTACTACGCCCAGTCGAAGAACCTCTTCGAGGCCACGCAGAGGACGGCCGCGGACATGCACGGCGCCTATGCCATCGGCGTCGTGGCGCTCTCCGATCCCGAGACCATCGCCGGGGCGCGCATGGGCTGCCCGCTCGTCGTGGGCCTTGGTGAGGGTGAGAACTTCCTCGCCTCCGATGTCTCCGCCGTCATCGCCGAGACCAAGCGCGTGATGTACCTCGAGGATGGCGACGTGGTGGCCATCCATCGCAGCGGCGTCGAGGTCGTCGACAAGGATCGCCGCAAGGTCGACCGCAAGATCTACGTCTCGCAGCTCTCCGCGGACGCCGTCGATCTCGGCGTCTACCAGCACTACATGCAGAAGGAGATCCACGAGCAGCCCCGCGCCGTGGCGGACACGATCGAGGGCGTGATCGACAACGGCGTGGACGTCGACACGCTGTTCGGCGACAGTGCGACCGGGGTTTTCCGCGATATCGACGCCGTGCTCGTCCTCGCTTCCGGCACGAGCTACTACGCGGGCCTCGTCGCCAAGTACTGGATCGAGGGCGTCGCGGGCATTCGCACCGACGTCGAGCTGGGGCACGAGTACCGCTACCGGGATTCGATCGCCAATCCGCGCCAGCTCGTCGTCACCATCTCGCAGTCCGGAGAGACGCTGGACACGATGGAGGCGTTGAAGCGCGCCAAGGAGCTCGGCCACGGCAACACGCTCTCCATCTGCAACGTGCGCGAGAGCGCCATCCCCCGCGCCTCCAGGCTCGTGTTCTACACGCGCGCCGGCATGGAGATCGGCGTCGCATCCACCAAGGCCTTCACGACGCAGCTCGTGTCGCTCTACACGCTGGCCCTGGCCATCGCGAAGGCGAAGGGCAAGCTCACGGCCGAGCGCGAAGCCGCCGAGTTGGAGCAGCTCCGCTTCGTCCCCGGTTCCATCCAGCACGCGCTGAACCTCGAGCCCCAGGTGCAGGCGTGGGCCGAGCGTTTCGCGCAGAAGGAACACGCGCTCTTCCTCGGCCGCGGCATCCACTACCCGGTGGCGCTCGAGGGCGCGTTGAAGCTCAAAGAAATCTCCTACATCCACGCCGAGGCCTACCCTGCCGGCGAACTGAAACACGGGCCTCTCGCGCTCGTGGATTCCAACATGCCGGTCGTCGTCATCGCGCCCAACGACGCGCTGCTGGAAAAGGTGAAGTCCAACATGCAGGAAGTGCGCGCCCGCGGCGGCGAGCTCTACGTCTTCGCGGACCTGGACAGCCACTTCACCGAGAGCGAGGGCGTGCACGTGATCCGTACGCCGCGCTACTCCGGAGTCCTATCCCCCATCGCGCATACGATCCCCGTGCAGCTCCTCGCGTATCACACGGCGCTGAAGCGGGGCACGGATGTGGACAAACCGCGCAACCTCGCGAAGTCGGTCACCGTCGAGTAGCGCTCAGGCCGGCTTGCCGGCGTAGGCCTGGTCGAACAAGGCCTCCAGCCGCGGATGGCTGCCGCGAAGCTGGTCGATTACTTCCTTGGCCCAGTCGAAGTACTCCTGGCGCCGCGCCAGGTCCCATTTCGCGGGCGGCGCATCCACCATGTCGCGCAGGTTGCAGATCTTGTCGGCGAGCTTCACCAGCTTCGCCTCGCGCGTGAGCGTCGGCGCGTGCTCCACCTGCAGGCGCTTGCGCTCGGCCTTCGGCAGCGAGGTGTCGTCGGTCACCTCCACGACGATCGACGCGACGTGCGCGCCGAACTCGGCCACGAGCTCCTCGACCGTCGTCTCCGTGTCCTCGATCGTGTCGTGCAGCAGCGCGGCGCAGAGCACGTCGATATCCGAGACGCCCGCCTCCACCTTCAGCACCTGCGTGAGCGCGATGGGGTGGTTGATGTACGGCGAGGCCTCCTCGTCCTTGCGCCGCTGGTTGCGGTGCTTGAAGGCGGCGAAATCGATGGCCCGGATCAGGCGGTGGACGTCGTCCATGCCGAAAGCATAGACCGGACGCCGATCGCCTGCAGTGAACTGCGTTACATCGGCAGGTGGGCCAGGGGTACTACGTCGCTCTTCGGCGCCGGCGTGTGGGCCACGTTCATGACCAGGCAGATCGCGATAAAATAGCCGACGAGGCCCGCGAGGTCGATCAAACCTTGCTCGCCGTGGGCTTTCAGCACCGCCTCATACGTGGCGTCACTCACGCCATGCGTGCGCAACAGCTCGGTCACGAAGCCGTGGACCACCGCCTCGTCGGGCGCCATCGACAGCGGCTGCCGTCCCGCGCCGATCGCGTCGAGCGTCTCTTTCGCCACGCCAGCCTTCACCGCGTTCGGATAGTGGATCGCCCACTCGAAGTGGTTCGTCACGTGCCGCGCGACGATGCACATGGCGAACTCGTTCAGCTTGCCGGGCACCGTCGAGCCGAAGCGCAGGTATTCACCCACGCGCTGCATGCGATCCATCAGCTCGGGACTGCGCATCAGCGGGATGAAGGGGCCGAAGACCCCCTTGCGCGGGCCGGCGATGAGATCGGCCGCCGCCTTCTTCTGGGCATCGTTCATCTGGGCGTCGGTGAGCGGGGGCATGCGGTCGTTCATGGGGTTCTCCGGAGGAAGAAGGCGCTCACGAGCAGCAACGAAGCCGCGAGCAGCAGGGACAGGGACAAGCTATGGAAGAGGCCCACCACGAGCGGCCCCGCGATCTGGCCGACGGCGAAGGCGGAAGTCATGGCGGCGATCAGCGTCCGTGCGCCGGTTCCGGCGACGCGGCGCGCTTCCTGCACGCCGGCCATCGTGGCGACCATGAAGGTGCCGCCCACGAGCAACGCCGAGGCGAGGATGCCGGCGAGGCCGGGCACCGCGAGCGGAACCGCGACGCCGATCGCCATCACGATGTGCGCGGCGATCCACGTGCGGCGATCGCCGAAGCGTTTGCGCAACGACCCCGCGGCGAGCGTGCTGGCCAATGCGGCCGCACCGAAGAGCGGCCACGACCAGCCGAACTTCACCGGATCGTCGATGACCTGCTTCGCCATCGCCGGCAGGAAGGTCGCGGGAATGATGTAGCCGAATCCGAAGATGCCGTAGCACGCGGTGAGGCGCCACGCTTCGGGCGTCCAGGCGAAGCCGTTGGGAACACTTGCCCCGGCTGCGGCGGGCCGAGTGCCGAACGCGTGCCAGATGCCTACGGTCCCCACCGCGGCAATCGCCCCGAGCGCGATCCACGCCGTGCCCGAAGTCGCCGAGTTCACCATCAACAGGAGGCATGCGAGACCCGTCACCGCGATGCCCGTGCCCACGCCGGCGAAGACCACTTCAGGCCGCGCGAAGCCCCACGACGAAACGAAGACGAGCACCCACGCGCTCGCCACACCTGCAGCGAAGCGCAGCACCATCCAGGCCGCGAACGAGTGCGTGAGGGCCATGGCGGCGGTCACTACGGCGACGAGCGCCAGGCCGCCCCGCACGACCCGCGAGGCGGGAAGGTCGAGGCGCAGCGCGAGCAACGCGCCCACGAGGTAGCCCACGTAGTTCGCCGACGCGAGCCAGCCGCCCTCGGCGACGCCCAGCCCCGCGTCCGCCTGCATGATCGGCAGCAGCGGCGTGAAGGCGAAGCGCCCGATTCCCATCGCGATGGCGAGTGCGACCAGTCCTGGCATGCCGCCAGTCTAGCCGCGCCCCACCATCACGGGAAATGAATTATGGAGATACAATCGTTCTCATATGGAGAACGCACGCGATCTGCTACTTCCCGGCCACGTTGGCGGGCGGCGCGGGGAACCGGACCACCGGACCTTGCGGATCGACGCCGGGCGGAACATACGAAGGGGCCGCCGACCCGGCGACCGGCAGCGACTTCACGTAGGCGTAGATCGACTTCAGGTCGGCATCGCTCATCGCCGCTACGTTGAACCACGGCATCGGCGGGCGGGCGCGGAGGTTGCGCGCGGCCTCGATCCACTGGGCCTCGCTCTTGTCCTTCATGTAGAGCCGCAGGTTCGACGCATAGGTCGTGCCCCACGGGCCCTGCCAGCCGAGTGCGTCGCCCGTGAGCCACTCGCTCTCGGGCGTCTTGCCCGAGGCCATCGCGTAGTTGGGCGTGTGGCAGTCGTTGCATCCGGCGATCTCGACCAGGTACTTCCCGCGCGCCGCCGGAGCCTGGGGCTCCGCGGACTGCGCGAGGCCGGTGAACGTGGCCGCCACGAGCATGAGCGCCATGGCGGTGAATGGGGTGCGTTTTTCCATTGCCGTCTGTCTCCCTTCGAACCGAGCCCGAACGATACGGGCCGGGCGGGGGCGAATCGAGCGGCTTGCGACGAATTGCGGAAATCGGGGACCGAACGGTGACCACGCTGGACCTGGAATCCCTCCACATCTTCCGGACGGTGGCCGAGGAGGGCGGCATCACTCGCGCCGCGGCCAAGCTGAACCGCGTGCAGTCGAACGTCACCACGCGGGTGAAGCAGCTGGAGGAACACCTCGGCACCCAGCTCTTCCAGCGCCATGCCCGCAAGCTCACGCTCTCTCCGGAGGGGCGCGTGCTGCTGGCGTACACGGAGGAGCTCCTGCGCCTCTCGCACGAGGCGCAGTCCGCGGTGAAGAGCGGCACCCCGCGCGGTGTCTTCCGCGTGGGTACGCTCGAGAGCACGGCGGCCACACGCCTGCCCCCGGTGCTTTCGAAGTACCACCTCGCCTATCCGGATGTGCAGATCGAGCTCGCGACCGGAACCTCGGGCGCCCTCGTGGCGCGCGTGCTGGCCTACGAGCTCGAAGCCGCCTTCGTCGCCGAGCCGTTCACGGCGGAAGGGCTCGACATGCTCCACGTCTTCGACGAGGAGCTGGTGCTGATCTCCCCCAAGGGCGTGGCGCCGCGCACGGTCATCGCCTTCCCCGGCGGATGCTCGTACCGCCGGCGCCTCGAGGACTGGCTGGGCAAGGAAGCCGTCGTCGCCTCGCGCGTGATCGAGTTCGCCTCGTATCACGCGATCATCGCGTGCGTCGCGGCCGGTACCGGCATCGCGATCGTGCCGAGGTCGGTGCTCAGGATTGTCGGCGCCGAGCGGCAGGTGGTGGTCAAGGAACTGCCGGCCCGGATCGCCCGGGCGAAAACGCAACTCGTGTGGCGCCAGGGTCACCACTCGGTGGCGCTGGGCGCGCTACGACAACTGGTCGGCGCCTAGTCCTACACCGGAGTCGGACATCCCCGGGTACTGGCGGGGTCGCCGATGCGCGACAGTGGTCTCCTCGAATCCAACCCTTACCTGTACGAGGAGACGTCATGAGCATCCTGTGGGCAATCCTGATCGGTTTCGTGGTCGGCATCATCGCGAAATTCCTGATGCCGGGCCGTGATGGCGGCGGCTTCATCCTGACCGCGCTGCTGGGCATCGTGGGTGCCGTGGCCGCGACGTTCCTCGGCCAGGCGATGGGCATCTACGCCGCGGGCCAATCGGCCGGCTTCATCGGCGCCGTCATCGGCGCGATGATCGTCCTCTTCATCTTCGGACTGGTGCGAGGCAAGCGCCGCGTCCTCTAACGGAGGTCAAATGGGCATCCTACTGTTCGCAGTCGTGGGCGCCGCGATCGGTTACTTCGGCGGCAGCGCCGTGGGCCTGTACGACGGATACACCGCCAGCGCGCCCTTCATCGGCGCGGCCGTGGCTGCCGTCGCCGCCGCGTTGATCGGCGTGGCCCTCAAGCCGCGCAAGACGGTCTACAACCGACCGACGTTCGACTGACGCAGCAGCAAAGCATCACCGCGACCGCCGTCCCTGGCCGTCAGGGGACGGCGGTGGCGCGTTCAGGGGTTCGGTTTGCGACAGCACGATGCGGCGGTCGAACTCCTTGCGCTGCGTCTCCGTCATCGCCGCCTGCAGCGCATCCACCTTCTGCACCAGCTCGTTCATCGCGTCCGATCGGTTGCGGTCGTCGTCGGCCCACCCGCGGATGAGATTCAGGGCAGGTGGCGGCGGCATTCCGGATTCCGCTGGCGCGGTCTGGTGCCTTTGCCGCGCGCGTCCGAGCTCGGCGATATCCCGCACGGCACGCTCGAACGAATCCCACGGCGCGCCCTGTTCCTTCGTGATCAACAGGTCCATCCTCAACGAGGGCAGCTCGCGCTCGAGCGCCGCCATGGGATCGGTGATGGACGCGGAAGACTTGTAGTACGAGCTGCCGGAGGACTCCGCGCCCGGAGGGCGATCACCCCCACTGCGGCTTCCGCCACCCTTTCGGTACTGCGCCGAAGCCGGGAGGACGGACATCGCGAGCGCCAGCGACGCGAGTGCGGCGAGCATCTTGTTCATGGCGAGGATTCTACGAGCGCTTCGGCCGCGCGGGCGGCACCGGCCGCGACTTCCACAAAGCTTTCACAATGCCTTCAGAAGGACCGGGGCAGCCCCAGCACGTGTTCCGCGACGTACGACAGGATGAGGTTCGTCGAGATCGGCGCCACTTGATAGAGGCGCGTTTCACGGAACTTGCGCTCCACGTCGTATTCCACGGCGAAGCCGAAGCCGCCGTGGATCTGCAGGCAGGCATCTCCCGCCTGCCATGAAGCTTTCGCCGCGAGGTACTTCGCCATGTTGGCCTCGGCACCGCACGGCTTGCCGGCGTCGAAGAGCTCGCAGGCCTTCCACCGCATGAGATCCGCGGCCTCCACTTCGATGTGGGCCTCGGCGATCGGGAACTGCACGCCCTGGTTCTGCCCGATGGGCCGGCCGAAGACGACGCGCTCCTTCGCATAGGCCGAAGCCTTCCCGACGAACCAGCGCCCATCGCCGATGCACTCCGCGGCGATCAGCGTGCGCTCGGCGTTGAGCCCGTCCAGGATGTAGCGGAAGCCCTGGCCTTCCTCGCCGATGCGGTCGCCCACCGGGATCTCGAGGTTCTCGATGAAGAGCTCGTTGGTCTCGTGGTTCACCATGTTCTCGATCGGCCGCACCGTGAGGCCGTGGCCGATCGCGCTCTTCAGGTCGACGATGAAGATCGACATGCCCTCGGACTTCTTCGCGCCCTTCGGCGCGGTGCGCGCGAGCAGGATCATGAGATCCGAGTGCTGCACGCGGGAGATCCAGACCTTCTGGCCGTTCACGACGTAGCGGTCGCCCTTCAGCACGGCGGTCGTCTGGATGCTCGTCGTGTCGGTGCCGGCGGTGGGCTCGGTGACGCCCATCGACTGCAGGCGCAGCTCCCCCGAGGCGATCCTCGGCAGGTACTTCGCCTTCTGCGCCTCGGAGCCGTGCCGCAGCAGCGTGCCCATGTTGTACATCTGCCCATGGCACGAGCCCGCGTTGCCGCCGCAGCGGTTGATCTCTTCCATGATCACCGACGCTTCCGCGAGGCCGAGCCCGGAGCCGCCGTACTGCGTGGGGATCAGCGCCGCGAGCCAGCCGGCCTCGGTGAGGGCGCGCACGAGCTCGTCGGGATAGCCCTCGCGGCGGTAGTACGCGGCGTCGAACGTGCCGCACACCGCGCGCACGCCCTCGCGGATCTCGGCAAATCGCTCGCTCATCGCGCGCGCTCGATGCGGCGCGTCTCGCCGATGGCCATCGTGTCGAACGCGTCCTTCGCGAGCCCGCGAGCCCCGCGCTGCTTCGCGAGCTCCGCGGGCGGCTCGTCCAGGGGCTCGTCGGTGAGCTTCTCGAACGTGCCCCAGTGCATGCCCACGACGCGCGCGGCGCGCAGGTCCGAGCGCACCTGCACGGCCTCGGGCACGTCGACGTGCATCAGCTTCATGAACCAGCGCGGCGCGTAGGCGCCGATCGGGATGAAGGCCATGTCGAAGGGGCCGAGGCGCTCGCCCACATCCTGCGCGTCCTTCGAGTAGCCGAGGTCGCCGGTGTGCACGATCTTGAGCCCGCCACCTTCCACGACCCACCCGCCCCACAGCGTCTTGTTGGTGTCGGTGAGGGTGCGCTTGCTCCAGTGCTGCACGGGAATGAAGGTGACCTTGAGCGGCCCTTCGGTGCGGTCCTGCCACCAGTCCATCTCCACGACACGTTCGATGCCCTGGTCGTGGAACCACTTCTTGAGGCCGAGGCCGACGAAGAACATCGGTCCGCCATCGGGCAAGGCCGCGAGGCGCTTCACGGAGTCGAGGTCGAGGTGGTCGTAGTGGCTGTGGGAGATGAAGACGTAGTCGATGCGCGGCAGCTCCGGCACGTCGATCGGCAGCGGCACGACGCGCTTGGGGCCGGCGAACTGCACCGGCGATGCGCGCTCGGAGAACGTCGGGTCGAAGAGGAGGTTCTTCCCCGCAAGCTGCACAAGGAACGAGGCATGCCCGATCCACGTCATCGTGGGCTCGGTGGTGTTCGCCCTCAACGCGGCGGCGTCGGTCCGGGCCGTCGGGATCTTCCACCCGCCCTCGGGTGGCTCAGGCACGCCCTTGCGCAGCTGCTCCCACTTCCACGCCCAGAAGCTTTCCTTGGGCCCTTGCGGATAGTTGTTGCGGTATTCGCCGTCGGGCCGCGTGGGCGCCTCGGCCTGCGCGAACGAGAACGAGAACGTGAAGGCTCCGCAGCAGAGCAGGCCGGCCACCCGCATCATCCCTTCAGTCCGCGAACGTGCCCGCGGAGCGGATCACCGGCACCCACTTGTCGATCTCCGACTGCAGCCAGGTGCGAAGCCCTTCCGACGTCTGCTTCGATTCGGGGACGATCTCGGCCCCCAGCTCCTTCAGGCGCGCGACCGTCCCGGGATCCTTCAGCGCGACGCGCAGCGCGTTGTTCAGCTTGCCGATTGCCTCCGACGGGGTGCCCTTCGGCGCGTAGATGCCGTGCCACACGATCACCTCGAAGTCCTTCAGGCCCTGCTCCTGCAGCGTGGGCGCGTCGGGCAGCGACTGGATGCGCTGCTTCGTGGTGACGCCGTAGAAGCGCACCTTCTCGGCTTTGATGATGGGAATGGTCTGCGTCGTCTGGTCGCAGAGGATGTCCACCTGGCCGCCCAGCAGCGCCGTCATCGCGGGGCCGGTTCCGGAGAACGGCACCGTGGTCCATTTCTGGCCGATCGCCTGCTGGAACATCATCCCGCACAGGTGCGACACGGCGCCCAGGCCCGCGTTGGCGAGGTTGATCTTGTCCTCGTTCAGCTTGGTGTACTTGATCAGCTCCTGGAGGTTGTTCGCGGGAAAGTCCTTCCGCGCGAGGAGCGTCATCGGGACGTCCGCCACCTGGCCGATGTACTCGAAGTCCTTCAGCGGATCGTAGGAGAGCTTGCGGTACAGGCCCACGGCGGTGGCCATGCCGTTGTGGTGCAGGAAGATCGTGTAGCCGTCCGGCGCCGCCTTGGCGACGTAGTTGGCGGCGATGGTGCCGCCGGCGCCGACCTTGTTCTCCACCACGATCGTCGTGCCGAGCGTCTTGCCCATGTTGACCCCGATCGTGCGCGCGACCACGTCTGTGGGGCCACCCGCGGCGAAGGGGACGATGAGCGTGATCGGGCGGGTGGGGTACTGAGCGAGCGCCGTTCCGGAGAACGCAACAGCGGCGATCAGGCCTGCGAAAGGCAGCTTCATCACTCCTCCTGTCGTGTGCGGCTCTCCGGAGGATGCCAGAAACGTCAGTGGCCGAGGATCTTCGAGAGGAAATCGCGCGTGCGCTCGCCCTTCGGGTTCGAGAAGAACTCCTCCGGCGGCGCCTGCTCCACGATCTGGCCCTGGTCCATGAACACCACGCGGTCGGCCACCGCCTTCGCGAAGCCCATCTCGTGCGTGACGCACACCATCGTCATGCCGTGGCCGGCGAGCTCGATCATCACCTCGAGCACCTCGTTGATCATCTCCGGATCGAGCGCCGAGGTGGGCTCGTCGAACAGCATGATCTTCGGCGTGAGGCAAAGGGCGCGGGCAATGGCCACGCGCTGCTGCTGGCCGCCGGAGAGCTGCAGCGGGTACTTGTGCGCCTGCTCGGCGATGCGCACGCGCTCGAGCTGCTTCATCGCGTGCGCTTCGGCCTCCGCCTTGGGCTTCTTCGCCACGAACACCGGCGCCAGCGTGAGGTTCTCCAGCACCGTCATGTGCGGGAAGAGGTTGAACTGCTGGAACACCATGCCGACCTTCCTGCGCACCAGCTCGACGGCCTTCAGGTCGTCGCCCAGCTCGACGCCATCCACGACGAGACGTCCCTCCTGGTGCTCCTCCAACCGGTTCACGCAGCGGATGAGCGTGGACTTCCCCGAGCCCGAGGGGCCGCACACGACGATCTTCTCGCCCGGCGCCACCGAGAGGTCGATGTCCTTCAACACGTGGAAGTCCTCGTACCACTTGTTGAGCTTGTCGAAGACGATGATGGGTTCAGCGGTCATGCGCCACCTGTTTCTCGATCCAGAGGCTGTAGCGGGACATCGCGAAGCAGAACGTGAAGTACACCGCCGCGATGAAGAGGTATCCCTCGATCTTGAACGGCCGCCAGTTCGCGTCGGAGTTGAGCGCGAGGCCGAGCGAGCCGGTGAGCTCGTAGAGACTCACGATCGTGACGAGCGACGTGTCCTTGAAGATCGCGATGAAGTTGTTGACCATCGCCGGCACCACGATCGCCAGCGCCTGCGGCAGCACGACCTTGCGCTGCGCCTGCCAGTAGGTGAGGCCGAGCGAGTCCGCCGCCTCGAGATGGCCCTTGGGGATCGCCTGCAGCCCGCCGCGCACGATCTCCGCGAGATACGCCGCCCAGAAGAGCGTGAGCCCCGCGATCACGCGCAGCAGCACGTCGGGCGACTTGCCCACCGGCATGAAGAGCGGGAACAGGAACGAGGCCATGAAGAGGATCGAGATGAGCGGCACGCCGCGGATCAGCTCGATGTAGACGGTGCAGATCGTGCGGATCGCGGGCAGGCGCGAGCGCCGCCCCAGCGCCACGAAGATCGAGAGCGGGAAAGCGAGCGCGATGGCGATCGTGGACAGCATGATCGTGAGCGGCAGCCCGCCCCAGAGGTCGGAGGGCGTCGGCGTGAGCCCCGCTCCGCCGCGCATCAGCCAGAAGAAGAGCGCCCAGACGATCACCCAGGCCGGGGCGAGCCACGCGCTCCAGAACCGGCGGATGCAGCTCGCGAAGAGCAGTCCCAGCAGCAGCACGGTCGCCAGCGCCGGCCGCCATTGCTCGTCGAACGGATAGCGGCCGAAGATGATGAGCCGCCACTTCTCGACGATCACGCCCCAGCAGGCTCCGGTGCCGCGCGCCGCCTGGCACGCATCGACGTTGGGCGCGAAGACCGCGCCGAACAGCGCCCAGTCGAGCAGCCGCGGCACGTAGACGAGCGCCACCAGCAGGAAGAAGACGGTGACCGAGCCGCTTTTCCAGTCGGCGAAGAGGTTCTTGCGGATCCAGGAGCGGCGCTTCATCGCTCGCGGATCGCCATGCGCTTGTTGTACCAGTTCATCAGTGCGGCGGTGGACAGCGACGTGGTGAGGTACACCAGCATGATGATGGAGATACATTCCACCGCGCGCCCGGTGTTGTTGAGCGTCGTGGTCGCGATCGAGACCACGTCCGGATAGCCGATGGCCACCGCGAGCGAGGAGTTCTTCGTGAGGTTCAGGTACTGGTTCGTGAGCGGCGGGATGATCACGCGCATGGCCTGCGGCAGGATCACCTTCCTCACCTGCAGGCCGCGCGGCAGCCCGAGGCTGGAGGCGGCCTCGACTTGTCCTTTCGGCACGGCGGCGATGCCCGCGCGCACCACCTCGCCGATGAAGGCCGCGGTGTAGAACACCAGGCCCAGCAGCACCGCCATGAACTCCGGCGTTGCGGTGGCGCCGCCATCCATCGAGAACGCGCCCGGCGTGGGCACGCTCCACACGCCATCGATCCACCACGGGAACGAGAAGCCGCCTTTCGAGAGGAAGAACGTCGTCCCCAGCGTCACTGGCTCGTTCACCGGCGGCAGGATCTCGGTGAAGACCAGATACCAGAACAGGAGCTGCAGCAGGATCGGGATGTTGCGGAAGGTCTCGGTGTACGCGTAGCAGAGGCCACGCAGCAGCGCATTCTTCGAGAAGCGCCCGATGCCGAGTGCCACGCCGAGCAGGGTCGCGAGCACGATGCCCACGATCGCCACCCTCAGGGTATTGAGCAACCCGACGAGGAAGGCCTTCCAGACCGGATCGAGCGCGTCGTACTTGACCAGGGATTCGCCGATGTCGAACCCCGCGGGCCCGAACAGGAAGTCGAACCCGCTCTTGATGCCGCGCGCGCGCATGTTCTCGAGCGTGTTGTGCCCGAGATACCACGCCGCGAGTCCGACCAGCAGGACGGCGACGACCTGCCAGACGAGCCCGCGAAAGGCCTGGCTACGCCAGGACCAGCTTCGGCTAGCGGATCGGCGGCGCATACTGCAGGCCGCCCTTGTTCCACTGGTTGTTCAGGCCGCGCGGAAGGTTGAGCGCCGTCTTCGGTCCGACGTTGCGCTCGAACATCTCCCCGTAGTTGCCCACGGCCTTCACGGCTTTCACCATCCAGTCCTTATCGAGGCCGAGGAGCTTGCCCGTGTCCTCGCTCTTGCCGGTGATGCGCATGATCACGGGGTCGGTGCTCTCGGCGGCCATCTTGTCGACGTTGGCCTGGGTGATGCCGTATTCCTCGCTCTCGATCAGGCCGAAGAGCGTCCATTTGGCGATCGCGAACCACTCGTCGTCGCCGCGGCGCACGGCCGGCCCCAGCGGCTCCTTGGAGATGAGCTCGGGCAGGATCACGTGGTCGGCGGGGTTCTTCGCTTCCTTGTTGCGCACCGAGGCCAGGCCCGACGCGTCCGTCGTGAAGGCGGCGCAGCGGCCGGAGAAGTACGCGCCGGTCGCGGCTTCGATCTTCTCGAACACCACGGGCTTCAAATCAAGCTTGTTCGCACGCGAGTAGTCCGTCATGTTCTTCTCGGTCGTGGTGCCCGACTGCACGCACACCGTGGCGCCCTTCATGCTCTTGGCGCTCTTCACCTTCGACTTCACCGGCACCAGGAAGCCCTGGCCGTCGTAGTAGGTCACGCCGACGAAGTTGATGCCGAGCGAGGCATCGCGCGTGAGGGTCCACGTGGTGTTGCGGGAGAGCACGTCGATCTCGCCGGACTGCAGCGCCGTGAAGCGCTGGGCCGCGGTGAGCGGGACGTACTTCACCTTGCTCGCGTCGCCCAGCACCGCGGCGGCGAGCGCCTTGCAGTAGTCGACGTCGATGCCGGACCAGTTGCCCTGCGAGTCGGCCTGGCTGAACCCGGCCAGGCCGGTGTGCACGCCGCAGGCGACCTGGCCCTTCTGCTTGATGGAGTCCAGCGTCTTGCCGGCGAAGACCGGCGCGCTGGCCAGGAATGCCGCGGCGATCGCGAAACCGATGATGGTGCGCTTCATGGAGTTCCCCCTTTGTAGGTGTGGCGAAAGCGTAGCATGGAGGCCCTTCCCCGTTAGGCCGTTCCCATGACCGCCCCCGCATTCGATCCGAGGGTTCGCGACCTCGCCCAGAACATCTATCGCGACCTCGTTTCGAAGGCGCTGCAGCTCACCGCGACCAGCGCGGAGATCAAGTCCGACCCGGCCGCCCTCGCGCGCGTCGCCTTCAAGCTCTCCGCGTCGTTCTTCACGGCCGAGGATGAGCTGAACGCGGCCAACCTGCCGAAGAACCAGGACTTCAAGGTGGGGCTGGACGACATCGCCGGCTGGACGACGAAGTAGCGCGGGCTACGCGCCGGAGAGCTTGGCGAGCAGGAGGCTTACGAGATCCTGTCCGGCACCCGGGGTGCGGATGTGGTGCTCCCGGAGGACCGGTGCCAGCTTCGGCATCGAGGCAGCCGTCACGTTCGAGCGGATGAAGATCTCGGCGATCGCGCCCTGCACGCCGGGCGAGCGGGTCGCCGCGTAGAGGCGCGTGAGCTCATCGAGGATCGCGATGTCCGACACGCGGTGGCGCGCCAGCACTTCGAGCGCCCGCACCTGTGCGTTGGCCACCTTCATCTTCACGATGCCGTCTGTCAGGGCGCGCAGCTCCGCGTCATCCGTGATCGGGCGGTGGCGCAGGTAGGCCTGGGCGATCTGCACATCGCTCTCGTTCGTGCTCGACACCGCGCGGATCACGCGCGTGCGGCGCTCCGGGCTTCCGAGGCAGGCGAGCGCGGCGTCCTGGGCGGTGCCCGTCTTCGCCGTTCCCACTCGCGCGAGCGCGCCATCCAGCTCGCGCTCCTTGTTGAGGCCGCAGATCAGCTCCACCTCGCCGAAGCCGAGCGCGTTGCCCGCGAGCACGTCGCGGATCATGAGCTCCAGCTCCGCGGTTTGCTGCGGGGGTGACAGCCAGCCGACGGTTCGGGCCAGCGCGATCATGCGGATACGAAGCGCGGGGTCCTCGGTATCGCGCTCGACGGCGAGATAGCGCTCGCGGGAATCACCGTCGGCGGCGAGGTCGGCCAGCGCCTTCGCCATCGGCGGATCGCGGCGATCGGCAGGTGTGACCGCACCGATGAACTTTTCCACGCGATCGAACGCCATGCGCATCTCGATCGGCGTGCCGCCCAGCGCCGACTGCGCCACGCGCAGCTTGTCCGCCTGGGTGAGGCGGTCATCGTAGTAACGGCACGATTGCGCGCGGTAGTCCGCATTGGGATCCGTCGCGCGCAGGCCGTCGGTGACGATCATGCTCGCCGGTGCGAAGAGCGAAACCAGCTTGCTGCTCACGCGGCCGCTGCCCACCGCGTCGGGCACGCCCGACTTGAAATAGCCCTGGAGCATCGGACCGGCGACACGGCCATAGGGCGCCAGCGACGAGAATCCGTAGATGACGGGAACGTTGGGGAAGACGCGGCGCATGCGGTCGCGCGCGTTCTCCGAATGGCGTTCGGAGAGCGATTGCGCGAAGCGCTCGGCCTCGGGCTTCGGCACGCCCGACTTCACCAGGCCGCGGATGATCTCCGGCGTGGCGCTGCGCACCGGGTCCTTCTTCAGCGTGTCGCAGCCGAAGAGGTAGACCTCCTTCAAATTCGCGAAGAGGTCGGGGCATGTGTCGCTGCAGGTGACGCGCTCCAGCTCGTCGACGGGCAGCGTCTCGTTCACCTGCGGCTTGGAGGAATAGAACTCGGTGCCGGCGAAGTGACCCGACACGACGAGCACGTCGCACGAGACCTTGCGCTTGCACGACGAGGCGAGCCAGTCGGGACGGCCTCGTTCGACGAGCTCGACGAACTCGTACTGGTCCGCGGGCAGGGCGGCCTTGAACGCGTCACGCTCGTCGGGCGAGTTGACGGTGACGGTGCAGACGGTTGTTTTCGCGTGTCCTACAGCGGCGGCGCAGAGCGCGGCCGCGAGGACCGCCTTGCATCTTGGGTGCATCGACGGGCCGGTGTTCGTGGGCCCGACGAGAATATCTCAGGATGCCTGCAAGCGGCGTATGGCCGCGTCGATCAGTTTGTCGCCGCCCGTCGAAGTGAGTCGATTTTTCTGTAGGACGGCCACCACCTCGGGCCGCGCGATTGCTTTTGTATCGGAGCGGATGAAGATCTCGGCGATCGCGCGCTGCACGGAGGCCGACGTCGAGGCGGCGAAAGACTGCACCAGCTCGCGCAACGTGTCGCCATCGGTGATGTTGAGGCGGCCCAGTGCATCCAGCGCGCGCACCTTCGCGGCACCGGCCGGCATGCGCGCCACGACGCGTGTCACGTCGCGCAGCTCGCCCGCATCGGCGATGGGCCGATAGCGCAGATACGTTTGCACACCCTGCACCTCGCGTTCGTCGTCGCTCGCGAGGGCCTGCAGCGTCCGCGCCCGCGCCTTCGCATCGCCCAGGCACGCAACCGCGGCGGACTGCATCACGCCCATGGACGGCGGGGCGTTGACCAAGCCATCCAACTCGCCGTCATCGTTGAGCGAGCAGATGAGATCGACTTCCGCGAACCCCATCGCGGGCCGAGCGAGCAGATCGGAAACGAGCGTCGCGATCTCGCTGCGGAACGCAGGCTCCGGGAGCCATCCGATCTCCTTCGCGAGCACGACCATCCGGGCGCGGCGGCCGGCCACCGCTTCGGCGCGCTCCATCGCGATGTAGCGTTCGCGCACGGCGGTGTCGGACGCGAGACTTGCGAGGGCCTTCACGAACGCCGGATCCTGCCGCTCTTCCAGCGTGAGCGAATCCACGAGCGCCTCGATGCGCTCGAAGAAGCGCCTGGTCTCTCCCATGTCGCGCTTCATCGTCGAATGGACCATCTCGAGCTTGCGCGCGGGCGTGAGCCGCTCGTCGTAGTACGGGCAGACCTGCTTGCGGTAGCCGCTCTCCGCTTCGCTGACCCCGGAGGTCCGCGTCATCGAGCTGTTGGAGAAAGCGGACAGGAAGCGCGAGTTGGCGTGGCCCGAGCCGATCGGTGCGCCTCCCGCCTTGAAGTAGCCGCCGATCAGCTTCGCGGCGACCGGGCCCACGGGGGCCGCGCCCGAGAAGCCGTAAATGGACGGGACGCCGGCGAAGACACGCCGCATCCGGTCGCGCCCACTCTCGCCATACGACGATGAGTATTTCGAAGCGTCGGGATTCAGGCTCTCGCAACCGAAGAGGTAGACCTCCTTCAGCTTCGCGAAGAGCCCGGGGCAGGAGTTGCTGCACGACGCGCGCTCCAGCTCATCCACGCGCAGGTGGTCGTCCTTCGAAACGCTGTCGGAATAAAACGTCTCGCCGGCGTTGAAGTGTCCCGACACGACGAGCACGTCGCACTGCACGCCGCGCTGGCACGACGAGCGCAGCCAATCCGGGCGGCCCTTCTCGATCAGCTCGACGAAGTTGTACTCGCCCTTCGGCAGGCGCGAGCGGAACTCCTGCCACTCGTCGGGCGAGTTCACGGTGATGGTGCAGATCGTCTTCGGTTCCGCGTGCGCGCCCAGGCCCGCAAGCAGCGAGCAAGGCAGGAGCAGGAGCACGAATCGGGAGGAGAAAGGCATGGGAACCACGGACGACCATCGGTGCATTGATTGTCGTCACCCGCGCCTTCGGGGGATGCCGGACGCGGGCCGCGCCTCGCGTCAGCGCCTGCCGACCCCCTGTAGTCCGGCGACCGCAAGCTCGCGTAAGCTGCCGCCCATGCAAAAATTCCTCTTCGCCGGCCTCCTCGGCCTCGCGCTTTCCTTCGCCGCAGGGGCCCAGCCGGTGGATCCCAAATCCCCGCCCGCTTTTCGCCTCGGCGACGCGGCGATTCCCCTGGATTACAAAGCGCGCCTCTCGATCGATCCCGATGCCGAACGCTTCGAGGGCGAGATCCGGATTCGCATGCGCATCGGGCGCGCGACGCCAATGGTGTGGATGCATGCCCGCAAGCTCGAGATCGTCTCCGCGGAGTTCCGCCAGGGCACGCGCGCCATCGGCGTGACCTCGACGTCCGGCGGCAACGAGTTCGTGGGCTTCGAAGCGAAGGGCGAGCCGTTCGCGGCCGGCGAGGCGGAAGCGACGATCCGCTACACCGGAAGCGTCGACGCGCTCTCCACACGCGGGCTCTTCCGCCAGAAGAGCGCCGGCGACTGGTACGTGGTCTCGCAGTTCGAGGCCGATTCCGCTCGCTTCGCATTCCCCTGCTTCGACGAGCCGGGCTGGAAGACGCCGTGGCAACTCACGATCGACGCGCCCGCCGCGAATGTCGTCGTCAGCAATACGCCCGAGACGAGTGTTTCCGACACGCCCGGCCGCCCGGGATGGAAGCGCCACGCGTTCGCGGCGACCAAGCCGCTGCCGTCCTATCTCGTCGCGCTCTCCGTGGGTCCCTTCGACGTGGTCGAAGGCGGCACGGCCGGCCGCAACAAGACACCGCTTCGCTACCTCGCGCCGAAGGGCCGCGGGGCCGAGATGCGCTGGGTGAAGGAATCCACGCCGCGGATCCTGGAGATCCTCGAGGACTACTTCGGCATGCCCTATCCGTTCGAGAAGCTGGATACGGTGACCGTGGGCCAGGCCGTCAACTTCGGCGCGATGGAGAACGTCGGCATGATCACCTATGTCGAGTCGCTGCTCCTCGCGAAGCCCAACGAGGAGACTCCCGCGTTCCGGCGCCGCTATACGGCGGTCGGAGCGCACGAGATCGCGCACATGTGGTTCGGGAACCTCGTCACGCTCGCGTGGTGGGACGACACGTGGCTGAACGAATCCTTCGCCTCGTGGATGGGCGACAAGACCGTCACCGCGTTCAACCCCGAGTGGGGCAGCGCTTACCCGCGCAACGTCACCCGCAACCGCTCGCTGTTCGCCGATCGCCTGGCCACCGCGCGCCCGCTGCACAACCCGGTGCTGGAGAAGGGCGACATCGACGCGTCGTTCAACCGCCTCACGTACGACAAGGGTGCGCAGGTGCTCTCGATGTTCGAGGGGTGGCTGACACCCGAGCGCTTCCGCCACGGCGTGCGAGAGTACATGGCCGCACGCGCCTACGGCTCGGCCACCTCGCAGGACTTCTTCCGCGCGGTCGGCGACGCGGCCGACAAGCGCGATGCGGCGCTCGCGGCGTTCTCCACCTTCGTGAACCAGCCCGGAGCGCCGATGATGGACGCGGTGCTGCGCTGCGACGCAAAAGGCGCCGCGGTCCTCGACGTCGTGCAATCGGCGTTCCAGCCCCAGGGCGCACGCGCCTCGAATGCATCGTGGACCACGCCGGCTTGCTTCGCGTACGAGGCGGGCGGATCGGTGAAGAAGCAATGCGCGGAGGTCGCGAACGGCAAGGCCACGATCGCGCTTCCCGCCGCGCAAGCGTGCCCCCGCTGGGTGGCATGGGATTCGGGCTACTTCGTGATGCGTCCCGACGCGGCGCTCGCGAAGCGAAACCTCCCGGCGCTTGCCGCTTGGCCCGACACGCTGGCCGTGCCCTACGTGAACGATGCCTCGCTGATGCAGAGGAGCGGCGTGATCGGTCTCGATCGCGTGCTTCCCGTCTACAAGGCAGCGCTCGCACACAAGTCGCCGGGCGTGCGCCGCGCCGCCGTCGAAGCGCTGAAGAATACGAACCCCGAGCACGTGACGGGAAGCGCGAAAGCCGCGCGCGCCGCGATCGACCGCGACGTGGTCCTGCCGCTCGCGCGCCAGATGGGCTGGACCGAGAAGCCCGGCGAGAGCGACGAGGTGCGCGAGCTTCGCTTCGTGCTGCTTCCGTATGCCGCGGACTATGCCGGGGACGAGGCGCTCCGCGCACAGGCGCGCGACCTCGCGCGGCAATGGCTGCGCGATCGCAGCGGCGCTGACGCGATGATGGTCACGCCCATCCTCGATACGGCCGCGCGCTTCGCGGATGCCGGGACCTACGCGGCCTTCGAAGCCGAGGCGGCCACCACGCAGAATCTTCGCGACCGCCGCCAGATCGTCTCCGCGCTCGCCAAGGTGCGCGACCCGGCCCTGCGCCCGAAGGCGCTCGGGCTCGCGCTCGACAAGCGCTCCGGCCAGGAGGTGATGAACGGCCGCGAGGCACTGTTGTTCCTCGAAGACGCAACCGAGGACGACGGCAACCGCCGCGCCGCCTTCGCCTACCTGCGCGACAACTTCGACGCGCTCGCCGCGAAGCTCCCGCCGGAAACGCCCGGCCAGCTCGTCCGCCACCTCGACCGTATGTGCACCCCGCAGGACCGGTCGCAGGTGGCCGCGTTCTTCAAGGACCGCAGCCCCCGCTTCGTGGGCGGGCCGCGGCGCCTGGAGCAGGCCCTGGAGGGCATCGACCTGTGCGTCGCGGCCGGCACCCCGAGGGTGTGAAGCGGTCCAACCGGTGGCAGACTAGCCGCACAAGAAGGAGGGCTACCCATGTACAAGCGCATCCTCTTGGCCTATGACGGCTCCGAAGCCGGCCAGAAGGCCCTGCTCGACAGCCAGGAAGTGGTCCAGATGAACCAGGGCGCCGAGCTCTTCCTGGTGGCCGTGATGCCACAGGACTCCGTGTTCATCGGCGGCGAGGGCGCCTTCTACGATCCGCAGCTCGCGGACCTCGAGAAGAAGAAATTCGAGGGGGTCCTCGCCGAGGGCCTGCAGCGTCTCACGGGCGCCACCAAGGGCGAGCTCCTCGTCGGCCATCCCGTGGATGCGATCGCGACCTACGCGAAGAAGATCGGCGCCGACCTGATCGTGGTCGGGCACAAGCACCAGCAGAGCTGGGCGAAGCGCTGGTGGGGCGGCTCGGTGTCGAAGTCGCTCGTCGAGCACTCGCCCTGCAGCGTGCTCGTCGCGATCACTCCCTGAACCGCCCCGGCGCGGGGACTTACCGGTAGTAGCGGCCCCGGTACCCGTACCCGTAGCGATACCCCCGATACGGATAAGTAGCGGCGAGCGCGACCGTGGTCGCCGCCGCGGCCACGAGCGGCGCGCCATACCCGTAGTACGGCGCGGGCGGTGCGTAGTACGCGGGCTGCTGCGGGTAGTAGGCCTGCGGTGGTGCGTAGTAGGACGCCTGGGGCGCGTAGTACTGCGCTGGGGGTGCGTAGTACGTGGGCTGCGGCGCGTAGTACGTTGCGGCGGGTGCGGGCGGCGGATAGTACGCGCGCGGCGGCGCGTAGTAGGCCTGCGGCGGGGCGTAGTAGCCGGGAGCGCCGTAGTACCCGTAGCGGCGATCCGCGCTGTCGACAGCAACGCCGAAGGCCGTGCCGAGCACGGCACCGACGGCGGCACCCGGGGGACCTCCGACGATCGCACCGGCAGCGGCACCGAAGAGCATGCCCGCGGCCGGATCACCCGGCGCGGCCTGCGCGGCGAGTGACATCGAGCCCAATCCGAGTGCGGTGAGCGAAACGTAGAGAACCTTGCGAACCATGGCGAATCTCCGTGCCTGAGTCATGCAGGAATTCTAGGCCGCCTGCGCGCAGGAAATTGTTTCTGAATGAAAAAGCCCCGCCGAAGCGGGGCTCGTCCTGCGAGTCCTACAGGTAAATCCGCGCTCAGCTCTTCATGCCCGCGAGCTGCATCGTCTTCACCGGGTTGATGAGGTTCACGCGGCCGTTCTTGTCGGCGCCCTGGAGGATCAGCGCCTTCACCTGCTCGGGCGTGAGCTCGGGCTTCATCGCGAACAGTTTCGCCGCGAGGTTCGCCACTTGCGGCGAGGCCATCGACGTCCCCGACAGCTTGGTCTTCTCGCCACCCGGCATGAAGCTCACGACCTCGAAGCCGTTGGCGTGCACGACGACCGTCTTTCCGAAGGTGGAGAAGTTGGTCTCGGTGCCGGACTGGTCCACGGCGCCCGCGGTGATGAGATTCGGCAGCTGCAGGCCCGCGGGGATGTACGTCGAGAAGTCCGCGCTGTTGTCCTCGTTGCCCGAGCCGGCGACGAAGAGGATCCCCGGCGCGCTCTTGAACGCGGCTTCGAGCGCGTCCTTCTCGTAGTTGAAGATCTGCAGCGCCATTTGCTTGCGCTCTTCCGGTGTCTTGCCGACGTTGTGGTATGCGAGCGAGCCTTCGTACGCCCCGGGGCCGTAGCGCCAGCTCATGTTCACGACGCGCGTGCCGGTCTTCTTGAAGTGTTCGACGGCGGCCTTGTAGGCGGCAGCGGTCTTCTTCGCGGTTTCCATCGACACGAGCTGCGGCTCCGCGGCATTCGACCAGTGCATCGCCACCGCCGTCACTTCGGCATACGGGTTACCGTCCACCGCGATGCCGGCCACGTGCGTGCCGTGCACCCACATGCCGACGGCGCCAAGGTCCTCGCTGAACTGCTTCACTTCATCAGGCTTCAGCGTCGTGATCTTCTTCTTGATCGCGCGTGCATCCTCGGAATCGATCGCGGCCCGCAGGTCCATCGAGCCCTTCACGTACTGCTTCAGCTCCGGCAGGCGCGGCTCGGCGGCACCCATGGGGCGAACGAGGGCCGTGGTCTGGTTCATGTCCTGGTCGAACGCGATGCCGGGGAGCTTCGCCGCGTGGAAGAGCTTCACGTCGGTGCCGCTGTCCCAGATGCCGACTACGACCGGCTTGCCGCCCGTGGGGGGCAGCGTGACGAGGCGCTGCGTCCAGACATCCACCTTCGCGACCTTGTTGCGGTCGATCACGTCCTGCAGCACGGCGACGATGTCGTCTCGGAAGGGTGCCACGTGGTCGAAGGTGTTGCGCGCGTTCACGATCGCCACGACCATGTTCGCCGGCACGTTGTTGTTGAGGTTCTTCGCCGCCGGGTCGAGGCTGGTGCGGAAGCCGCCGACCACGACGTTCTTCGTGAGCACCTCGAGGCTGCCTTTCGCGCCCTTGAGGTTGTCGCCCACGACGGCGAACGGCATGCCGCCGTACGCGTGCGCGAGGGCGTCCTTCAGGAACGGGCGCTGCACGGTGGCGAGATCGCCGCCCTTGATGCGCGTCGTGAGGATGTTCTCCATCGAGACGCCGCTGGTGATCTTGTCCGCGGCCTTCTCCTGCTGCGAGCGGATGTCGCGGAGGATCGCCTGGGCGCCCACGTAGTCGCCACGGAAGATCGCGATCTGCGCGCGTGCATTCATCATGCCGGTGCGCGCGGCGCGGTCCTGGATGTCGAGCGTCTCGAGGTCGGTCTTGAGGTCCTTGTCGAGCGCGTTCACCACGGGCTCCAGCTCGGCCTTCGGCGCGTCGATCAGCTCGCTGGGCGCTTTCGGGATCTGGTACTGCCGGCGCGGAAGCTGGTCCGAGCTCGTGATGACTTTCTTGTCCTGGATCGTGGGATTCATCGGGGCGGTGGGGAGTTCGGCAAGCGCGGGAAGGGACGCCGCGGCAAGGGCCACCGGGATGGCGGCGGCAAGGATACTGAGACGCATGGGTGCAAGGCTCCTCGTGGGTAGATCAGCGCCCGCATCGTGGGGCTTGCGGCGGGTAGCCGGGCCTCCGGGCGACGAACACGGCATTATCACGGATCAGCCGCCCGCTTTCGATCACGAAATGTCGCCGTCCGCCCCCGAAGCCGTTCCCGATTCCCCCTACGCCTGGCGCCGCCTGATGGTCACCCTCGCGATCATGACCGTGGGGGCCAGCGGCATGTACGTCGTTCCCGTGGTGCTGCCGGCCGTCCAGGCGGAATTCGGCGTCGCGCGCGCCGATGCGTCGCTGCCCTACTCCATGCTGATGGTCGGATTCGGCATCGGCGGGTTCCTCTACGGCCGGCTCGCGGATCGCTTCGGCGTGTGGCTGTGCCTCGTCTCGGGCGGGCTCATGCTCGGGGCCGGCTTCTGGGCCGCGGCCCACGCACCGAGCATGGCGGTCTTCAATGCCGTGCACGGACTGCTGATCGGCATGCTCGGAAGCTCGTGCACCTTCGCGCCGCTGATGGCCGATACGTCGCTGTGGTTCGAGAAACGGCGCGGCATCGCGGTCGCGATCTGCGCCTCGGGAAATTATCTCGGCGGCGCGATCTGGCCTCCGGTGATCCAGCATTTCGTCGAGGTCGCGGGCTGGCGCCAGACGTACATCGGCATGGCCATCGTGTGCTCCGTGTCGCTCGTGTCGCTTGCGCTCTTCATGCGCCGGCGTCCACCCGTGCTGGTCGTGGCCACCGTGGCCCCGGGTGCCCGCTACGAAGCGGCTGCCGCCGTGCGTCCCTTCGGGCTCGCACCCGGCTCCGCGCAAGTGCTGCTCATGCTGGCGGGCGTCTCGTGCTGTGTCGCGATGTCGATGCCGCAGGTCCACATCGTCGCGTACTGCGGCGACCTCGGGTACGGAGCGGCGCGCGGCGCCGAGATGCTCTCGCTGATGCTGGGCTTCGGCATCGTGAGCCGCCTCGTCTCCGGCTGGATCTGCGACCACATCGGCGGGCTGAAGACGCTGCTGCTGGGCTCGGCGCTGCAGGGCGTGGCGCTGCTGCTGTTCCTTCCATTCGACGGCCTCGTGCCGCTCTACGTGATCTCCGCGCTCTTCGGCCTCTTCCAGGGCGGCCTCGTGCCGTCGTACGCGATCATCGTGCGCGAGCATTTCCCGGCGAACGAAGCGGGCTGGCGCGTGGGCGCCGCGATCATGTCCACGCTGTTCGGCATGGCGCTGGGTGGCTGGATGTCGGGCAAGGTGTTCGACCTCACGGGCTCGTACCACGCCGCGTTCCTGAACGGGATCGCGTGGAACGTCCTCAACTTCACGATCGTCGCCTTCCTGCTCCGGGGCGCGATCCGCAATGCCCATGCTCGACTCCAACGCGCGTAAGTACGTCCAGCCGCTGCTCGACGCCGTCGCACGCGGGGCGCAGCGCATGGGCGTGAGCGCCAACGCGATGACGGTCGGCGGCATGCTGGTCGGCGTGGCCGCGGCCGTTCTCGTCTGCCTCGGTCATCCCCTGGCGGGCTTCCTCGTGCTGTGGCTCTCAGGGTTGATCGACGCGGCCGACGGTACGCTCGCGCGGCTCACCGGCACCACGTCGCCCATCGGCGCGATCCTCGACATCACGTTCGACCGCGTGGTGGAGCTCTCGATGGTCACCGCGCTCGCGTGGCGCTTCCCGGAGGCGCGCTTCGAGCTGGTGATCCTCGCGGGGATCATCGCCATCGCGATGTCGCTCTTCCTGTCGATCGGCGCCGCGGTCGCCAACAGGTCCGTGAAGTCGTTCCACTACGCGCCGGGCTTGGGCGAGCGCACCGAGGCGTTCATCTGCCTGTCGCTCATGATCCTCGACAGCGAGCGCCTCGTGCTCTGGACGTGGGTGTTCATCGCCGTGATCGTGTTCACGATGGCGCAGCGCCTGGTGCACGTGCGCGAGATGCTGAAGCCGTGAGCGCGCCCGTCGAAGTGGTTCGACTTTCGCCGGGGGCGGATCTGCGCGCGGAACTTGTTCGCGTCGCGGCGGAGCGCCATCTCGAGGCGGCCTTCGTGCTCACCGGCATCGGCAGCCTCGATCCCGCCGTGCTTCGCTTCGCCGGAAACCCCGAGGCCACCGTGCTTCGCGGCGACTACGAGATCCTCACGCTCGCGGGAACGCTCGGCACGGGCGGCGTGCACCTGCACATGTCGGTCTCGGATTCGAAGGGCCAGGTGCTGGGCGGCCACGTCGCCGCCGGATGCATCGTGCGCACGACGGCGGAGATCGTCATCGGCCGTGCCGACGGTTGGACGTTCGATCGCCCGCACGATCCCGCGACGGGCTTTCGCGAACTCGACCCGCGACGGAAGCCCTAGCCGCGCTGCGAGCGGCCGCTAGCTCGAGTACAAGCTGTAGAGCGCGACCGTGTTCCACGCCGCGTGCGCGAGGATGAGCGGCCAGAGGTTGCGCTTCACCAGCAGGTACACCACGCCGCTCGCCAGCGCCGCGAGGCCCGCGAAGACGCACGCGAACACGCCACCGTAGAGGTGCAGCAAGCCGAAGAGCACGGCCTGCGCGACGATCCCCACGGCGAGCGCGAAGCCGGAGCCGCCGAGCAGCTCGGCTACGCGGTTCAGCAGGAAGCCGCGGAAGAGGCATTCCTCCATGAAGCCCCCGACGACAATGCCGATCGTGAGCCACAACGCGAAGCCGGAGGGATTGCCTCGGATATAGCCCATGAAGGACGCCTGCTGCACGGGCGAGATCCATTGCGCGAGCGTCGGCGCGACGTGGGTGCCGAGGCCCATGTTCGCAAGGTAGAGGACAGCCGCGCCCGCGATCACGATCCACCACGGCACCGGAGTGCGCAGGCCGACGGAGCGCCAGCCCAGGCCGCGCCAGTGCAGCAGGGCCCAGGCAGCGAAGAACCCGCTGATGGGGCGCAGGATCGCCGGAGCGTTCTGCGGGATCGAGAGGGCGGGATAGATCAGCAGGCGCGTGGCGCCCCACGCCACGCAGATCGTGGCGATCACGACGGCGAGGTCGAAGGCGGCCTCGCGTGGCGACATTTTGTGACTGGAGGACAAGGCGATTCGACTCTACACTGCGCGTCTCACTTCCCGGGTCACGGATCATGCGCAAGCTCCTCCTCCCCCTGCTCCTCGCCGCCGCCGGTGCCTCCGCCCAGCAGGACGCACCGGTCACCACCTTCCCCTACACGCCCGGCCTCGACGTCAACGCCATGGATCGCACCGCGGATCCCTGCGTGGACTTCTACCAGTTCACCTGCGGCGGCTGGGTGAAGAACAACCCGATTCCCGCCGACCAGGCGAAGTGGAGCGTGTACGGCAAGCTCACCCAGGACAACCAGCGCTATCTCTGGGGCATCCTCGACGAGCTCGCGAAGAAGACGGACGGCCGCGACGCCAACCAGCAGAAGATCGGCGACTTCTTCGCGTCGTGCATGGACGAGGCGCGCATCGAGAAGCTCGGCAACACGCCGGTGCAGACCTACCTCAACCTCATCCGCGACATGTCCACCAAGAAGGACCTCCCGCGGGTGCTCGCGAAGCTGCATCTGCTGACCGGTGAGGGCGGCTTCTACTTCTCCTTCGGGTCGAACCAGGACTTCGCCGATTCCGAGCAGGTCATCGCGTTCGCGAGCTCGGGCGGCCTGGGCCTTCCGGACCGCGACTACTACCTCAAGGACGACGAGAAGTCGAAGGGCATCCGCGAGAAGTACGTCGCGCACGTCGCGAAGATGCTGGAGATGATCGGCGACAAGCCGGCCGATGCGAAGCGCAACGCCGACACGGTGATGAAGATCGAGACCGCGCTCGCCGGCGCGTCGCTCACGCGCGTCGAGCGCCGCGACCCGTACAAGATCTTCCACAAGATGGACCTCGCGGGCCTCCAGGCCCTCACGCCCGGCTTCGACTGGACGGTCTACATGCGCACCACGGGGCTGCCCAAGGTGGGTGCCGTCAACGTGACGCAGCCCAAGTTCTACGAGGAGCTCGAGCGGCAGTGGAATTCCAACACGCTCGCCTCGATCAAGACGTACCTGCGCTGGCACACCGTGAGCGCCGCGGCGCCGCTGCTCTCGTCGAAGTTCGTCGACGCGAACTTCGAGTTCTATTCGAAGACCCTGCGCGGGGTGGAGAAGCTGCGCCCGCGCTGGAAGCGCTGCGTGACGCAGGTCGACGGCCAGCTGGGAGAAGCGCTGGGCCGCGAGTTCGTGAACCGCGCGTTCAGCCCGGACCTGAAGGAGAAGACGCTTCGCATGACCAAGCAGATCGAGACCGCGATGGACAAGGACATCGACGGCCTCGACTGGATGAGCGCCCCCACGAAGGTCCGCGCCAAGGAGAAGCTGCACACCATCGTGAACAAGATCGGCTACCCCGACACGTGGCGCGACTACGGCCTCGTGCAGGTGAAGCGCGCCGACTACTTCGGCAACGTCGAGCGCGCCACGCTCTTCGAGACGAAGCGCCAGCTCGCGAAGATCGGCAAGCCGCTCGACCGCAAGGAATGGGCGATGACGCCGCCCACGGTCAACGCGTACTTCGATCCGCAGATGAACGACATCAACTTCCCCGCGGGCGTACTGCAGCCGCCGCTCTTCGACCCGAAGATGGACGACGCGCCCGGCTACGGCAACACGGGCGGCACCATCGGCCACGAGCTCACGCACGGCTTCGACGACGAGGGCCGCAAGTTCGACGCCAAGGGCAACCTGAAAGACTGGTGGGGCCAGGCCGACGAGAAGGCGTTCGAGGACCGCGCGCAGTGCATCCGCGACCAGTACTCCACGTACACGATCGTCGACGACATCAAGATCAACGGCGCGCTCACCTCCGGCGAGGACATCGCGGACCTAGGTGGCCTCATCCTCGCGTGGATGGCCTGGAAGGAGCAGACGGCGAACCAGCGGCTCACGCCCATCGAGGGCATGACGCCCGAGCAGCGCTTCTTCGTCGGCTATGCGCAGTGGGCGTGCGAGAACGAGCGTCCCGAGAACGCGCGCGTGAAAGCCATCACCGATCCGCACTCGCCGGGCAAGTACCGCGTAAACGGCCTCGTCGTGAACATGCAGCAATTCCAGGAGGCGTTCTCCTGCAAGGCGGGCCAACCCATGGCCCCGGAGAAACGCTGCCGGGTCTGGTAATAAATGGGGTCAGACTCCATTTGAGTTAATTCCGTGATTAACTTGAGTGGAGTCCTTCCCCGCTATTGCCATGGCCGACGCAACCCGATCCGAAGCCGCTGACGCTTTCCTCCGCACTCGCCAGGACGATGCCTTTCCGGTGCTGCCGGAAGCGGCGATCGAACGGATGCGCCGCTATGGTGCGGTCCGCCGCTTCAAGTCGGGCGAGCCGCTGTTCGAGATCGGCAAGCCCACGCCCGGCATGTTCGTCCTGCTGTCGGGTGGGGTAAAGATTTCCACGCGCGACGGGCACCACCGCCCGATCGACATCACGACGTACACGCAGCGCGGCCACTTCACGGGCGAGGTGGGCCAGCTCGCGGGCCGGCCGGGGTTTGTCGATGGCACGGCCACGGGGGACACCGAGACGATTCTCATCGCACCGGATCGGCTCCGGGCCCTGCTCGTCGACGAAGCGCTGGTGGGTGAGACCATCATGCGTGCGCTCATCGTCCGCCGCGTGGGGCTCATCAAGCGCGGTGCCGGTGGGCCGACGATCCTCGGATCCGAGAGCTCGCCCGACGTGGTTCGCCTTACCAACTTCCTGCGGCGTGCGGGGTATCCGTACGAGGTGCTCGACCCCACGACCGATCACGAGGCCGAGGCCTGCCTGGTGAGCATCCACGCCGAGCGTGTCGAGCGCGAGCTGCCGATCGTCCTGTGTCCCGACGGCACCATCCTCTACAACCCGGCCAACGACGAGCTGGGCAAATGCCTCGGCATGCTCGTGACCGGCGGCGAGGACGGCATCTTCGACGTGGTGGTGGTCGGGTCGGGCCCGGCAGGTCTCTCCACGGCGGTGTACGCCGCCTCGGAAGGCCTCTCGGTGCTGGTCATCGATGCCAACGCGTTCGGCGGCCAGGCGGGCGCCAGCATGCGGATCGAGAACTACTTCGGATTTCCCACGGGCATCGAAGGCATGGCGCTCTGCGCCCGCGGCTTCAACCAGGCCGTGAAGTTCGGCGCGCAGACGATGATCCCGATGCGCGTGACGAAGCTCGACTGCGAACGGACCTCGTCCCACGAGCCGATTCGCCTCGACCTCGCCGACGGACGGAAGCTGCGCGCGCGCACGGTCGTCATCGCCACCGGCGCTTCCTACAAGCGTCTCGCGCTCGACAACCTCCACGAATTCGAGGGCCGCGGCGTTTCGTTCTGGGCCTCTCCCATCGAGGCCAAGCTGTGCCACGGCCGCGAAGTCGTGCTGGTGGGCGGCGGCAACTCCGCGGGCCAGGCCGCCGTATTCCTGGCGGCGCACGCGGCGAAGGTCTGGATGATGGTGCGCGCGTCCGGCCTCGAAGCCACGATGTCGAAGTACCTCATCGACCGAATCCGGAGCACGCCGAACATCGAGCTGCTCACGCGAACGGAGATCACGAAGCTGGAGGGCGGGGCCGAAGGCCTCGAGTACGTGACCTGGCGCTGCCGCGACACGGGCGAGAGCGATCGCTGCGAGGTTCGCAACGTCTTCCTGTTCGTGGGCGCGGATCCGGCGACCGGATGGTTGCGATCCTGTCCCGTCGAGCTCGATGCGAAGGGCTTCGTGTGCACGCAGCCGGGCTCGCTGCAGACCAACGTGGAAGGTGTCTTCGCCGTGGGCGACGTGCGCGCGGGCTCCACGAAGCGCGTGGGCGCCAGCATCGGCGAGGGCGCCAATGCGGTCGCGCAGATCCACGCCTACCTCGCCGGGATCGGCGCGGTCGTCGCGCCCGCTACTTCCGCGACTCCAGCAGCTCCCATCGCGCAAGCAGCGTCGTAAGCTCGGCGTCGATCGCCTCGTTGCGCTGGTTGAGCGCCTTCACGTCGATCGTGCGGTCGGCGTAGGTGGCGGGATCGGCGAGCTTCGCCACGATCGCCTTCTGCTCGGCCTCGAGCGCCTCCATCTTCGCGGGGAGCGCCTCCAGCTCGCGCGTTTCCTTGAACCCCATCTTCGGACGCTTCTTTGCGGGCGCCTCGGCCACGGCAGGCTTCGACTCGTCGCGCGCCTTCGCCGCCGCGTCGCGCACCATGCCGGCCTTCACCCGCTGCCAATCGGAATAGCCGCCGGCGTATTCCAGCCAATGTCCGTCGCCTTCGAACGCGATCGTCTGCGTGACGACGTTGTCGAGGAACGCTCGGTCATGGCTCACGAGCAGGATCGTTCCCGAGTAGTCCTGCAGCAGCGACTCGAGGAGCTCCAGCGTGTCGATGTCGAGGTCGTTCGTGGGCTCGTCCAGCACCAAGACGTTCGCGGTGCGGGAAAAGAGGCGTGCCAGCAGCAGGCGATTGCGTTCACCGCCGGAGAGCGACTTCACCGGCGAGCGCGCGCGCTCGGGCGGGAAGAGGAAGTCGCCGAGGTAGCTGATCACGTGCCTGCGTCCGCCGTCGACCTCCACGAAGTCGCTGCCGGGCGAGATGGTGTCGGCGAGCGTGGCCTCCTCGTCGAGCGCGGCGCGGAACTGGTCGAAGTAGGCGACCGCCACTTTCGTGCCTCGGCGCACGGTGCCCGAGTCCGGCTCGAGCTCGCCCAGGATCAGCTTCAGCAGCGTGGACTTGCCGGTGCCGTTGGGACCGATGAATCCGATCTTGTCGCCGCGCATCACGCGGTCGGAGAAATCCACGACCACGCGCTTCTCGCCGAAACTCTTGTTCACGTGCTCCAGCTCGGCCACGAGCTTTCCGGATCGCTCGCCCTCCGCCACCGCGAGCCCCACCTTGCCGAGGCGGTCGCGGCGCGCGGCGCGCTCGAGGCGCAGCGCTTCCAGGCGGCGCACGCGGCCTTCATTGCGTGTGCGGCGCGCCTCGACGCCCTTGCGGATCCACTGTTCTTCTTGCGCGAGCAGCTTGTCGAACTTGCGGTTCTCCACCGCCTCGATCGCGAGCTGCTCGGCCTTGCGCGTCTCGTAGGCGCTGTAGTTGCCGGGATATCCCAGCAGCCGGCCGCGGTCGAGCTCGACGATGCGTTGAGCCACGTCGTCGAGGAAGCGCCGGTCGTGCGTGACGAAGAGCACGGCGCCGCGGAACGCGACCAGCGTCTGCTCCAGCCATTCAATGGAATCGACGTCGAGGTGGTTGGTGGGCTCGTCGAGGATCAGCAGGTCCGGTTCGTGCACCAGGGCGCGGGCCAGCGCCACGCGCTTCTTCATGCCGCCCGAAAGCGATTCGACCATCGCCTCGCCGTCGAGCGACAGCCGCCCGAGCGTCATGTCGATGGCGGTCTGGAATTTCCAGCCGTCTTCGCCGTCGAGGGTTCCGGGCACGAGGCTCGAAGCGACGGCCTCCACCACACTCTGGCCCGGCGTGAACGTGGGTTCCTGCTCGACGCTCGCGATCTTGGCGCCGGGCGAGAGCCACACCTTGCCGTCGTCGGGCGCGGCGGCGCCCGCGACCAGCTTCAGCAGGCTGGACTTGCCGGTGCCGTTGCGGCCGATGAGGCCGACGCGTTCGCCCGCCTCGAGCACCAGGTCCGCGTGGTCGAGGAGGGGAACATGTCCGTAGGCGAGCGAGACGCTCGTGAGCTGGAGGAGCGGCACCGGATCACTTCGCCCCGACGACCTTCACGACCGCGGTCGAGCCCGGCATCTTGTCGCCCTGCATCGGCTCGCTGCGACCGCCCAGGCACTGCGCGAGGAAAGCCTCGGAGCGCGCGTTGAAGTCGATGCGGTTCTCCGGGCGCGCGAACCCGTGGCCCTCGTCGCTGTAGACCACGTAGGTCACCGAGCCCTTGTTCTTCTCGATGGCCTCGACGATCTGCTCGCTCTCCGCCTTGTTCACGCGCGGGTCGTTGGCGCCCTGGCCGATCAGCAGCGGCTTCTTGATGCGATCGGCCTTGAAGAGCGGCGACGCCTCGCGCAGCAGCGCCTCGTCTTTCGGATCGTCGATGTTGCCCATGCGCTTGTTGAACGTGGCGCGGATCGTGGTCCAGTACGGCGGGATCGCCTTCAGCAGCGTGCGCAGGTTGGACGGGCCGACGATGTCCACGCCGCAGGCGAAGTAATCGGGCGTCACGGTGAGGCCCGCGAGCACCGCGTAGCCGCCGTAGGAGCCGCCCATGATCGCGACCTTCTTCGGATCGACGTAGCCCTGCTTGACTGCCCATTCGGTGGCATCGAGCAGGTCGTCGTGCATTTTCAGGCCCCACTGGCGGTCGCCGGCGTTCAGCCACTGCTTGCCGTAGCCCGTCGAGGCGCGGAAATTCATCATCATCACCGCATAGCCGCGGTTGGCGAGCCACTGCGCGTTGCCGTTCAGGCCCCAGCGGTCGCGTCCCCACGGGCCGCCGTGAACGACCATCACCATCGGGAGATTCTTCGGCTCCACGCCTGAGGGGAGCGTGAGGTAGCCGTGCATCTTGAAGCCGTCGCGCGTGGTGACGACGATCGGCTTCATCTCGGAGAGCGCGAGGCCTTCCAGCTTCGGTTGCGTCGAGAAGAGGTACTGGCCTTTGCGCTCGGCACGGTCCCAGAGGTAGTAGCGCACGGGGCCGCGGTCGGACACGAAAGCGACGAGCCACTTCTTGTCGGCGCGATCGCGGTTGAAGACCTGGAAGTCGCCCTCGGCGAGCTTCGCGATGCCGTCGAAGTCGCCTTGCACCGAAGGATCGATCACCTTCCACGTGCGCCGGCCGGGCTCGAAGCCGACCGCCTGCACCTTCTTCGAGTAAGCGCTGATGAGGTACGGTCCCGCGTCCACCTCGTCGGAGAAGGCGATGACCTTGCCCTTGGCTCCGGCGGCAAACGGTTGCTCGATCACGCGCGTGGTGTTGGTGCCGATCGACGAGGCGACCACCAGCGTTTTGCCGTCCGCGCCGACCAAGAGGAGGTCGAGGTTGTCGTCGGCCCCGGCCTTGAGCAGCGTGCGCCACGGCGCCTTCGTGTTGTCGCGCACGCGAAGCTCCGTCCCGCCATCGGGCGTCTTCGCTTCTGCGGCCACGACGTTCAGCTTGCTGTCGGCCCGCCATTCACCCACGTCGCCGGGGTTCTGCGTATCCAGGGCGAGCGCTCCGGTGGCGAGGTTCACGCGATAGACGTCGAAGAACTTGCGGTCGCGGGCGTTCAGCGAGACGAGGATCTCGCCCGGAACGGAGGCTTCGACCGCGACCAGGCCCGCGCGCGTTCCTTCGACCGGCGTGAAGTCGCGCACGTTGCCGCCCACGAGGTCCACGCCGAAGACGTGGAAGTTCTCGTCGCCGTCGTTGTCCTGCAGGTACAGGAGCGTGCGGCCGTCCTGGGCCCAGGCGTACTGGCGTACGCCGCGCTTCTTGTCGTTCGTGACCTGCTTGGTGTCTTCCTTGCCGATCGTCTGCACCCACACCTGGAGGACGTTCTTCTTGTCCGGGGCGATCCACGCCATGCGCTGGGCATCGGGCGAGAGCGTCGGAGTGGCACGCTCGGGGTTGCCGAACAGGATGTCGCGCGCGATGAGCGGCGGCAGGTCGGCCAGCGCATGGGCGGAGACGAAGAGGGCGCTCGCGGCGCAGAGCCGCGCGAGGAAGGTTTTCATGGGGTCGGAAGGCATGGACGGTGAGGCGCCTATTGTCTCATCCGCGGGGCGTGAAGATTCACGCTCCGTGAACTCCGCGACGTGCCTATCATGTCCGCCCTTTCATTCCCCCAAGCGAGGAAAGCACGCATGAGCCCTGCCGAGAACCGAGCCCTCCTCACGCTGGCCCTGATGGCCGCGTTCGCCGACGGCGACAAGTCGGAGGCCGAGCGCGCGGAATGGAAGCGCATCGCGGATTCCCTCGACCGGCAAGGCCTCGACGCTGCGTCGGTCCACCGCGAGGTTCTCCTGAAGCAGGTCACGCTGGACCAGGCCGTCGCCGCGCTCACCACGCCGGAGAGCCGCCGCTTCGCCTACGAGATGGCGGCCTGCGTGGCGCTTGCCGACGGCCTGGAAGTTCCGGCCGAGCGCGCATTCCTCGACGAGCTGCGCATGAAGCTTGGGCTCGGCGACCATCCGATCCCGCCGCCGATCCCCGTCGCCGCGGTTGCTGCCGGCGCAGGTGCAGGTGCCGCCGCCGCCGCAGGCTACGCGTCCACGAAGTCACCCGCCGAGATGGACGGCATGATCCTCAACTACGCGATCCTGAACGGCGCGCTCGAGCTGCTGCCCGAGAGCCTCGCCTCGATGGCGATCATCCCGTTGCAGATGAAGATGGTGCATCGCGTCGGCAAGGCGCACGGCTTCGAACTCGACCGCCAGCAAGTCGTGGAGCTGCTCGGCGTGCTGGGCATCGGCCTCGGCTCGCAGTATGTCGAGCAGGTGGGCGTGAAGCTGGTCGGCCGCTTCCTCGGTGGTTTCCTCGGCGGCATTGCCAAGCAAGCCGTGAGCTCCGGCATGTCGTTCGCCTCGACGTACGCGCTGGGCCACCTCGCCAAGCGCTACTACGCCGGCGGCCGGAAGTTGTCGACGCAGACGCTGCGCGAGACGTACGAATCGATCCTCGGCGAGGCGAAGGGCCTGCAGTCGCGCTACCTCCCCGCGATCCAGGAAAAGGCGCGCACGCTCGACGTCCGCCAGGTGCTCGCCGAAGTCGGCCGCTAGCCGAGCCGCCCCGGCGCGGGCGACAATCGCGCCATGGGACCGTTGGCGGATTTGAAAGTCGTCGAGCTCGGCACGCTGATCGCCGGGCCGTATTGCGCGCGCTTGATGGCGGAGTTCGGCGCGGATGTCGTGAAAGTGGAGACGCCCGGCGAGGGTGATCCGCTGCGCAAGTGGAGGAAGCTCCACGAAGGCAACTCGCTCTGGTGGTATGCGCAGGCGCGCAACAAGAAATCCGTCGCGGTAAACCTGAAGGCCCCCGAGGGCCAGGAGGTCGTGCGCCGCCTCGTGGCACAGGCCGACATCGTGGTCGAGAACTTCCGCCCCGGCACGCTCGAGAAGTGGAACCTCGGGTACGAGCAGCTCGCGAAGGAGAACCCCAGGCTGGTGATGGTGCGCCTCTCGGGCTTCGGCCAGACGGGACCGTACAAGGACCAGCCCGGCTTCGGCGCCATCGGCGAATCGATGGGCGGCATGCGCTACATCACGGGCTACCCGGATCGCGCACCGGTGCGCGTCGGCATCTCGATCGGCGACTCGCTCGCGGCGATGTTCGGCGTGATCGGCGCGCTGATGGCGATCCACAACCGCACGAAGACCGGCAAGGGCCAGGTCGTCGACGTCGCCCTCTACGAAGCGGTGTTCGCGATGATGGAGTCGATGCTGCCGGAGTACGGCTACGACGGATCGGTGCGCGAGCGCACGGGCTCCGCGCTGCCGGGCATCGTCCCGTCGAACACCTATCGCTGCAAGGACGGGCAGTACGTCGTCATCGGCGCCAACGCGGATTCCATCTTCAAGCGGATGATGCGCGGCATTGGCCTGCCCGCGCTCGCCGACGATCCCGAGCTCGCCGACAACGCGGGCCGCACGCGGCATACGGAACGCCTCGACAAAGTGATCGGCGACTGGTGCGCGAGCGTCACGCTCGACGAGGCGCTCGCCGTGCTCGCGAAGGCCGAGGTTCCGTCGGGCCGCATCTATTCGATCGCCGACATCGCGAAGGACCTGCACTTCCAGGCGCGCGGCATGATCGAGCGCCACAAGCTGGGCGAGCGCGAGCTGGTGCTCCCGGGCATCGTGCCGAAGCTCTCCGAGACTCCGGGCGGAACAAAGTGGATCGGCCCGCGCCTGGGCGAGCACACCGACGAGGTCCTCGCATCCCTCGGCTACTCCGCCGCCGACATCGCGCGCCTGCACGCGGCCGCAACCGTGGGATAGACGATGCTTCGCGACTTCCGCCGCAGCTTCGAGTACTACCTCCACAATCCTCCCGAGCTGCCGCTGCAGATGGCGGCCTGGTGGGGCCGCCAGTCGCCGGAGAGCCACGTGGTGATCGGCATCTTCCTCGGCTTGTGCGCCCTCTACGCGCTGGCCTATGTGCGGCCGATCGTGGGGTCGTTCCTCGCGATCTTCTTTCCCTACTCGTGGATCAACACCGGCCGCATGCGCGCGTTCTTCTTCCGCGGCACGCAATCGGAGTTCGAGCAATCGTGGAAAGCGCGGGGACAACCCACCAACGCGCGCTGGCGCTATCTCTTCGACGTGTTCTATTACACGGGGCCGCTGCTGGTGGTGGCCATCGGCCTGGCGATCTGCTTCATCACGCTCGTGGGATACCCCAGCCCGCTGGGCGACTGAATCGTCACCCCCGCGCAGGCGGGGGCCCAGCCCTCAACCAGAATTGCGCAGGCCTGCGGCGAGTCCGTTGATGGTGAGGTGGATGCCCCGCTTCACCTTGTCGTCCACCTCGCCGGCGCGGAAGCGCTTGATGAGCTCCACCTGCAGGTGGTTCAGTGGATCGAGGTAGGGGAAGCGGTTGCGGATCGAGCGCGCAAGCGTGGGGTTCGACTCGAGGAAGCCCAGGCTGCCGGTGATCGAGAAGTACGCCCGCATCGTGGCGTCGAGCTCCGTACGGATGCGCGAGAAGATCGCCTCGGCGAGCACGGGATCAGGCACCAGGTCCTTGTAGCGCGCGGCCACCGCGAGGTCCGTCTTGGCGAGCAGCATCTCGAGGTTGGAGAGCATCGCGCGGAAGAACGGCCACGAGCGCCACATCTCCGAGAGCAGCTCCTGCCCGGCCGGGCCGCGGCGCACGAGGAAGGACTCCACGGCGCTGCCAAAGCCGAACCAGCCCGGCAACATCACGCGGCACTGCGCCCACGAGAACACCCACGGAATGGCGCGAAGATCCTCGATGCGCACGGAAGCCTTGCGCGAGGCCGGCCGCGAGCCGATGTTGAGCTCCGCGATCTCGCCGATCGGCGTGGAGGCGCGGAAGTAATCGACGAAGCCGTCGGTCTCGTACACGAGCTCGCGATAGGCCTTGAAGGCCGTGGCGGAGAGCTCGTCCATCACGACGTGGTAGTCCTCGTGCTTGGCGTGGGGATCGGAATCCATCATCGCGCGCACCGTCGCCGCCACCAGCGCCTCGAGGTTGCGCTGGCCGATGTCGCGGTTCGAGTACTTGCTCGCGATCACCTCGCCTTGCTCGGTCAGGCGCAGCTCGCCTTGCACGCTGCCGGGGGGCTGGGCGAGGATGGCCTCGTAGCTCGGACCGCCGCCGCGGCCCACGGTGCCGCCGCGGCCGTGGAAGAAGCGCATCTTGGTGCCGGCCTGCTTGAAGACCTGCACGAGCGCGACCTCGGCCTTGTAGAGCTCCCAGTTCGACGTGGTGTAGCCGCCGTCCTTGTTGCTGTCCGAGTACCCGAGCATGACTTCCTGCACGGCGCCCAGCGACTTCACGATCGACTTCGCCTCGGGAAGCGCGAACCATTCGCGCATCGTGTCCGGCGCCGCGCGCAGGTCGCGGATGGTCTCGAAGAGCGGGACGATCTGCAGCTTCGACGCGGGCAGCTCGCCCGGGGTGAGCAGGCCCACTTCCTTCAGCAGCACCGCGACCTCGAGCATGTCCGAGACGCTCTCGGCCTTCGAGATCACGTACTGGCGGATCGATTCGGCGCCGCGCTGCCGATGCACCGCCGCCGCGGTTTCCAGGATGGCGAGCTCGCCCTTGGTGAGGTCGGAATACGTGGCGAAGGACGAGCGCAGCTGCCGCGGCGACGCGAGCTCGGCGCGCAGGATCTTCTGGCGCTGCTCTTCGGGCAGCGTCACGTAGCCCGGCGTGACCTTCGCCTCGCGCAGCAGCTCGGCGATCACCTCCTCGTGGATCTCCGAGTTCTGGCGCAGGTCCACCGTGGCGAGGTGGAAGCCGAAGGCGCCGACGGCCTTGCGCAGCGATCTCAGCCGCCCATCCGCGAGGAGTCCGCCGCCGTGCCCGCGAAGGCTGGTGTCGATCACGTCCAGCTCGGCGAGGAAGCTGGCGGCGTCGGGATACGGATCGGCTTCGCCCAGCGCCGAGCGCTGCTCGGAATGCAGGCCGAAGCTGCGCGCCGTGGACGCGAGGCGCGCGTAGATGCCGGTGAGGGCCCGGCGGTACGGCTCGGACTGGCGATGCGGGGACTTGTCCGGCGAGCGTTCCGCGAGGGCTTCCAGCGCGGGCGTCACGCGCGCGAGCGTGCGCGAGAGCGGCAGCTCGGCCCCCAGCGCGTGCACCTCGGCCAGGTAGTGATCGAAGATGCATTCGCCCTGGCGGCGGAAGGCGTACTCGAGCATGTCCGCGGTGACGAAGGGGTTGCCGTCGCGATCGCCGCCCACCCAGCTTCCGACGGTGAGCACCGGGGGCAGCTCAGGCCGGCCGAAGTCGCCCGGCAGCTGGGCCACGGCGTCCTCGACCTCCGCCTGCACGCGCGGCACCACGTCGATGAACGAGTAGCCGAAATAGGAGAGCGCGTTCTCGATCTCGTCGCGCACCGCGAGCTTCACCGCCCGCAGGATGCGCGTCTGCCAGAGCGTCTCGACCAGCGCGCGCAGCCGCATATCGATGGCGGTCTTCTCTTCCGGGAGGATGTCCGGGTTGTCGCGCTCGCCCAGGCGCGAGGAGATCTCGAGCTGGAGGTCGAGCGTGCTCTTGCGCTGCACTTCGGTCGGATGCGCGGTGAGCACGGGCGTGACGCGCACGCGCGAGAGGCGGGCCAGGGCTTCGTCCTGCTTGGTGCCTCGCTCGCGGGCATCCTGGAACAGGCCGCGCAGCGTGGAGGCGAGCGGCGCGGCGCCCGAACGGCGGTTCGCCCGCCCGCGGCGCAGGTGGTGGCGGTCCTCGGCGATGTTGGCGAGGAGCGAGAAGTAGCTGAAGGCTCGCACGACGACGACGGCCTGGTCGTCGGTCAGGGCATCGAGCGTCCGGGCGAGGGATTTGCGCGAGGCGACGTCTTCCAGGCGCCGGCTGGCCACCGCGAGCTTGCGGATGGACTCGATGAGGTCGAAGGTGAAATCGCCCTCGTGGGAGCGGATGGTGTCGCCCAATATCCGGCCCAGGAGGCGAATGTCGTCCCCGAGGGCTGCGTCCTTGTCGCGTTCCGGCGTATCCATGCAAGGGGAATCGTATAATTCCTCCATGCGCTTGTATATCAATGACGTGGCCGTCCGGGACGGTTTCCAGATCGAACCGCGGTTCGTCCCCACCGCCACCAAGGTCGAATTGGTCGACCATTTGTCGCGAACAGGCCTCCACAAGGTGGAGGTGACCTCGTTCGTGTCCCCCAAGCTGGTCCCCGCGCTCGCGGATGCTAACGACGTCCTGGCGGGCATCGAGCGGGTCCCCGGCGTGGTCTACGTGGCACTGGTCCCGAACATCCGGGGCGTCCAGAACGCGGCGGCCACGACGAAGAAGCCCGACGAGGTGAACGGCGTCGTCTCGGCCTCGGAGACCCACAACCGGGCCAACATCAACCGCACCCACGAGCAATCCCTTGCCGAGCTGCCGACGATGGTGAAGGTGGCCCACGACGCCGGCATGAAGATCACGATGTCGCTGTCCACCGCGTTCGGCTGCCCTTTCGAGGGCCACGTCGCCGAGGACATGGTGCTGCGCTTCGTCGAGCACTTCCACGAGTTCGGCTTCGACGGCGTCTCGATCGCGGACACCACTGGCATGGCCAACCCTCGGCAAGTCGAGGAGCTCACCCGCAAGGTGCTCGAGCGCTTCCCCGCGCCCAACGAGACGTACTACACGCTCCACTTCCACAACACGCGCGGCATGGGGCTTGCGAACGTGATCGCCGGCATCGCCGCGGGCGTGCACTCCTTCGACGGATCGCTCGCCGGGCTGGGCGGCTGCAACTTCGCACCCGGCGCCACGGGCAACATCTGCACCGAGGACATGGTGAACATGCTGGAAGACATGGGCTACGACACGCGCGTGGACATCGCGAAACTGATCGCGTGCGCCCAGCTGATCCCCGGTATCGTCGGGCACGAGGTGCCCGGGCAGGTCATGAAAGCCGGCGTCACGATGCACCTGCACGAGATTCCGGAATCGCTACGACAATAAGCAACTGAGGAGAAACCGATGAAGAAGCTCGTCCTGCTCGCCGCCGGATTGCTCGCCGCGGCCGCCGCCTTCGCACAGGCGCCGGAGCAGAAGAAGGTCACCATCGCGGTCGGCGGCAAGAACCTCTTCTACTACCTGCCGCTCTCGGTCGCCGAGCGCAAGGGCTACTTCAAGGAAGAAGGCCTCGAGGTCGAGATCCCCGACTTCGCCGGCGGCGCCAAGGCGCTGCAGGCCCTGGTGGGCGGCTCGGCCGACATGGTCTCGGGCGCCTACGAGCACACCATCAACATGGTCGCGAAGAAGCAGCCGATCAAAGCCGTCGTGCTGCAGGCCAAGTACTCGTCGATCGTGCTGCTGCTGCCGAAGGACAAGGCGGCCAAGTACAAGAACGGCAAGGACCTGAAGGGCCTCAAGGTGGGCGTCACGGCCCCGGGCTCTTCCACGAACATGTTCGTGAACAACCTGCTCGCCAAGGATGGCTTGAAGCCCACCGACATCTCGGTGGTGGGCGTGGGCACCGGCGCGGGCGCCTTCGCCGCGATGGAGAAGGGCGAGATCGACGCGATGAGCAACCTCGATCCCGTCATCTCGCAGCTCGAGGCCACGGGCAAGTACGTGGCCGTCGCCGACAGCCGCACCGAGAAGGGGATGAAGGACATCTACGGCGGCGACTATCACGCCTCCGTGATCTACATCACCGACGAGTACATCAAGAAGAACCCGCGCACCGTGCAAGCCGTGGTGAATGCGATGGTGCGCGCCGACAAGTGGATCGCGAAGGCCACGCCGCAGGAGATCGTCGACCTCATGCCCGCCGAGTACAAGGCCGGCAACCCGTCGCTCTACAAGGACGCCCTGCTGAAGAACATGATCGGCTACTCCGAGGACGGCACGCTTTCGCTCAAGGCCGCCGAGAACGTCTACAAGGTGCTGGTGCAGTTCGAGCCCTCGGTGAAGGCCGCGGGCAAGCTGGACCTGAACCAGACCTTCGACAACTCGTTCGTGAAGAAGGCCCAGGCGAAGTACAAGTAGTGTCCGCCGCGGTCCTCTTCGACAAGGTCACTTGCACGTTTGCGGGCAAGGCGGGCTCGTACACGGCCGTGAAGGACGTGTCGCTCTCGATCGCCGAGGGCGAGTTCGTCTCCGTCGTGGGACCCACCGGCTGCGGCAAGTCGACGCTGCTCAACGTCGCCGCCGGGCTGCTGAAGCCGTCGTCGGGCTCGGTCACCACGTTCGGCGAGCCGCTTGCGGGCGTGAACCGCCGTGCGGGCTACATGTTCCAGTCCGAAGCGTTGATGCCGTGGCGAAGCTGCCTCGACAACGTGACGGCCGGGCTCGAGTTCCGCGGCGAGGACAAGGCCACGGCGCGCGCGAAAGCCGAGGATTGGCTCGGGCGCGTGGGCCTCGCGGGCTTCGGCGACCGCTACCCGCATCAACTCTCCGGGGGCATGCGCAAGCGCACCTCGCTCGCGCAGATGCTGATCCTCGATCCGAAGATCCTGCTGATGGACGAGCCCTTCTCCGCGCTCGACATCCAGACGCGGCAGTTGATGGAGAACGAGCTGTTGGAGCTCTGGAGCGCCAACCGCAAGAGCGTGCTCTTCATCACCCACGACCTCGAGGAGGCAATCTCGCTTTCCGACCGCGTGGTGGTGCTCTCGGCCGGACCGGCGACCCACCCCATCGGGGATTTCGTGATCGACCTGCCGCGCCCGCGCGACGTGTCCGAGATCCGCCTCTCGCCGCGCTTCATCGAGCTGCACGACAGGATCTGGCACGCGATGAAGGACGAAGTGCTGAAGGGCTACCAGCAGACGAAGAACCGGGTGATCGCGTGAGCCGCGGCAAGCTGCGCATCGTGCAGGTCGTGCTGCTCGTCGGCATCTTCGTGGTCTGGCAGCTCCTCACGGACCCGGAGCTGATCCCGCCCTTCGTGTGGCCGGAAAATGCCGACCGCGCCGCATTCTTCTTCGGCGAGCCGGTGAAGATCTTCAAGGTGATCTGGGAATGGTTCAGCGGCGGCGAGATCTATCCGCACCTGTGGGTGACGCTGCAGGAAACAGCGATGGCCTTCGTGATCGGCTCGGTGCTCGGGCTCGCCGTGGGCCTCTGGCTCGGGCTCTCGCCCACCGCCTCGGCGATCTTCGATCCCTACATCACCGCGATGAACGCGATGCCGCGCGTGGTGCTGGCCCCGATCTTCATGGTCTGGTTCGGCCTCGGCATGGCCTCCAAGGTGGCGCTGGGCGTGACGCTCGTGTTCTTCATCGTCTTCTTCAACGTCTACCAGGGCGTGAAGGAAGTGAGTCCCGTCGTGCTCAGCAATGCGACCATGCTCGGCGCCTCGCGAAGGCAGCTCCTGCGCCACGTGTATTTGCCCTCGGCAACGTCGTGGGTCTTCTCGAGCCTGCACATCTCCGTGGGGATGGCGTTCGTCGGCGCTGTGGTGGGTGAGTACCTCGGGTCGGCCAAGGGCGTGGGCTACTTGATCCACATGGCCGAAGGCGCGTTCGACATCAACACCGTGTACGCCGGCATCCTGGTGCTTACGGCCTTCGCGTTGATCCTCGACTTCGCGGTCACGAAGGCGGAAAAACGCCTGCTCGTCTGGCGCCCGACGCAGGGCGAGACCGAGCCGCTCTGAAAAAGTAGCTGACCCTAATTCTTGCGGGGCTTGCGGCCGGCCTTGGCGAAGGCCGCGTCGTAGAGGAAATTGGGGAGCACGGTGAGCAACCGCGCGACGATCGCCATTTGCCACGGGATCACCGCGAGGCTCTTTCGCGCCGCGACGGCGCGGCCGAAGCGGCGCGCGAAGTCATCCGCGGGAATGAGGAACGGCATGGGATACGGGTTCTTCTCCGTCATCGGCGTGGCGATGTAGCCGGGGCAGATGGTGGTCACCTGCACGCCGGTGCCCCGTAATTCCACGCGCAGGGACTCGCAGTAACGGATGGCGGCCGCTTTCGAGGCGCTGTATGCGCTGGCGCCGGGAATGCCCCGGAAGCCTGCGACCGAGGCCACACCCACGAGCGAGCCCGCGCGCTGGCCGCGCATCGGCGCGATGAACGGATGGAACGTGTTCACCAGGCCGTTCACGTTGATGTCCATGATCTGGCGGAAGACGTCCACGTCGTCCTCGAACTCCGTCAACGTGCCGTGCGAGACGCCGGCATTGCCGATCACGATGTCGGGCACGCCGTGCTTCGCGATGAAGGATTCGGCCGCGGCCTTCACGGCCTTGAGATCGGTCACGTCCGCGGGGTAGATCTCGACGGGGACGCCGAGAGTGCCCTGCAGGGTGCGGAGCTGCTCCTCGCGCCGCGCGAGCAGGCCGAGCGTGGCGCCTTGGGCCGCGTAGAAACGCGCGAGGGCTTCGCCGATGCCCGACGAAGCCCCCGTGAGAAACACCTTCATGGCGTGCCGCTACTTGGCGGCGACGGATTCCTTGCGCGCGCGGTCCACGAGCTTGTCGACGATCGGCATGATCTTCGGCTCGCCCTGGGCGTACGTGTTGTTGGTGACGTACTTGCCGTTGACGTAGATCTGCGGCACGCCGTCGACCTTGTACGAGCTCGTCATCTGGCGCGCGCGGTTCAGCTTGGTCTGCACCGAGAAGGACTTGGCGACCTCGGCGTACTTGACCGGGTCGATGCCGTTCTTGGTGAGCCAGCTGTTGCGCACGCTTTCGATGTTGAGGTTCACGCCCTCGTTGTGGATGGCCTCGAAGACCTTGGAGTGCAGGCGGTCCACCTGCCCCATGGCCTCGAGCGTGTAGAACAGCGTGGCATTCTCGAGCCAGGCGTTGCTGGGCAGGGCATGCACGCGCTTCACCACGACGTCCTTGGGTGCGGCGGCGGCCCACTTGGCCAGGAACGGCTCGAGGCGGGCGCAGTGCGGGCAGCCGTACCAGAAGAATTCGATGACCTCGATCTTGCCGCCGCCCTCGGTGGGCTGGGGCGGGTTGAGGAGGCCGTAATCGGCGGGCTGGGCGGAGGCGCCGGCGGCGGCGAAGCCGAACGCCACGAGGGCGGCGGCGAAGAGCTGGCGAAGCGAGGTCATGGGGTGGGTTCCTATTTTTTGGTGTCTTCGGTCGTGCGAATGATGGCTGCGGCAACGCCGTTCTGGGACAGCGCGGTCTTGATTCGGTTCGCGTCGTCCACGCTCTGGTACGGCCCCAGCCTGACCCTATACAACGTTCCCTTGTTCTCCACGTTGACCGGCCGGACCGAAGCTTCCAGGCCGGAGAGCGCGATCTTCGCCTTGAGGTTGTCCGCATCCGCCTCGGAGGCGAACGCACCGGCCTGCAGCCAGTACGTCTCGCCGGAGAACGCCTTCGGCGCCTGCGGCGACGAGCCGGGCTTGGCGGCCTCGGCGGGCGCCTTGGGCGGCGCGGCCTTGGCGGCCTTGATGTCCTTGTCCGTCACTTCCTTGTCGCCGGGGAGGATCTGGTAGAACTCGAAGCGCGGGCGCTCGTTCTTCGCCGCGGCCTTCTTCGCGTCCTTGGGATCGGCCGACTTGTCCGGCGCGGCCTTGGCTTTCTCGGCGGCTTTCTCGGCGGCCTTGGCCGCTTCGGGCGGCGGCGGGGGCTGGGCGGCGCCGATGCGCGGCAGCGGCTCGATGCCCTTGCCCTTCTCGACGAACGGATTCGACAAGCGGTTCAGCCACAGCGCCACCGCGAGCGCGATGATGATCCCGAGCAGCAGGCCGATGATGACGCCCATCAGCATCGGATGCGCCGGTCCGGTGCCGCTGCGGACGGGCCTGGAGTTTTCCTTCGCGTAGTCTTTCGCCACTTACATCCTCTCGGGGGCGCTGACGCCCAGCACCGCCAGGCCGTTCGCGAGGACCTGTCGCGTCGCGGCGACGAGCGACAATCTCGCGAGCTTCAGCTTCTCGTCGTCGACGAGAAAACGCTCCGCATTGTAGTAGGAATGCATGCGCGCGGCCACGTCGTCATGCAGGTAGAACGACACCAGGTGCGGCGCGAATTCGCGTGCGGCGCGCGCCAGCAGCCCGGGGAATTCGGAGAGCTTCTGCGCGAGCGCGACCTCGTGCGGCGAGCCGAGCGGCGAGAGGTCCGCGGTCTTCAGCGATTCCACGTCGCCGCCCCATTCGCGCAGCACCGAGCACAGGCGCGCGTGCGCGTACTGCACGTAGTACACCGGGTTGTCCTCGGTCTTGGCCTTCGCGAGGTCGATGTCGAACACCAGGTGCGAGTCGACCTTGCGCATGATGAAGAAGTACCGCACGGCGTCGCGTCCGACTTCGTCCACGAGGTCGCGCACCGTGACGTAGGAGCCGGCGCGCTTGGAGATCTTCACCTCCTCGCCGCTCTTCATCACCGTCACCATCTGGTGCAGCACGTAGTCGGGATAGCCCTTGGGGATCTGCATTTCGAGGGCCTGCAGGCCGGCACGCACGCGCGTGACCGTCGAGTGGTGGTCCGCGCCCTGCACGTTCACGACGTGCGGGTAGCCGCGCTTGAACTTGGTCACGTGATAGGCGACGTCGGGCACGAAGTACGTGTACGTGCCGTCGGACTTGCGCATCACGCGGTCCTTGTCGTCGCCGAAGTCCGTGGTCTTCAGCCACAGCGCGCCTTCGCCCTCGTACGTGTGGCCCGCCCTCTTCAGCATCGCGACGGTCTCGTCGACCTTGCCGTCGGTGTAGAGCGAGCTTTCGAGGAAGTACGACTCGAACTGCACGCCGAACGCCCGGAGATCGATGTCCTGTTCGTTCCGCAGGTACTTCACGGCGAACTGCTGGATCTGCGCGAGGTTCTCGCCCTTCGCGTCGCCGAAGTGGGCGGAGACGTATTCGCGGGCGATCTCGCGGATGTAGTCGCCGAGGTAGCCGTCCTTCGGCATCTCGACCGTCATGCCCGCGGCTTCCTTCACGCGCGCCTGCACCGAGAGCGCGAGGTTGGCGATCTGGTTGCCGGCGTCGTTGTAGTAGAACTCGCGCGTGACCGTGTAGCCCTGCCATTCGAGCAGCGTGCTGATCGCGTCGCCCAGCGCCGCCTGCCGGCCGTGCCCCACGTGCAGCGGGCCCGTCGGATTGGCGGAGACGAACTCCACCATGAACTTGGCGCCCTTGCCGCCTTCGCCGCGCCCGAACAGCTTGCCCTGCGCGTTGGCCGTGGCCACCACGCCGAAGCGCGAGACGGAGCCCAGCGTGAAGTTGATGAAGCCCGGGCCGGCGATGTCCATCTTGGTGACGAGGCCGTCCTTCGGCATCTTCGCGACGATCGCCTCGGCGACCTCGCGCGGCTTCTTCCCGACGCTCTTGGCGAGCTGCAGCGCGACGTTGGTGGCGAAGTCGCCGTGGTCGAGGTTCTTCGGGCGCTCGATCAGGATCGAGACGGCGCCGGCCTCGGGGAAGGCGTCGGCAACGGCCTTCGCGACAAGGGACTCGACCTGCTGCTTGGGATCTGACACGGGAAAGGGCTGCGAGGAAAACGACCAATTATACGGGCAGGCAAAACCCGGGTCAGAGTGGAGTTTTTATTCGGAAACTCCACTCTGACCCGGGTTTTGGTCAGACGTCCTGGGGATCGATGTCCAGCGACCAGCGGACATGCCGCTCGCCCAGTTCGTCGAGGCGGGATTTCCAGTCGCGCGCGAGGGGCTGCAGGACGGAGCGCGATTGCGCCCGCACGAGGAGCTGGGCGCGGATGTAGCCCGCCTTGCGCTCGAGCGGCGCGGGAACGGGATCGAACACCTCGACCTCGGCGGAAAGCTCGCGGGCGAGCCGTGCGGCTCCGCGCAGGAAGTCCACCGCTTCGCCGGGCTTCTTCGACTCGGCGCGCAGCAGGACGAGGTGCGAAAAGGGCGGGAAGCCCGCCATCCGCCGTTCTTCGAGCCCCTCGTCGGCGAACGTCTCGTAGTCGTGCGTCGCGACCGCGGCGTAGAGCGGATGCGTGGGGAAGTCGGTCTGGATCAGCACCTCGCCGGGGCGATCGGCGCGGCCCGCACGGCCCGCCACCTGCACGAGCTGCGAGAAGAGTCGCTCGGAGGCACGAAAGTCCGCGCTGAAGAGGCCCGAGTCGCTGTCCAGCACGCCCACCAGCGTGAGCGCCGGATAGTCGTGGCCCTTCGCGAGCATCTGCGTGCCGACGAGGATGTCGACCTCGCCCGCGCCCACACGCTCCAGCACGCCCGCGAGCGCGCCCTTGCGCGCCGTCGAGTCGCGGTCCACGCGTGCGATGCGCGCCGCCGGAAAGAGCGCCTTCAATGCCTCTTCGACGCGCTGCGTCCCGTGCCCCACGGGCTGGAGGTCCATGCCGCCGCATTGCGGGCAGCGCTGCGGAATGGGCCGCTCGTGGCCGCAGTGGTGGCAGCGCAACCGGTGGGTCCTGCGATGCAGCACCAGCTTCGCGCTGCAGCGGTCGCAGGACGAAGTCCAGGCGCAATCGCGGCAATAGAGCACCGGCGAGAAGCCGCGCCGGTTCACGAAGATGAGGCTCTGCTCGCCACGCTCGAGCCGCTTGCGGATCGCGCCGACCAGGAACGACGACAACCCTTCCTCCGGCCGGTCCGCCCGAGTATCGATGTTGCGCACCACCGGCATGGAGGCGCCGGCGGTCGCGCGTTCCCGCAGCACGGCGAGCGCGTAGCGGCCCTGCTTCGCGTTCGCGTAGCTCGCGAGCGAGGGCGTGGCCGAGCCGAGGACGACGGGGATTCCGAGCATCTGCGCGCGCCGCACGGCGACATCGCGCGCCGAGTACCGCAGCCCTTCCTGCTGCTTGAAGGACATGTCGTGCTCTTCGTCCACCACGATCAACCCGAGGTTCGCGAATGGCGACAGCACGGCGAGGCGCGTGCCGAGCACGATGGCCGCGCTGCCCGTATGCGCCGCGAGCCACGCCTTGGCACGCTCGCCTTCCGAGAGGTGGCTGTGCGCCGAGACGACGGCGGAGCGCGGGAAGCGCCCCCGCACGCGCGCCTCGAGCTGCGGGGTGAGGCCGATCTCGGGCACCAGGAAGAGCGCCTGCCGGCCGCGCTCCAGCACCGCCGCGATGGCCCGAAGGTAGACCTCCGTCTTGCCGCTGCCGGTGACGCCCTGGAGCAGGACGGGGTGGAACCGGCCCGCGCCTTCCCCGATGAGCTCCACCGCGCGCGCCTGATCCCCCGTCAGCGCGACCGGGGACGGATCACCCACATCGAGGGGCCCGGGAGGCGGCGGCGGCTTGAGCGGCCGCCGGGACACCTGGCGCAGCCGGGGCGGCAGGCTGGCCCCGATCACCTCGCCCAGGGGCCGGAGGTAGTAGGCAGCGCAGAACCGGTAGAGCTCGAGCTCCGGCGGGGCGATCGCCGGCACGTCCTCGAGGACGCGCTCCAGGTCGCGCAGCTTGTCGTCCGGGACCTCGCTCCGGTCGGCTCCGCCCACCACCACGCCGACCTTCCTCGTGCGCCCGAAGGGCACCACGACGAGGCTCCCGACCCGCGGCTCCAGGCCCTCGGGAACGCGGAAGTCGAAGGTCCCTTCGAGGGGCACGTCGAGGGCGACTTGGGCGACTTTCACGGTTCGGAAGAGGGTGTGGATAAGTCTGTGAAGAACTCGCCGCCGGCGGCGGCGCGGCGCTCATCTGTGCCGCCCGGCGCCGCGTTTGCGGCGCTGCAGCATCTTGGAAGCTACTGATTTTTAGAGCGAATCCGGAGAACTGAACACGACCCGCTCGAAACCGTCACAACTGCCGCGAGAACGAAAGACGTGTGAATAAGCAACCACTACGAAACAAATAAAGTTCTTGACACGGCCTATCGCGGAAGCGGGCGAGCGGAGTGCCGATGCACCGCATCGACGAGCGCTCCGACGTGCTCCGGCGGCGTGAATTGGGAGACGCCGTGGCCGAGGTTGAAGACGTGCCCGGGACCCTCTCCGTAGCGCCCCAGGATGCGCTTGGCTTCCGCCTCGATCGCCGCCGGGGTGCCGAAAAGGGCCATGGGATCCATGTTGCCCTGCAGGGCAACGCGGGCGCCCACGCGATGGCGGGCGTCGCCTACGTCGGTGGTCCAGTCGATGCCCAGCGCGTCGGCGCCGGAGCCCGCCATGGCGTCCAGCCACTGCCCGCCACCCTTGGTGAAGAGGATGCGGGGCACGTGCCCGTCCGGCCCGTGGCGAATGCCGGCCAGCACCTGCATCGAATAGGCCAGCGAGAACTCCCGGAATGCCGCGTCCGAGAGCGTTCCGCCCCAGGTGTCGAAGATCTGGATCGCTTGCGCGCCGGCTTCGATCTGCGCGTTGAGGTAGGCCGTCACCGCTTCGGTGTTGACGCGAAGGATCCGATGCAGGAGGTCGGGGCGCGAATAGAGCATCGTCTTCACTCGCCGGAAGTCGTCGCTGCCGCCGCCTTCGATCATGTAGCAGGCGAGCGTGAAGGGGCTGCCGGAGAAGCCGATCAGCGGGACGCGGCCCGCGAGCTCCTTGCGCGTGAGGGCGATCGCATCGAACACGTACTTCAGCTTCTCGAGGTCCGGCGAGGCGAGGCGCGCGATGTCCGCTTCCTCGCGCACGGGCCGCTCGAACTTCGGCCCTTCGCCGTCGACGAAATACAGGCCCAGGCCCATAGCGTCGGGCACGGTGAGGATGTCGGAGAAGATGATCGCCGCGTCGAGCGGGAAGCGCTCGATCGGCTGCAGCGTCACCTCGCACGCGAGCTCGGGCGTCTTCGCGAGCGCGAGGAAGCTGCCGGCCTTCTTTCGCGTGGCGTTGTACTCGGGGAGGTAACGCCCGGCCTGGCGCATGATCCAGACGGGTGTGTACGGCGTGGGAAGGCGCATCAGCGCCCGGAGGAAAGTATCGTTCTGCACCCGCGCATTTTACAGATGCTTGTCGAGAAACCCCCGGACCGCGGCGTCATATTCGGGACCGTACAGGTCGTTGTGCCCTTTTCCCTCGAGCAGCAGCTCTTCGTGCGGCCCGCCCCACGCAGCCGCGAGCCGCTTCGAATGGGCGGGAGGAATCGTGGTGTCGGCCGCGCCGATCACGATGAGCGCCGGCACGCGGATCCCGGGCGCGCGCGACATCGAGTCGAACGGATTGCGCACGAGCCAGCGAACGGGGAAGAAGCGATAGTGCGAGGCGGCGACCTCGGCAATGCTGTCGTACGGTGAGGCGAGCACCACGGCCTTCACCGGGCGCTGCGCCGCGACCTGCACGGCCACCCCGCTGCCGAGGCTGCTTCCGATCACCGCGATGCGGGACGCATCGACATCGCTGCGCTTCGACGCCCAATCGAAGAGCTCGAGCGCGTCGGAGACGATCGCCGGCTCCGAGGGCGCGCCCTGGCTCCCGCCATAGCCGCGGTAGTTGACCAGCAGGAGGGCGCGCATCCCGAACTTGGTGGCGCCGGCGGCGCCTTCGGTCACCTCCTCCGCATTGCCGCCGAAGTAGACCAGCAGCGGCGCGGGTGGGCCCGGAGGCTTCAGGAGGATGCCCTCGAGCGCGATCCCGTCGCGCGCCGTCACGCGCACGGCCTCCATCGTCCAGTCCTTCGGAGGCGCGGCGCGCCCCGAGAGCGGCACGGGATGGAAGAGGAGCTTGTCCTGCAGCAGCCAGAGCAGCGCCGCCAGCCCGCAGTAGCCGGCGACGCCGATGAGGACGACGGACTTGAGCAGCGCTACCGTGGCAGGCTCGTCGAACCCATGAGGAAGGCATCGACCTCGCGCGCGGCCTGGCGGCCTTCGCGGATCGCCCACACCACGAGCGACTGGCCGCGGCGCATGTCCCCGGCGGCGAACACCTTCGGCACCGAGGTCGCGTAGCAGCCGGGACCGTCGGTCGTAGCCTTCACGTTGCCGCGCCCATCCTTCGCGACCGAGAGCTCGGCGATCATGCCCTCGTGCACCGGGTGCAGGTAGCCCATCGCGAGCAGCACGAGGTCGGCGGGGATCGTGAATTCGGTGCCCGGCACTTCCTTCATCGCCATGCCGCCCTTCTCGTCCTTCACCCACTCGACGTGGCAGGCCGTGAGGCTCTCGACCTTGCCGTCCTTGCCGTTGAAGGACTTGGTGGCCACCGCGAAGTCGCGCTTGGCGCCCTCCTCGTGCGAGGACGACGTGCGCAGCTTCAACGGCCAGTACGGCCACGTGAGCGGCTTGTCCTCCCGCTCGGGCGGCTGCGGCATCAGCTCGAAGTTCATGACCGACTTGGCGCCCTGGCGGATGGAGGTGCCGATGCAGTCGCTGCCCGTGTCGCCGCCGCCGATCACCACGACGTGCTTGCCCGTGGCGACGATCTGGTTGGGCACGGTGTCGCCCGCGACCTTCTTGTTCTGCAGCGGCAGGAAATCCATCGCGTAGTAGATGCCCGAGAGCTCGCGGCCGGTGACGGGCAGGTCGCGCGGCTTCTCGGAGCCGCCGGTGAGAACCACGGCGTCGAATTCATCCACGAGCTTCTTCGCGGGGAGGTTCACGCCGACGTGCGAGTTCGGCTTGAAGGTCACCCCCTCGGCGCGCATCTGCTCCATGCGCTTGTCGATGAGGTCCTTCTCCATCTTGAAATCCGGGATGCCGTAGCGCAGCAGGCCGCCGAAGCGGTCGTTCTTCTCGAAGAGCGTCACGTCATGGCCCGCACGCGCGAGCTGCTGCGAGGCGGCGAGGCCCGCCGGGCCGGAGCCCACGACGGCGACCTTCTTGCCGGACTTCTGCGGCTTCACGATCGGGCCGATCCAGCCTTCCTTCCAGCCCTTGTCGACGATGGCCTGTTCGATCGACTTGATCGCCACGGCGTCGTTGTTGATGTTGAGCGTGCACGAAGCCTCGCAGGGCGCCGGGCAGACGCGGCCGGTGAACTCCGGGAAGTTGTTGGTGGAGTGGAGGACCTTCAATGCATCCTTCCAGTTGCCCCGGTACACGAGGTCGTTCCAGTCCGGGATGATGTTGTTCACCGGGCAGCCGGTCTGGCAGAACGGGATGCCGCAATCCATGCAGCGCGCGCCTTGCGCGCTCATGTCCGCGTCGGGCAGCGCCTTCACGAACTCCTTGTAGACCTTCACGCGCTCGGCCACCGGGGCGTAGCCCCGGTCCTTGCGCTCGATTTCCATGAACCCCGTGATCTTGCCCACCGCTAAGCTCCCCCCGGCCCTCTCCCGATGGAGAGGGCAACGCGTTCTTCGGCCGGTTGTTTCGTCTTCGCCTGCTCCTGGGCCATCTCGGCCAGGGCTCGGCGGTACTCGGTCGGCATCACCTTCACGAACTTGGGCTGGTAGAGCGCCCAGTTCTCGAGGACCCGGCGTGCCCGGTCGCTGCCCGTGAAGAGCAGGTGGCGCTGGATGAGACCCTTCAGCATGTCGCTGTCGTGGCCCGCCACGTGGTCGATCTTCACCTTGCCGTGCGTCTCGAGATCGGTGTTGCCTTCGGCCGCCGCGGCGCTCTCTTCCTCGGGAATCGGCTCCAGCTCGACCATCGCCATGTTGCAGCGCTGGGCGAAGTCGCCCTCCTCGTCGAGCACGTAGGCGATGCCGCCCGACATGCCGGCCGCGAAGTTGCGGCCTGCCTTGCCGAGGACGACGACCGTGCCGCCCGTCATGTATTCGCAGCCGTGGTCGCCCACGCCTTCCACCACCGCAGTGGCGCCGGAGTTGCGCACGCAGAAACGCTCGCCGGCCACGCCGCGGAAGTAGGCCTCGCCATTGATCGCGCCGTACATCACGGTGTTGCCGATGAGGATGTTCTCCTCGGGAATCAGCGGCGACTCCTTCGGCGGGTAGATCACGACGCGGCCGCCTGACAGGCCCTTGCCGACGTAGTCGTTGGCATCGCCCTCGAGCTCGAACGTGACGCCGTGCGCGAGCCAGCCCGCGAACGTCTGCCCCGCGGTGCCCTTGAACTTCACGTGGATCGTGTCGTCCGCAAGACCGGCATGGCCGTACCGGCGCGCGACCTCACCGGAGAGCATGGCGCCCACGGTGCGGTTGCGGTTGAAGATGCGGCTTTCGATCTGCACCGGCTTCTTCGCCTCCAGCGCGCCCTTGGCCTTGGCCATGAGCTCGTGGTCGAGCGCCTTCTCCAAGCCGTGGTTCTGCTTCTCGGAGACGTGGATCGCGACGTCGGCCCCGACCTGCGGGCGATGGAAGAGCTTGGTGAAGTCCAGGCCGCGGGCCTTGTAGTGCTCGATGCCGGCGCGGATGTCGAGCTTGTCCGTGCGGCCGACCATCTCGTCGAACGTGCGGAAGCCGAGCTTGGCCATCCACTCGCGCACTTCCTCGGCGACGAAGAAGAAGTAGTTGATGACGTGCTCGGGCTTGCCGGTGAATTTCTTGATGAGCTCCGGGTCCTGCGTGGCCACACCCACCGGGCAGGTGTTGAGGTGGCACTTCCTCATCATGATGCAGCCCTGCACGACGAGCGGTGCCGTGGCGAAGCCGAACTCGTCGGCGCCGAGCAGCGCGCCCACGACGACATCGCGGCCGGTCTTCATCTGGCCATCGGCCTGCACGCTGATGCGGCCGCGAAGCTGGTTCAGCACGAGGGTCTGCTGCGTCTCGGCGAGGCCGATCTCCCACGGACTGCCGGCGTGCTTGAGCGACGAGAGCGGCGAGGCTCCGGTGCCGCCGTCGAAGCCGGAGATGGTGACGTGGTCGGCCTTCGCCTTCGCGACACCCGCGGCGATGGTGCCCACGCCGATCTCGGAGACGAGCTTCACCGACACGCGCGCCTTCGGGTTCACGTTCTTGAGATCGTGGATCAGCTGCGCGAGATCCTCGATCGAATAGATGTCGTGGTGCGGCGGCGGCGAGATGAGGCCCACGCCCGGCACCGTGTGGCGCACCTTGGCGATGTACTTGGAGACCTTGTGGCCGGGAAGCTGGCCGCCTTCGCCCGGCTTGGCGCCCTGCGCCATCTTGATCTGCAGGTCGTCCGCGTTGACGAGGTATTCCGCCGTGACGCCGAAGCGGCCCGCGGCCACCTGCTTGATGGCCGAGCGCATCGAATCGCCATTGGGCATCTTCACGTAGCGGATCGGGTCTTCGCCGCCCTCGCCCGTGTTCGACTTGCCGCCCATGCGGTTCATCGCGATGGCGAGCGTGGAGTGCGCTTCATGCGAGATGGAGCCCAGCGACATCGCGCCCGTGGCGAAGCGCTTCACGATCTCCTTCGCCGGCTCGACTTCCTCGAGCGGAATGGGCTGCTGCTCCTCCTTGATGCGGAAGAGGCCGCGCAGCGTCATCAGGCGCTCGGCCTGCTCGTCGATCAGCGCGGAGTACTGCCGGTACGTCGTGAAGTTGTTGGCCCGCGTCGCGTGCTGGAGCTTGGCGATGGTGTCCGGCGTCCACATGTGGGCTTCGCCGCGGGTGCGGTAGGCATATTCCCCGCCCGGATCGAGCACCTCGAACGCGGGCATGGGGTTGGCGTAGGCGACCGCGTGCAGGCGGATCACGTCGCGCGCGACCTCCGCGAGGCCCAGGCCCTCGACGGCGGTGGGCGTGCCGGTGAAGTACTTGTCGACAAACTTCGTGTTGAGGCCCACGGCCTCGAAGATCTGCGCGCCGCAATACGACTGGTAGGTGGAGATGCCCATCTTGGACATCACCTTCAGCAGGCCCTTGCCGACGGCCTTGATGTAGCGCTTCACGACCTCCTTGTCGTCCAGCTTCTGCGGGAGGCCGTCCTTGATGTCGAGGAGCGTGGCGAACGCGAGGTTCGGATGGATCGCCTCGGCGCCGAAGCCCGCGAGGCACGCGAAGTGATGGACCTCGCGAGCGGAGCCGGTCTCGATCACGAGGCCGGAGCGCGTGCGCAGGCCCGCGCGCACCAGGTGATGGTGCACGGCGGCCGTGGCGAGCAGGGCCGGGATCGCGATGAAGTCGCGCGACATCTCGCGGTCGGTGAGGATGATGATGTTCACGCCCTTGCGGACGGCGTCTTCCGCATCGGCGCACAGGCGCGCGAGCGCGGGCTCCACCCCATCCACGCCCCAGTCCGCGGGGAAGCACATCGAGAGCACCTCGCTCTTGAAGTGCCCGTTGGTGAATTCGTCGGCGCGGCGCAGCTTCTCCATGTCCTCGAAAGTGAGGATGGGCTGCGAGACCTCGAGGCGCATCACCGGCTCGGTGGAGTCGGGCGAGAGCAGGTTCGGGCGCGGGCCGATGAACGACACCAGCGACATCACGAGCTGCTCGCGGATCGGGTCGATCGGCGGATTCGTCACCTGCGCGAACTGCTGGCGGAAGAAGGCGTAGAGCGGCTTCGCGCGATTCGAGAGCACGGCGAGCGGCGTGTCGTCGCCCATCGAGCCGATCGGCTCTTCGCCCGCGACCGCCATCGGCGTCATGAGCATCTTCAGGTCTTCCTGCGTGTAGCCGAAGGCCTGCTGGCGGTCGAGGAGCTTGTCCGTATCCGGCGTGGGAATGCTGTCGGGCGTCGGGAGGTCCTCGAGGCGCATCTGCGTGCGGTCGAGCCAGTCCTGGTACGGGCGTTGCGCGGCGAGATCCCGCTTCAGCTCCTCGTCGGAGACGATGCGACCGTGCTCGAGGTCCACCAGCAGCATCTTGCCGGGCTGCAGGCGCCACTTCTTGATGATCTTTTCCTGCGGGATGTCGAGCACGCCCATCTCGGACGACATGACGATGAGGTCGTCGTCGGTGATGAGGTAGCGCGCGGGACGCAGGCCGTTCCGGTCGAGCGTGGCGCCGATGAACTTGCCGTCGGTGAACGCGACGGCGGCGGGGCCGTCCCACGGCTCCATCAGCGCGGCGTTGTATTCGTAGAAGGCGCGGCGGCGTGCATCCATCAGCGGGTTGCCGGCCCAGGCTTCCGGGATCATCAGCATCATCGCGTGCGCGATCGGGTAGCCGCCCATCACCAGGAGCTCGAGCGCGTTGTCGAACGAGGCGCTGTCCGACTGGCCGTCGTAGATCAGCGGCCAGATCTTGTCGAGGTCATCGCCCAGCAGCGCCGAGGAGATCGTGGCCTGGCGCGAGCGGATCCAGTTGAGGTTGCCCTGCAGCGTGTTGATCTCGCCGTTGTGCGCGATGAAGCGGAACGGGTGCGCGAGGTCCCACGTGGGGAACGTGTTCGTGGAGAAGCGCTGGTGCGCGAGGCACAGCGCCGAGGTGAGGCGCTTGTCGTGCAGGTCGGTGTAGAACTCGCCGACCTGGTGGGCGAGCAGCATGCCCTTGTAGACGATGGTGCGGTGGGAGAACGACGGCACGTAGAAGTCGCCCGCATTCGAGAGCCCCAGCGCGCGGATGGCGTGGCCCAGCGACTTGCGGATGATGTAGAGCTTGCGTTCGAACGCGTCGCGGTCGAGCTGCTTGCGGCCCGCGCCGACGAAGACCTGGCGGATCACGGGCATCGTGCCCATCGCCGTGGGGCCGAGGCTGGCGGTGGAAATCGGAACGTCGCGCCAGCCGAGGAGCATCTGCCCTTCGTTCGCGATCGCGCGCTCGATCTCCCTTACGCACGCATCGCGCGCCGCGGGACTGCGCGGCAGGAACACCATGCCCACGCCGTAGGCGCCGGCCTTCGGAAGCTTCACGCCTTGCTTGGCCATCTCCTCGCGGAAGAAGGCGTCCGGAATCTGGATCAGCACGCCCGCGCCGTCGCCGTGCAAGGGGTCCGCCCCCGTGGCGCCGCGGTGCGTGAGGTTGTTCAGGATCGTGAGTCCCTTTTCGACGATGTCGTGGGACTTCTTGCCCTTGATGTGGGCGACAAAGCCGACGCCGCAGGCGTCGTGCTCGTGGCGTGGGTCGTACAGGCCCTGTTTCTCGGGGCGGCGTTGCATGGCTGGGTTCCTCTGGCTAACGAATGCGCGGACGACCTACAACCGGCTTGTGGCCAGACCCGGGCGGATTGGCCGGGTGGGCCGAATCGAGGGCAAAGGACATGATACGGGCCTCGATATTGCACTGCAATAAAAACCATTTCCCGAGCCGAATCCGGGCCTTGTGCGTAGAATCGGCCCCAGACCCCAGGGACAAGATCCAACGTGACTCCAGCTCGCCGCCTTACCGCCATCCTCCTCGCGTTTTGCGCCCTGATCGCCGGCTGCGGCGGCTCGGTGGGACCGTCGCCGGTCGTGAACGATCCGCTGGCCATCACCGTCCAGCCCGCGAGCGCGGTGATCTATCCCGGCGTGGCCACGACGCTCGTGATCACCGGCGGCACCGGCTCCTACGTCGTCGTTTCGGACAACCAGGCCATCGTCCCGATCGTCTCGCAGGCCACCGGCCACTCGCTCACGATCATCGCCAATCCGGTGTCTGCGGATACCTCGGTCAACCTCAGCGTTCGCGACACGGGCACGGCGCCGCAGAAGCTGGTCGCCCTCACGGTGCGTCCCGGCACGATCGCCAATGCCATCACCATCACGCCCTCGTCCGCGGCGTGCACCCCGGCCATTTGCACCGGCGAAGAAGCGCTTGTCACGGCGACGATTTCCCAAGCAGGCATCCCGTTGCCCGCGCGCGGCGTTCGTTTCGACGTCGTCTCGGGCGACGTGCGATTCATCACGACGCCCGTGAACACGTCGCCGGAGGTTCTTGCGACCACTGTGCTCACGACGTCGGACCAGTTGGGCCAAGCGCGCGTTCGTCTCCGCGTGCTGCCGGGGGCGCCGAACCAGACGGCGTTGATCCAGATCACCGATCCGGAAACCCTTGCGTTCCAGCGGGTGGCGATCACGGTCCGTCAGGTACCGGGACCGGGAAACACGGCTTTTTTCGTCATCCCCGATACCGTGACGTTCACCGGTCCCTTCGCAAACACGTGCGCGAACAATCCAACCGCGAGCATCGTGATCTTCGGTGGGACGCCCCCGTACAACGTGGTCGCGACCGTGCCCCTGTCAGGGGGCGGCATCGTCACTGCCAGCGGCACGCCCGTGACGATCCGCGGAAACGGGTCGACCTGCTTCACCGATATCCCCGTGACCATCACGGATGCCACGGGCCGGACGATCGTGGCGACATTCTCCAGCCAGCAGGGTACGGGCACAGCTCCGCCTGCGGCCGTCACGATCGTGCCGGGAAGCGCCGCAATCACGGCCTGCGGCGGTTCGGTCAACCTCGCGATCCAAGGTGGATCGACGACGTTGGGAGCGGCCTTTGGAGTCGCCTCAAGTAGTTCCGCCGTAACGGTCGCCGTTACCGGCAGAACGATTACGGCCACCCGTGTAACGAGCGTTGCACCAGCGCCGCCTGTCCCGTCCGCCTCGCCAGTGACGATTTCTGCGACCGATGGGACTACCACCGGTACCGCATCCATTACGGTCCCGACGACCTGCCCCTGACCATTGTTGCATCGCAGCAATCGCCCGGGTTCCTGGCCGGGGCGGTCGCTGGACGGCCCTTTTTCAGACCGTCCGGGGTCCCGGCGCCCGGCCGGACCGGTTTGCCGACCCGAACTTGTAACCATATCCCTCTTGCATCAATCTGAAAGTTGCGCTTTAATAAAGCGTGATAACCCGCTAATTTATCGAGATTTACGTGGCGGGGACCCAAACAAAGGGGATTCGATCGTGATCAACGACGCCTACGCGAACACCATGAAGAAATTACTTGCCGCCGTCTTTGCCGCGGCCTCCACCCTCCTGCTGGTTTCCTGCGGGGGCGGCGGCGCAGCTGGCAGCCCGACCCAGGGCGGCGGCCTGGTGATCCTCCCGAACCCGGGTACCGCCTACGCGGGCATCCCGTTCACGGTCACCCTCGCCGGCGGACGCGCCCCGTACGCCGTCGGCTCGAGCGAGCCGTCGATCTTCCCGGTCCCCGCGATCGCGAGCCAAAGCATCTTCACGGTGGTGCCCGCCCAGCCGGGCGTCGTCGACACCGGCCTGGATCCGAACGAAGTCCCGCGCCGCTCGGTGACCCTCACCGCCCGCGACGTGAACGGCGCCACTGCCACCGCCCAGCTTTCGGTCCTCCAGAACTTCCTCCTGGGTTACGGCGCGAGCCTGACCAGCACCTGCCCGTCGGAAGACGCGGCGAACCCCGTCCAGGCGTGCAACGGATCGGAAACCGTCGTCACGATCGCCCCGACCTTCAACGGCGTGCTCCGCGGCAACGCGCTGATCCGCTTCGAGCGCGTGCGCGGCACCTTCGGCTTCGTGCAGTGCGGCTCGCCGCCGCCGGTCGACCCGACGGTCGTCACGGTCATCACGACCAACACGGACCACACGGGTGTCGGACGCGTCTGCATTCGTGTCGCCAACAATTCGGCCACGCAGGTCGCCACGTTCCGCATCATCGACGTGGCCACCGGCGTCTATGTGGACCAGCTCTTCGTGATCGTGGGCGGCGCCGCTGCCGGCCAGCTCACCGTGCTGCCCTCGTCGCTCTCCTTCGCCGGCGCGAACAGCCTGCGCTGCGGCACGGGTTCCGGTGACGTCCTGGTCTTCGACGGCACGCTGCCCTACTCGGCCGTGAGCTCCAACCCCGCCGTGACGGTCTCCCCCACGACGTCGAACGTCGAACCGGGCCGCTTCACCATCACGATCGGCAACCAGGCCCCGCCTTGCATCACGGACGCCACGGTCGTCATCACGGACTCGCAGGGACGCCGCGCCACGGTCACCGTGACGCAGTCCGCGGGCCCGGCGCCCACGGCCATCACGCTGACCCCCGCGACCCTCAACCTGGTCTGCGGACAGTCGGCGAACGTCGTGATCTCCGGCGGCACCGGCGCCTACACCGCGTCGAGCTCCTCGCCGGGCGACGTGACCGCCTCGGTCCTCGGCACGAACATGACCGTCACCCGCAACAATCCGGGTGGTGTTCCTGGAGCCAACACGACCTTCACGATCTCGGTGGGCGATGGTGCCTCCACCAGCACCGTGACGGTGACCGCGCCGTCGACGTGCTGATCCAGCGTTAGGTTGATTTGGAATACGGGCATCCTTCGGGATGCCCGTTTCTTTTGGACCGACGGATATGGCGTCGACGGACCGATGGATCGTGACCGGTGCGGCCGGCTTCGTCGGCACTGGCCTCGCCGCCCTTGCGCGGGCCACCGTCCAGCCCCTTTCCCTCGCACCTGACGACTGGCGTGCCCGCATCGCCGCGGTGGATTTCCGCTCGACCGTCGTCTTCCATCTCGCGGCGAGGGTCCATGGTCGCGAGAGCGACGAAGCCCAGTGGATGCGCGACAACGCCGAGAAGACCGCGGAGCTCGCACGCGCCGCGGCCAGCGGCGGGGCGCGGCGCTTCGTCTTCCTCAGCACGATCAAGGTGAACGGGGAAGAGACGCTGGGCCAGCCATTTCGCGCGACCGACGCGCCGGGGCCATCCGATGCTTATGCGCGCTCCAAGCATGAAGGCGAACGCGCCCTGGCGATCGCCGCCTCGCCGGGACTCGAATACGTCGTCGTCCGCTCGCCGCTCGTGATCGGCCCCGCGGCACCCGCGAACCTCGCGGCGCTCGTTCGGCTTGCCGACAGCGCGTGGCCCTTGCCCTTCGGCGCGATCCGCAATCGCCGCACGTTCATCGCCCGGGACGACCTCGTGTCGCTGCTCGTGCGTTGCGCGGAGAGCCCGCGTGCGGTGGGACGAACATTCCTCGCCGGCGATCCGGATGCCGTGTCCACCCCGCGGCTCTTCAACGTCGTGCGCTCGGCACTCGCGCGTCCCGCTCGCATGTTCGGAATGCCAGCGGGTGCGCTCGAGGCCGCGGCATCGCTCGCGGGCCAGGGCGATCGCATGCGGCGGCTCACGCGTTCGCTCGAGGTCGATTGCCGCGACGCGATGGAAACGCTCGAGTGGGCACCGCGCCGCCCGATGGACGAGGCGCTGCGGGAGATGGCGCGCTCGGCGAAGGGAGCGGCCTAGCCATGTCCTGGGTCGTCGCCCTCGCACTGCCCAGCGCGATCGCCGCAGGGGTGATCCTCCTCGCAATGCGGACGGCGCTTCGCGATCGCCTCGTCGATCGTCCGAACGAACGCTCGCTGCACGCCGAACCCACGCCTCGTCTCGGCGGCCTGGGCGTCATGGTGGGTGCGGTCTCGTGCGCCATGCTGTTTGGCGAGACACCGCATCGCATCGCGCTCGCTTGCGCGCTCGCCCTCTGCGCGGTCTCCGCGGTCGATGACTGGCGCAGCCTTCCGGTGGCGGTTCGTCTCTCCGCGCATCTGGCGGCCGCGGTCGTCATCGCAGGCATCTCCACGTCCGGCGCCTGGATCGTCGTGATCGCGCTGGGCATCGTGTGGTCGGCGAATCTCTACAACTTCATGGACGGGGCCGATGGGCTCGCGGGGCTGATGGCCGTGATCGGATTCGGCACGCTGTCGATCGCCGCCTCGCATTCCGGCGCGATTCCGCTGGCGCTGGTGTGCGCGTGCGTGGCCTCGGCGGCCGGCGGCTTCCTCGCGTTCAACTTCCCGCCCGCGCGCATCTTCATGGGCGACGCCGGCTCGGTGCCCCTCGGTTTCCTTGCGGCGGCCTTGGGCACGATCGGCACCGTCGAGGGCGCCTGGCCGCCGTGGCTGCCGCTGCTCGTCTTCTCGCCTTTCATCGCCGATGCTTCGGTGACGTTGATCCGCCGGGTGGTACGCGGCGAGCGCGCTTGGGTCGCGCATCGCGAGCACGCCTACCAGCGACTTGTACTTTCTGGATGGAGTGCCCGGAAGCTGGCCCTGGTGATGGCGGGGCTCATGCTGTGCGCTGCAGCAAGCGCTCTTGCGGCGCTCCGGGGCGGTGAATTGCTGCAACGCGGTATACTGTTGGCCTGGCTGATTTTGTACGGCTTGCTCGTACCGGCCCTCGAGTTGAAATATCCCCGAGACAATAAGAACCGCATTGGCGCGCGGCAGTCCAACCGGACTCCCGGAGAATAAAAATGAAGGCCGTCCGCCTCGACTTCCACTCCCTTGCTGCAACCATGCACGACGGCACCGCCCTCGTGCTGGCCGGCTGTGCCGCCGGGCTCCTCACGCTCAACGGCCCGCTGCCTCCCTACGTCTTCGACGTCGTCGGCGCCATCGCGCTGATCGCGATCCCGACTCAGGTTGCCGTCAGCTACTTCTTCGGCGTCTACCAGGGCGTGTGGCGATACACGAGCCTGCCCGACATCCAGCGCGTGATCTTCTCCGTGCTCACGGGCACCGTCCTCCTGTCGATCATGCTTCGCGTCGCGGACCTGGACGTCTACCTCGACTACCGCGAATACATCCTCTATCCGCTCTTCCTCATCGTGATCATGGCCGGCTCGCGCATGGCCTACCGCTCGTTCAAGGAGTGGACGCTCTACGGCCGCGGCGGCGAAGTGGGCAGCCCCGTCCTCGTCATCGGCGCGGGCGATGCGGCGGTGGGCCTCGTGAAGGAATTGGGCCGCAGCCACGACTGGCGCGTGGTCGGCATGCTCGATGACGACGGCGCCAAGCTCGGCCGCCTCCTCAACGGCGTGCGCGTGCTGGGCCCGCTCGAGGACCTCCCGAAATTCGCGACGCGCCTCAAGGTGCGCCACGCGATCGTCGCCATGCCCTCGGTGGCGTACAGCGTCCGCCGCCGCGTGGTCGATATCTGCAAGCGAGCCCGCGTGCAGGTGATGACGGCACCCGCGCTCAGCACGTCCGCGAACAAGCCGGTGGCCGCTCGCATCCGCAAGGTCGCGGTCGAGGATTTGATGAAGAGGGAACCGGTCACTCTGGACGACGCGGGCCTCCACGACCTGCTCACCAGCCAGGTGGTGATGGTCACGGGCGCCGGCGGCTCGATCGGTTCCGAGCTCTGCCGCCAGATCGCTGCGTACCAACCCGCGATGCTGGTGCTCTTCGAGCAGAGCGAGTTCGCCATGTACAAGGTGGACGAAGCGCTGCGCGAGCAATTCCCCGAGATCCCGGTGGTGAGCGCCATCGGCGACGTGAAGAACGCCAAGCGCATGGCGCAGGTCATGCACCAGTACCGGCCCGCGCATGTCTTCCATGCGGCCGCGTACAAGCATGTGCCGCTGATGGAAGAAGCCAACGCGTGGGAAGCGGTGCTGAACAATGTGCTCGGCACCTACGTCGTGGCCCGCACCGCCATCGACTACGACGTGCGGAAGTTCGTCTTCGTCTCGACCGACAAGGCCGTGAACCCCACCAACGTGATGGGTGCTTCGAAGCGCCTCGCGGAGATGGTGTGCCAGGCGCTCCAGGCCGGCAGCAACACGCGCTTCGAGATGGTCCGCTTCGGCAACGTGCTCGGAAGCGCCGGCAGCGTGATCCCGAAGTTCCAGGACCAGATCGACAAGGGCGGCCCGGTCACCGTGACGCACCCGGAGATGGTCCGCTACTTCATGTCGATCCCCGAGGCCGCGCAGCTCGTGCTGCAGGCCGGCTGCATGGGTCTCGGCGGCGAGATCTTCGTGATGGACATGGGCGAGCCGGTGAAGATCGTCGACGTCGCGCGCGACATGATCCGCCTCTCGGATCTCTCCGAGAACGAGATCCGCATCGTCTACACGGGGCTGCGCCCCGGAGAGAAGCTCTTCGAGGAGCTGCTGGCCGACGACGAGCACACGCGCCCCACGCCGCACCCGAAGCTGCGCATCGCCAAGGCACGCGAGGTGGCCGCGGGCTGGCTCGAGGACATGCTCTCGTGGTTGCAGAGCGAGCGCATTCCGAGCGAGGCCGAGGTGCGCCGCGATCTCAAGCGCTGGGTGCCGGAGTTCCACTCGCAGGTGCGCCCGAAGCTGAAGGCCGTCCCGCGCGCGAAGGCCGCTCCGTAAGCTAGGCGGCGTTCGCTTCCTGGCGCAGGGCGTCGAAAGCCGCCAGCGCCTCGTCCACCGTGACGTCGGCCACGTCGTGCGACTCGGGCTGCAACAGCCGGTGCGGCACGTCCCAGGGGTGCCACAGGTGCGCCTCGGATTCCCCGAAGAAGCAGACCACGGGCTTTCCCATCGCCGCGGCGAGATGCATCGCCCCACCGTCGCTGCACACGATCGCATCGCATGCCGCGATGCCCGCGATCAGCCCTTCGAGCTCGTTCGTCGCAACCGCTTCCACCGGCAGGCCCGCGGCGCTCGCGAGGATGCGCGCGGCCCGGCCGTCATCGCCCGGATGGCGTGCGTCGTTCTCCGCACCCGGCGCCCAGAAGAGGCGGAACCGCGCTCCGTGCCGCTCGTGCAGCGCGCGCATGAGCTCCGCGTAGCGCTCCTCGGGCCAGCGGCTGCTGGGCTTGCGGGCACTCACGTGGATCGCGATCACCGGAGCCTCGCCAGGTGAATGCGCGGGGGGCGTGAACGCGATGCGCGGCGCCGGCGGATCGCCCTCGATGCCGAACGGCAGGAGGATTCGGTAGGTCATCAGCAGGTGATGCCGGTCCTTGCCGAGGTACTCCACCGGTTGGTCCACACCGAACATCTTCCAGCCCGGCGGGACGAACGCGGTGATGTGCGCGGGATTGAGGAATCTCGCGAAGCGGATCTGCCGCGGATGAACGCCCGGGGTCGCGATGACGACATGGTCGTAGTGCTCCTTGCGAAGCCGCCACATCTGCCCCAGGCGCTCGAGCCAGCCCGGAGAGAAACCCTTGCGATGCTTGCCCTTCGTGTATTCGTGCACCTGGTCCACGTCCGGATGCCCCGCGAGCACCGGAGCGTTGTAGCTGTTCACGAAGGCGTCGATGCGCGCCTCGGGGAAGCGCTGGCGCAGAGCGCGAAAGAGCGGCGTGGTGAGCACGAGGTCGCCGATGTTGTCGCGGCGGATGACGAGGATCTTCATCGCGCTTCGCGCAGGCGCGTGAGCCCGATCAGCATGCCCATCACCGCCCAGAACACCACGCCGTTCTGGCGATAGAAGAAATCGTCGGTGAGGTTCTTGGTCACGAAGCCGCCAAGCACCGCGATGCCGAGGATGCCCGCGGGGCAGGTCTCGCGCCGTCGCAGCGCACGCGCGAACTCGATCGCGAGGATCGCGAGGATCGCGATGAAGATCGCTTCACCGATCCAGCCCAGCTGCAGCGCTACGTCGAGGAACACGTTGTGCGCATGCCGCACTTCGGGATGGTTGCCGTAGTGCGGCGTCTCGCCCTGGAACACCGGGGCCAGGACCTCGCGGCCGTAACCGTGGCCGAGCAGCGGCGCCTCGGCGATGCGCTCGATCGCGAGCGACCAGATCTTCGGGCGCAGGTCCGCCTCGATGCCGGCGAGGGGCAGGACGTGGCCGGCATCGGCCGGCGGAGCGCGATAGTGCGCGGTGAAGCCCGCGAGCACGACGATCGCCAGCACGCCCGCGACCGCCACGTACCGGGCCCCGTCGAATCGCGGACGGCATTCGCGCGCGAAGTGGTGCGCGATCGCCGCGATCCCATACGCGACGAGGAACGCGAGCCACACGATGCGGTTCTCGGTGCGCCATGCCGCGTAGAAGAGGACCACGAGCGCGAGCACGAAGAGGAGGGTCGGGCGCCGGGTGCCGCCTTCCGTGGGCCACGCGAGCGGCAGCAGCAGGGGCGCCAGGATCACGAGGTGCGTGGAGAACGCCCCGCCGCCGCCATCCCACTCGCGCGTTCCCAGCAGGGGCTCGAGGTGCTCCCTCGAGACTTCCGCCGCCAGCAGCACGAACGCGCACGCGAGCATCGCCTTCCACCACAGGCGCCAGCGCGCCGGATCGGACGCGACGTAGAAGGCGCCGAACGCGAGGAGGCCGTAGAGGAGCTGCGCGCGAAGCTCGTTGAACGTGAGGGCGCGGTCCACGCTCCACGCGAGCGACGCGATGGCGAGGATGCACCAGGCGGCGAGCGCCACGAGCAGCGCGCGGGGCAGGGGACGCGGGACCGCGAGGGCGCCGCGCGCTACGAGGAACGCCGCGCTCGCCGAAGCCGCAATCAGTGTCGCCGCACGCCACCCCGCCGACGCCGTGAACGGAGCGACGGCCAGGAACAGGGTGGTGGAGGCGAGGAGGATGCGCTCGGCGAAGGGAATCCGGTTCATGGCCGAACGATTTTGTATGGCGCGCCCGACACGATTCGAACGTGCGACCCCTGCCTTCGGAGGGCAGTACTCTATCCAGCTGAGCTACGGGCGCGTATGTGTCGGATTCTAAACGATTCCGGCTATAATTCCGACCCTAACCCGAAGGAAAACCATGCACGAGCACCATCCCGACGCCATCGAAGCCAATCTCGAAACGCACCCGGTGAAGCTGGCGATCATCGTCGCCATCGGGGCCGTGGCCCTCGTGGTGGGCATCATCCTGCTGGTGCAGTTCGCCATCGGGGCGTATGCCAAGCGCTCGTCCAAGGACGATCCGGCGATGTCGGCCGCGACGGTGGCGCAGCGCATCGCGCCGGTCGCCAAGCTGGCGATCGATCCGAATGCGAAGGCGCCCGAGCCGGCCAAGGCCGAGCCCGCCAAGGCCGGCATGGTCCCGGTGGTGGCGGCGGTGATTCCTCCGGCGGCAGCCAAGGCGGGGGGAGCCGCCGACGGCAAGAAGGTCTACGACACGACGTGCGTGGCCTGCCATGGCGCGGGCATCGCCGGCGCTCCGAAGTTCGGCGACAAGGCCGCCTGGGCTCCGCACATCAAGGGCGGCGTCCCCCACCTCTATGAGATCGCGCTGAAGGGCAAGGGCGCGATGCCCGCGAAGGGCGGCAACGCGTCGCTCCCCGATGCGGACGTGAAAGCCGCCGTCGACTACATGGTGAACGCGGCCAAGTAGGCTCCTCGTGGCCGATTACGCGATCGGCGACCTGCAGGGCTGCTTCACGCCGCTCGAGCGCCTGCTCGAGACGATCCGTTTCGATCCCGCCCGCGACCGCCTCTGGTTCGTGGGCGATCTCGTCAACCGCGGTCCCGAGTCGCTCCAGTGCCTGCGCTTCGTGAAGTCGCTCGGCGAGCGCGCCGTCACCGTGCTCGGCAACCACGACCTCCACCTCGTGTGCGTGGCCGAGGGCCTCGAGAAGCAGAAGGGGCGCGACACCCTCGACGACATCCTGAAGGCTCCCGATCGCGACGAGCTCATCGCGTGGCTGCGCACGCGAGCGCTGATGCATGTCGAAGGCGGCATCGCGATGGTCCACGCGGGCTTGATGCCGCAGTGGACGATCGAGCAAGCGCGCGCGTTGGCCGCTGAGGTGGAAACCGCGCTCCGCGGGCCCGGCTACCGGCGCTTCCTCGAGAAGATGTACGGCGACAAGCCGGAGCGCTGGAGCGACGACCTCGAGGGCCACGACCGCCTTCGCGCGATCGTGAACGCGATGACGCGCCTTCGCGTGGTCGACGACGAGGGCCGCATGGTGCTCAAGTTCAAGGGAGAGCCCGGCGACGCGCACGACGGCTGGACGCCCTGGTTCGACGTGCCGGCCCGGCGCAGCCGCGACCACGCGATCGTCTGCGGGCATTGGTCCGCGCTCGGCCTCGTGGTGCGTGACGACCTGCTCGCCCTGGACAGCGGCTGCATCTGGGGCCGCGCGCTCACCGCCGCACGCCTCAGCGATCGGGCGCTGTACTCGGTGGAGTGTCCGTCTCGGGAAGGCCAAGAAGAGTAGCGACCTTCGCGCGCGCCATGCGTGCGACGTCGCGTCGCGTGAAGCCCGCCGGATTGATGGCTGGGGCGAACCGCACGCGGGCCACCGAACGCTTCTGGCGAATGACGAGGCCCAGCGACTGCTGGAACGAGAGGTCGCCCACGAAGCTCATCGCGCGGCAGTGCGTGCCGTCGGGGTGCTCGTAGCGGATCGCCACCGGCTGCACGGTGGCGCCGTTGGCGACCGCGGGCTCGAAGAGGGAGCTGTGGAACTTGAGCAGCGTGTCGCCTTCGCTCGTGGTGCCCTCGGGGAAGAAGCCGACGCAGTCGCCTTCCGCGAGGGCGGCGTGCACCAGCTCGTTGATGCGCGCCGTGTCGTTGCGCTTGGCCCGGCGGATGAAGAGCGTGCCCGAGCGCTGGGCGACCCAGCCGGCGATGGGCCAGTCGCGGATCTCGCTCTTGGCGATGAAGCGCGTGGGCCGCACGGCGGAGATGGCGAAGGTGTCGAGCCACGAGACGTGGTTGGGCGCCATCATCACCGGCGTGCTCGTCGACGGCGGGTCGCCCTCGACGACGACTTCAACGGCGAGGATGCGAAGCAGCTTGCCCGACCACCACGACATGATCTCGCGTCGCCGGCCGCGGTCGACGCGCGGGTAGGCGAACTTGAGGATGCCGAACGCGAGCGCGACGTGCGCGAGCGTGCGCGACCAACGGATCGCCCGAACGATCCGTCCGGTGCGCGCGTGGGATGTCAGTGCGTGACGCGGCTGCCGCCGCGGCCGGAGAGCACGCGCACCCGATCGCCGCTGCGGAACTGCTCGTCGCCTTCCTGCGTGATGGCGAGGTACTTGCCGCTATCCAGCAGCACCGTGATCTCGAGGCCGGTGCGCTGGTTCGCGTCCTGCTCGATGGCCTGGCCCAGGATGCCGCCCAGGACCATGCCGGCGATCGCGCCCGCGATCTGCCCGCTGCCGCCGCCGACGGTGCTGCCCGCCACGCCGCCGAGCGCCGCGCCCGCGGCCGTGCCCACGCCCGATTCGGGCGCCTGGATGCGCACGAGCCGCACGGACTCGACCACACCGAAGCGCACCTCCTGCTCGCCACGCACGCCGTAGGCGGAATAGTCCGCGGAGCCCTGGCGCGGATACGCGCACCCGCCGAGCACCACGGCCGCCACGCCCGCGATCAACATCGTTTTCGCCATCTTCATGTCCGTTCTCCTAGAGCGCTTCGCCGAATGCCTTCTCGTAGCGCTGGGCGATCTCGCCGAGCGCCGGCTTGTGGTTCTGGCCGCCTCGGTGGGCGATCTTGATGGAGCCCATCACGGAGGCCAGGCGGGCGCAGCGCTTCCAGTCCCAGCCCTTCGCGATGCCGTGCAACAGCCCGGCCCGATAGGCGTCACCGCACCCGGTCGGGTCCACGAGTCCATCCGCCTTAACGGCCGGCACGTCGAACTGTTGACCGCCCGTGAACACGGTCGATCCTTCGGCGCCCCGGGTCATGACGACAGCTTCCACCATCCCCGCGACCTCCGAAAGGCCGCGACCGGTCTTCTCTTCGAACATCTTCGCTTCGTAGTCGTTCACCGTGAGCGCCTTGGCGCCCTTCAGCATCCCCAGCAGCTCCTCGCCCGAGAACATCGGCAGGCCCTGGCCGGGATCGAACAGGAAGGGGATCCGGGCCTCGGCCAGGCCCCGGGCGTGCTCGATCATTCCGTCCCGCCCGTCGGGAGAGACAATCCCCAGCCGGACGCCGGAGGCCTCGGAAATCCGGTTCAGGTGCGAGCTGCCCATCGCCCCGGGGTGGAAGGCCGTGATCTGGTTGTCCTCGATGTCCGTGGTGATGAAGGCCTGGGCCGTGAACTGGTCCTCCAGGACCCGGATATGGCGGGCGGAGAGGCCCAGGGCCTCGAGCCGGGTGGCATAGGGGCCGAAGTCGTGCCCGACGGTGGCCATGATGGCCGGGTCCTCGCCCAGGAGCTTGAGGTTGTAGGCGATGTTTCCGGCGCAGCCGCCGAACTCCCGGCGCATGGTCGGGACCACGAAGCACACGTTCAGGATGTGGATCTGGTCCGGGAGGATGTGCTTCCGGAAGGGATCCTGGAACACCATGATGGTGTCGTACGCCATCGAGCCGCAAACCAGGATCGTCATGGGTGTTTTCGCCGTCCGGAAATGAGTGGGAGGGCGGATTTTAAGCGAGAGCAAGCACTTACGTTGATACGACGTGCGGGCCTGCGTGCCTGACGGGCGGCATTGACGATCGGGGGTTCCGCGAGGGATCCTCGCGAGAGATAGAACAGGTCCGGCACCACCCTTCCCAGGGGGAAGCACGGACCCTACTGGCGCACACCAGTTTCTGAACAGGGCAAACCCATCGAAAGGTGGGGACGCAAAGTTACCGGTCTACGGGGCTGCAGTCGGAGCCCTACGACAGCGGGATTGCCAGGAACCCGGGGACCCTTCATGGGGCCCCTCCAGCCATCCCCACGCGTCCTCCGTTTTCGCCGGGCTGCCCGCTTTTCGAAGGCGTGCGCCATGGCCAATGCTACGAACGGTAAAGTCGTCTCCCTCGGGGACCATCCCCGGGCGCGCTCGCGCCTGAGCCCCCAGGAGTCCGCCGGCGTCGTCCGGGATTGCCGCGAGCTCGCGCTCACCCGGATCGTCGCCTCCCTCTCCGGAATGATGGACCGCATCGAGGACGACCTCTTCGAGCTGGCCGAGAAGACCCACGACCGCGAAGCCCAGAACGTCTACCTCGACGCCCGCGCCAGCGCGCGCGAGAACCGGCCGCTCATCGAAGCCTCCTTCCGCTCGCACTTCATCGAGCTCTTCAACCGCAAGGTGCGCGGCGAGCCCATGGCCCCGGGCAGCAACGCCGCGGGCGCGCCTTCGTCCGAGCTTTCGCTCGTGAACGACGAGGAGCTCGAGGGCACGCTGCAGGCCTCCGACATGGCCCGCAAGCTCTCCAACCAGTGCGAGGCCGAGCTCTATGCGCTGTCGCAGCGCTTCGGTTTCCTGCTCGAGCGCCCCGAGATGAAGGACGACGCGAATCCGCTCAGCCCCGCCACGGTGTGCGCGGCGCTGAAGGACGCGTGCGACAAGATCGACACCGGCTTCAAGGTGCGCATGGCATTGCTGAAGCAGTTCGAAGGCTACGTGGCCGTGGACCTGCAGCGCGTCTACCACGACCTGAATGCGCATCTCGTGCAGCGCCAGATCCTTCCCGAGATCCGCCCGGTCGCGCGCAAGAATCCGCGCGGCCCGCAGGCGGCGAACACGGGCCGCGGCCCGGGCGCTGCGCCCGGCGGCAGCGGCGGCGCGGCCGCTTCGGGTTCCGACACGACCGGACCCAACTCGGACATCTTCCAGACCCTCGCGAAATTCCTAGGGACGCCACAGGGAGGCGGAGCGGCGCCGGCCGGGGGAATGCCGGCCGGCGCAGGCGCCGTAGGTGCCACAGGCTTCTCGGGGGGTGGTGGTGGCTTTGCGGGCGGTGGAGGCGGAGGCGGTGCGGCAGGCATGGCGGGATTCCCCGCGATCCTCGGCGGCATTTCGGGCACGGCCGGTACTCCCGGTACTCCGGGCTCGGCGGTCACGGTGCCGCCGACGTTCCTCGCCGAGCTCACGCGGATGCACCACATCGTCGCCGAGACCGACGCGCCGATCGGCGAGCTGGTCAACGTGCTGCGAAACCTCCGCGCCTCGGCGCAGGTCGCCGCGCTGCCGACGGTGGATGCCACGACGATCGACATCGTCGCGATGCTCTTCGACTACATCTTCGTCGACGAGGACATCCCCGGGAACGTGAAGGCGATGCTGGGGCGGCTGCAGATCCCGCTGCTCAAGGTCGCGATGCTCGACAAGGCGTTCTTCTCCGCCAAGCAGCATCCGGCGCGCCGGCTCGTCGACTGCATGGCCGAAGCGGCTATCGGCCTGGACGAGCGCAGCGCCAAGGGCGAAGCGACGGTGCGCACGATCGAGCGCACGGTGCAGCGCGTGTTGGACGAGTTCGACACCGACATCGGCCTCTTCGAGACGCTGCGTTCCGACGTCGAGGCGTTCCTCCAGGAGCAGAAGCGCCACGAGGAAGTGGTGGTCGAGCGCTCCGCGCGCTACATCGAGGAGCGCGAGCGCCAGGAGATCGCGCGCCTCACCGCCGAAGATGAAATCGCACGCCGCCTCGAGACGCGCGTGTGGGTGCCGCCTGCCGTGCGCGGAATGCTCACGACCACGTGGGTGAAGGCGATGGCGCACGTGCACCTGAACGAGGGCGAGGGCTCGCCGCCGTGGCAGCAGCTCGTGCTCACGATGGAAGACCTCCTCTGGAGCGTCGAGCCGAAGGCGCAGTCCGACGACCGCAAGCGCCTGGTCACGATGCTGCCGGGCATGCTGAAGAACGTGCAGACCGGTTTGCTGCGCGCCGAAGTGACGGAGGAAGGCCGCGACGTCTTCCTCGGCCAGCTGGTCGACTGCCACGCGGCGGCCGTGAAGGCGGGCCTGCGCGGCCTGGCCGCGATGCCGCCCGGTGCTGCCGATCCGGAACCCGACATCCCCACGCCGCCCTCGATCGAACGCTCGGTGGTGCCGGCGGGCGACATGCAGGTCGACGAGATCCGCCTCAAGAAGACGCGCGTGAAGGGCGAAGTGCGCAACGTGTTCACGCGGACCGGTGTCTGGACCAACCTCGCACGCGGGACTTGGGTGGAGTTCCGCAACGGGGACTCCGTACCGGTCCGCGCGCGGCTCACGTGGATCAGCCCGCAGAAGGGCGTCTACCTGTTCACCAACGCGCTCGGTGTCGGCAACGCGATCTCGATTTCGCCGGAGGCGCTCGCGGAGCAGCTGCGCCGCGGCGAGGCCCGCTTGCTCGATTCCGCTCCGCTGGTCGATCGCGCCGTCGACTCGATGCTCGCCAACCTGCGGGCCGCCTAGCGCGCCCTCACGGGTAGAACAGCAGCAGCTCGTAGCCGGTCGGCTTGATCGTCGGCGTCTCGAGCCGCAGCTGGATGGAGATCTCCGAGCCCGCGGCGAGCACATCCGTCGAAGCGGGCGCCCGCGCGAGATAGTCCGCCGGGCGCAGCACGCGCCGCGCGGCCGCCTGGCCCGAGAGATCGGTGAGCGTGAGCTCCAGGTGCGGATACTCCTGCGCGGTCGTGGCGAGGTTGCGGATGCGAGCCCCGAGCGCGATCTCCGTCGGGCGCCCCGGCACCTCGAGCAGCTCCGAGTCCTCGAGCTTCAGCAGCTGCGGATCGTTGACCCACGGGACGCGGCATCCGACCCGCGCACAGGCCGATTCCAGCCAGGGGCGCGTGACCGGATAGCTCTGCGCGACGTGGGCGCGGAACGCGTAGATCACCTCCACCGCCAGCAGCACCCCCAGCAGCGCGCATCCGAAGACCCAGGTGCGCGAGAGCTTTCGCGTGGGCGACGGATCGTAGGTGATCGAGAGCAGGTTCATGCGGCCGCCCCGGGAACGCGCAGGTTCCGTCGGGCGCGCGGGCGCCGTCACGAGCGGCGGCGGCTCCGGATCCGGATCGGGCAGGGGAATCGGCTCGAGGTGGACGGCCGCGGGCGGGACGATCGGCAGGCCGTCGTCGTCGTCGAGCTCCGGCAGCGACTCGGGAATGATCGACGGGTGCACCTGGACCCCGTCCGGAACCGGTGTCGAGGACGCGGCCGCGCGCGCCGCGAGGATGCGCGTGCCCGTGTCGTCGTCGGGAAAGCGCTCGAGGGCTTCGAAGCCGCTGAACACCTGGTTGCAGTGCCCGCATCGCACCTGGCCCTGCTTGAGATTCAGCTGGCCCGGCGTCACGCGGAAGCGCGCGAGGCAATGCGTGCAGGTGGTAATCAGCATCGCGCGGTCACCGGCGAGCGCCCGCGACGAGCACCCAGCCCTGCTCTTCGCCCGCGACCGCGAGCTCGCACCACGGCGCATACGCTTCGATCACGGATGCGGCCTGCTCGGCGAGGATGCCCGAGAGCGCGATCGAGCCGCCGGGCTCGGTGTGCGCGGAGAGCAGCGGCGCCAGCATGCGCAGCGGGTTGGCGAGGATGTTGGCGACGGTCACGCGGTAGCGCGAGGGCAGGGTCTGGTGCGCGGGGCGCAGGTCGAGCGAGACATTGTTTCGCTCGGAATTGTAGCGTGCCGCTTCGAGCGCGAGCGGATCGATGTCGACGGCGGCGACCGAACCCGCGCCCAGCAGCGCGGCGGCGATCGCGAGGATCCCGGAGCCGCAGCCGTAGTCCAGCACCGTGTCGCCCGCGCGGATGCGCTGCTCGAGCCACGCCAGGCAGAGGCGCGTGGTGGGATGGCTGCCGGTGCCGAAGGCCGCACCCGGGTCGAGCACGAGGTTCACGGCGCCGGGCTCCGGAGGCGTATGCCACGTCGGCACGATCCAGAGCCGCTCGCCGGCGCGGATCGGCTCGAACTGGCGCTGTGTCTCGCGCACCCAGTCGCGGTCGTCGAGGCGGTCGAGGGAGGCGGCTTCCAAAGTGTCTGCGCCCGCGGCCTCGAGCGCCTCGCGGATCGCCTGGGAAGCGTCGATCGATTCGGCGAAGAGCGCGCTCACGCGGCAACGGGGCCACATCGGAGCGTCTGCGCCCGGCTCGGCGAACAGCGCCGACTCCTGCGGCGTGCCCGCGTCGGCGTCGGCGATGTCGGAGGAGACCGCGCCCGATTGCTCGAGCGCCTCGGCGATCGCTTCCGCGAAGCGGCCTTCGACGACGAGCGAGACGCGTTGCCAGGCCACGGGAAGCCCCGAGCCCCTACTGGTCGGCCTGGATGGACTTCAGGGCCGCGATCTTCTCTTCCAGGTAGTGGATGGAGACGCCACCGCGGATGAAGGCGGCATCGTTCATCAGCTCCTGGTGGAGCGGGATGTTGGTCTGGATGCCCTCGATCACCATCTCGGAGAGCGCCACGCGCATGCGCGCGATGGCCTGCTCGCGGGTGTCGCCGTAGGTGATGAGCTTGCCGATCAGCGAGTCGTAGTAGGGCGGCACGTAGTAGTTGTCGTAGACGTGCGAGTCGTAGCGCACGCCCGGGCCGCCCGCCACGTGGTACTGCGTGATGCGTCCCGGCGAGGGCACGAACGTGTACGGGTTCTCCGCGTTGATGCGGCACTCGATCGCGTGGCCCTTCTTCACGATGTCCTTCTGGCGGTAGCGCAGCTTCAGGCCCGCGGCGATGCGGATCTGCTCCTGCACGATGTCCACGCCCGTGATGAGCTCCGTCACCGGATGCTCGACCTGCACGCGCGTGTTCATCTCGATGAAGTAGAACTCGTCGTTCTCGTAGAGAAACTCGAACGTGCCGGCGCCGCGATAGCCGAGCTTGCGGCAGGCGTCGGCGCAGCGCTCGCCGATCCGCTCGATCAGGCGCGGCTTCACCAGCGGGGCCGGGCCTTCCTCGACGATCTTCTGGTGGCGGCGTTGCATGGAGCAGTCGCGCTCGCCCAGCCAGATCGCCTGCTTGTGCTCGTCGCCCAGCACCTGGATCTCGATGTGGCGCGGGTTCTCGAGGAATTTCTCGAGGTACACGGTGGGGTTGTTGAACGCGTTCTGGGCCTCGGCGCGTGTCATCGTGACCGCGTTCACCAGGGCGGCCTCGGTGTGCACGACGCGCATGCCGCGCCCGCCGCCGCCACCGGCGGCCTTGATGATCACCGGGTAGCCGATCTCGGCGGCAAGCCTGCGGATTTCCTTCGGATCGTCGGGCGCGGCGCCCTCGGAGCCCGGCACCACCGGGATGCCGACCTTCTTCATCGCGACCTTGGCGGAGATCTTGTCGCCCATCATGCGGATCAGCGGCGCGGTGGGGCCGATGAAGACGAAGCCGGAATTCTCGACGCGCTCGGCGAAGTCCGCGTTCTCGGACAGGAAGCCGTAGCCGGGGTGGATCGCCTGCGCGTCCGTGACCTCGGCGGCGCTGATCAGCGCGGGAATGTTGAGGTAGCTGTCGCGCGAGGGCGGCGGCCCGATGCACACCGACTCGTCGGCGAGCATCACGTACTTGGCGTCGGCGTCGGCCTCCGAATGCACCGCGACCGTCTTGATGCCCATCTCGCGGCAGGCGCGCTGGATGCGGAGCGCGATCTCGCCGCGGTTGGCGATGAGGATCTTCTCGAACATTTTCACCCTCTCCCTTGGGAGAGGGCCGGGGAGAGGGTCATCACTCGATCACGAACAAGGGTTGACCGTACTCCACGGGCTGCCCGTTCTCGACCAGGATCGCCTTCACTTTCCCGGAAACGTCGCACTCGATCTCGTTCAGCAGCTTCATGGCCTCGATGATGCAGAGCGTCTGGCCCTTGGTCACGGCTTGGCCCACCTCGACGAACGAGGGGGAGCCGGGCGACGGGGCGCGGTAGAACGTCCCGACCATCGGCGACTTGAGCGTGTGGCCGGTGGGCTCGGGCGGTGCCGGCGGTGCGACCGGCGCAGCCGCGGCAGCCGGTGCAGGCATCTGCCCGCCCATCATCGGCTGCATCCCCGTGGTCATGATGACGGGCTGTCCGGCCGGCTGGCGGCTGATCCGGACCTTCTCCTCGCCCTCGGTGATCTCGATCTCGCCGATGCCCGACTCCTGCACCAGGTCGATCAGCTTCTTCAGCTTCCTCAGGTCCATGGTTGGACTCTCCCCTTTATCCGCCGATTATTTCGGCTTGCTCGCAAGACGGCTGATGGCCGCCTCCAAGGCGAGTTCGTAGCTCTGTGCACCGAACCCGGCCACCACCCCAGCGGCCAGGTCGGAAAAATACGAATGCTTTCGAAACGCCTCCCGGGCATGCACGTTGGACAGGTGCACCTCGATGAAGGGGAGGCCTACCGCCGCCAGCGCGTCCCGGAGGGCGACGCTGGTATGTGTAAATGCCGCCGGATTGATGATGATCCAGGCTGTTTCGTCGCTTTTCGCCGCATGGACCCGTTCGATCAGGGGGGCCTCGGCGTTGCTCTGGAATGTCGCCACCTCGATGCCGGCCCGCTTTCCCCGCTCCTGCAGGCGCTGGTCGATCGAGGCCAGCGTATCCGTCCCATACACGTCCGGCTCGCGGCTACCGAGCAGGTTCAGGTTGGGCCCGTGGAGGACAAGGATCTTGGGCATGGGGCGCGAGTTTGCCGCAGGTCGGCGAAGAAAGTCCACTATGGGCGAAGTTGACGGATCTCTGGAATCCCTGCAGGAAATCCCGGGCATGGAATCCGCTTCGCGCCGGCTGTGCCGCCGGTCTCTACTTCTACGACCTCGTATTTTACTGCAGGATCGCGGGAGTTAGCGGGATTTCCCGACGATTGCTGCGAGGCGCTCTTCCAGCAGCTTTTCCGGGTAGATGCCGATCCGGCTCTCCAGGACGCGTCCGTCGCCATCCAATAATACGGTATGGGGCAGTACGCCCAGTCGGTTCCCCAGCCGCCTGGAGAGCTCCATGACCTCCGCGTCGCCCGTCCAGAGCGGATAGGCGATCTGCATGCCGCCCGCGAATCGGTCGACCTTCGCGCGCTCCTCGTCGGAGACGCCCACGAACCGCACCCCCCGATCCTTCCAGCGCTCCTGGAGCCGGGAGAAGCCCGGCATCTCCTCGCGGCAGGGGGCACACCACGTGGCCCAGAAGTTGAGGACCACGACGCGTCCCTGGAACTCGCCGAGGGTGTGGGCCTGGCCCTGGCGATCCGAGAAGCGGGTCGCGACGATCGCGCCCGGAGCCGCGTCGGACACGACGGGAACGGGGCCGGCCGGTGTTCGCGGCGTGCCGAGGTAGAGGGCGGTGCCGGCGAGGAGCGCCAGGATGCCGACGATCGCGAAGATCAGCCGGGGATTCACGGGCGGGGCCCCGAAACTGGAAGGCGGGGGGCTGCGTAGGGAGTGATGGAGGTCATCGCGAAGAACGCGGCCGCGCCGAGAACGTTGGCGCACGCCGCGAGTCGGAGCCGTACGACCTCGCGTCCCGCATTGAAAGCGGACTCGGAGTCGGGTAGGTTGGTGAGGACTGCGATGACGGCCACGTTGCGGAAGGAAACGGTGAAAGTGTGAAGCGTCTCTTGCTGCTGTCGATTTTACTGGGATTCCCCCTGCTGGAAGCCACGGTGCTCGTGCGCCTGAGCAGCGGAGGCCATGCCTGGTGGGTGGTCGCGTGGTGCGTGCTCGCCGCCTGCGCGGGCGTGGCGCTGCTGAAGGAGGCGCGCTTCGCGCTCGTCGCGCGCCTGGCCGCCGCCTTCTCCGAGGGCCGCTTCAACATCGCCGCGCTGGTGGAAAGCGCGCGCACCGTTCTCGCGGGCCTGCTGCTGATCTTCCCCGGCGTGGTCTCCGACTTCATCGCCCTCACCCTGCTGCTGCTCCCGATCCCGCGCCCGATCGTCGAGCGCTCCACCCCGTATCCCCCGTCGCGCGCCACGATCATCGACGGCGAGTTCCGGCGAAGCCGCTGATTCCCCGCCTGCGGGTAGGGATTCACGCGGGGTAGAATTCGCGCGTGCCAGAAACCGCAGCGCGCGAAGCCCATACCGTCCGACTCGAACCGAGCGGGCACACCTTCACGGTCAATCCCGGCGAGACGATCCTCGAGGCGGCATTGCGCCAGGGTGTCGGCTTGCCGTACGGCTGCCGCAACGGGGCCTGCGGCGCGTGCAAGGGGACGCTCAAGTCGGGCGAGATCGAATACGGCGAGCACCAGGAACGCGCCATCCGCCCGGAGGAGAAAGCCGCGGGCAAGGCGCTCACCTGCGTGGTGAAGCCGCTCACCGACGTGGTCTACGAGCTGCGCGAGCTCACGGGCGCCAAGGACCTGCAGATCCGCACGCTGCCGGCGCGCGTCGAGAAGGTGGAGACCCCGGCGGAGGACGTGCGCGTTCTCTATCTCAAGCTGCCCGCGGCCGAGCGGATGCAGTTCCTCGCGGGCCAGTACATCGACATCCTCATGAAGGACGGCAAGCGGCGCAGCTTCTCCATGGCCAACGCGCCGCATGACGACCAGTTCCTCCAGCTCCACATCCGCAAGGCTCCCGGCGGGGCGTTCTCCAAGTACGTGTTCGAGGAGATGAAGGAGCGCGCGATCCTGCGCTTCGAGGGCCCGCTTGGCACGTTCTACCTGCGCGAGGATTCCGACAAGCCCGCGATCTTCGTCGCCGGCGGCACCGGCTTCGCGCCGATCAAGGCCGTGATCGAGCACATGTTCCACAACAAGATGGACCGCGAGATCGTCCTCTACTGGGGAGCGCGCTCGAAGTCCGATCTCTACCTGCCGGACCTTCCGCCGAAGTGGGCCGCCGAGCACCCGAATTTCTCGTACATCCCGGTGCTCTCGGAGCCGAAGCCCGAGGACCAGTGGACCGGCCGCACGGGCTTCGTCCACCAGGCCGTGCTCGACGACTTTCCGTCGCTCTCGGGCTACCAGGTCTACGCGTGCGGCGCTCCGGCGATGACCGACGTCGCCAAGGATTCGTTCCTCTCGCAGCGGGAGCTGCCGGAGGACGAGTTCTTCTGCGATGCGTTCACCTACTCCGTCGATCCGAAGAAATAATTAGGGTCAGCTTCTTTTTTCGTGTCGCCGAAAAAAGAAGCTGACCCTAATTATTTCTTCTCCTCGCGCAATCGCAGAACGTTCCTCTGCACCTTGCCCGTCGTCGTCATCGGCAACGCCTCGATGAACTCGACCTCCTTCGGACACTGGAACGCCGCGAGATGCGCCTTCGCGTGAGCGCGAATCGATTCCGCGAGCGCATCCGAGGGCGCATGACCGGGCGCAAGTAAGACGAACGCCTTCACGACCGCGCCCCGTGTCTCGTCGGGACTCGGCACGACCGCACAGTTCGCCACGGCCGGATGGCGCAGCAGGCAGTTCTCGATCTCCGCGGGGCCGATGCGATAGCCCGCGCTCTTGAACATGTCGTCGGCGCGGCCCTGGTACCAGAGGTAGCCGTCCTCATCCATCGAGGCCAGGTCGCCGGTGCGGCACCAGTCGCCTGAGAACTTCTTCCGCGTCGCCTCCTCATTACGCCAATACCCCAGGAAGAACACCGGGTCGTCCACGCCATCGAGCCATTGGCGATGGACGGCCACGTCGCCCACGGTGCCGCGCGGCACTTCCTGGCCCGCATCGTCGATCACCGCGACACGATGGCCGGGATAGGGCCGGCCCATCGAGCCGGGCCGCACGGGCCACAGCGCGTGCGAGTTGCCGACGATGTAGTTCATCTCGGTCTGCCCGAAGATCTCGTTCACCGTGACGCCGAGCGCGCTCCGCGCCCAGTCGAGCACCGCCGGGCTCACCGCCTCGCCCCCGCTCATCATCGAGCGCAGGTGGAGTGCGAATCGTGCACGCGGCTCGGGGAACGCCTTCATCATCATCTTGAGCGCGGTGGGGAACAGGAAGGCGTTGCGGATCGCGTACTTCTCCATCAGCACGAGAGCCTTCTCCGGATCGAAGCGCCCGCGATAACCGAGGATGCATTGGCCGTGGTGCAGCGTCGGCATGAGCGCGTCCCACAAGCCCCCGGTCCACGCCCAGTCCGCGGGCGACCAGAAGCGATCGCCGTCCCGCGGGAAGCCGTCGTGCGAGCACTCGAAGCCCGGGAGGTTGCCGAGCAGCGCCGAGTGCGGCATCAGCGCGCCCTTCGGCGGCCCGGTCGTGCCGCTGGTGTAGATGATCACGGCAGGATCGGTGGGCGCGGTGTCGGCGCACTCGAACGCGTCGCTCGCCTTCGCCAACAGCGCGTCCCAATCGAGCGTGCCCGACTCACGCGCGCCGGCGACGCCGATCACGTGGCGCAGCGCCGGAAGCCGATCGCGCAGGACCGCGAGGTTGGGCATCGTCTGCGGATCGGCGATCGCGACGCTCGCTTCGCTGTCGCTCACCCGGTACTCGAGCGCCTCGGGCCCGAAGAGGAACGAGAGCGGCACCGCGATGGCGCCCACCTGGAGGCATGCGAAGTACGCAACGGCCGTCTCCAGGCGCTGCGGCAGCAGGATCGCCACGCGGTCTCCCCTCGCGACGCCGAGCGCGGCGAGGGCATTCGACAAGCGATTGGCCTGCGCGAGGAGCTGCGCGAAGGTGAGCGAGGCAGTGGCGCCCGACTCGTCTTCCCACAACAGCGCGGGGCGTGCCGGATCCGAAGACCAGCGCCGGCAAGCCGACTGCGCGATGTTGTAGCGGGGAGGGACCTGCCAGCGGAAGCCGAGGTAGGTTTCCCGGTAGCGGTCCGTCACTTAGTGGGCGAGGGCCGCTTCGATCTCGGCAAACGTCTGGGCGATGTCCTCGGTCGAGAGCTCCACGCCGAGCTGCTTCGCGATGCGCGAGGTGGAGAAGAGCCCGCGCAGCCGCCGCCCGCCTTCGTCCGCGGCGAGCAGGTGCTGGCGGCCCACGAACTTCAGCGTGGCGACGATGTGGCCCACGCGCATCTGCGCGACGTCCTGCATGTCGATGGAATCCATGCGCTCGAAGGGCGTCATGATGTCCGCGACGAGCACGTCGGAGCGCGTGCCGCCGCGCTCCTGCACGAAGCGCATCGGCTTCTCGCTCAGCAGGTCCGTGGACGTGAGGACGCCCACCACGAAGCGATCCGCGCCCACGACGAAGAGCAGGCGCACGCGCCGCTCGAGCATCATCGCGTGCGCGTGGTCGATGCTGCGGTCGGGGCCGATGGTCGCCGGCGTGACCTGTGTCAGGTCGGTGAGGACCGCGAAGGCAGGATCGTCGAGGCTGACCCGCTCCAGCAGCTCCGGTTCCGGCAAGCGCGCGGCCGGAGCCAGGGAAGAGAGGGGAATCGGGGAGTACTCGCGCGTCATGGCGTTCTCCTTTTTGTTGCCGCGGGGACCCTACCCCGCGAGCTCGGCGCTGCGCCGGAAGTGGCGCACCGCTTCCTGCGGCTTGCCCAGCCGTTCCATCAAAGCTGCCAGCGTCATGTGTCCGTCGTGCGTGGGCTCGAGCGCGAGGCTCGCCTCGATGTAGCTTTGCGCCTTGCCCCACAGGGCCTGGCGCATGCAGAGCTTGCCCAGCGCCAGCAGCAGCGCGGGATCGCGTGCGTGCGTGCGCAGCCACTTCTCCGCGCGCTCGATCTGCGGCAGCGCATCGGCGCCCGCCGCCTCGCCGTAGAGCGCCACGAGGCCGGCATTCCAGTCGTTCTCCAGCGCGCGCTCGATGATTTCCTGCGCCGCCTCGTTGCCGCCGAGGGCGAGGTGGAAGCGCGCGGCCGTGGCGGCAAGCGTGGGATCGAGCCTCACATCCGAGGGGATCTGCTTCCAGTAGGCCGAGAGCGCCGCGGCGTCCTGCGCCTTGCGATTGAGGTTGCCGAGGTGAGCCGTGCGCCGGGCGCCGGCCGCTTCCGCCGGCGTGGTGCCGCCGAGCTTGAGGAGCGCACCCACCGTCTCCAGCATCTCGTCCCAGCGCCGCGTGGCTTGCTCGGCCTGCAGGCGAAGCCGCAGCAGGCGGAGGTTGCGTGCATCGCGCGCCGAAAGATCCTTCAGTACGGCGAGCGCTTCCTCGAAGCGTCCCTGCGACACGAGGAGGTCGGCCAGCGTGGTGAGGCGCGCCTGGTCGACCTCGGGCGCGTTGCTGCCCTTCGCGTGGTCGAGGAACTGCTCGCGTTCGGTGAAGCGGCCGAGCTCGTGCGCGCTGCGCGCCGCGATGATCGCCGCCACGCCCTTCGTTTCGTCCGCGCCCAGCGCGTTGGCCGCGCTCTTCTCCGCGGAGGCATAGCGCCCCTGGAAGAACGCGAGCAGCGCCTCGTTCAGCGACTGGCGGTTGCGGGCCCGCGCGCGCTCCTCGCGATAGGCGGCCACGCGCGCCGGGATCTGCAGCAGCGTGCTCACCATGCGCGTGGCGAAGTAGAAGGCGAGGTAGCCGCCCAGGACGAGCAGCACCAGGAGGTTCAGCGACAGCTCGATGCGATAAGGAGCGGCCACGATCACCACGTAGCCCGTGGAGCTCACCAGCAGCATGCCGAGGCCCACCGCGACGGCGACGAGGAGGACGGACCAGAGTGCGAATCGCATGGCCTACCTCGTCTTCTCGCGCGAGGCGCGCGCGGTTCGCACCGCCGCGAGGCTCGCGTTGATGTCGGGCACGGTGATCGACACGGGGCTCTCCGAGACTTGCTTCAACGTGGCGAGCGCGGCGGCCGTGGGCTTGGCCTTCGAATCGAAGTACTTGTTGAGCCAGGCCTGCGCGGCCTTCAGGTCGTCGCGGAACGAGAGCTCGTCGCGCGCGAGCAGCGCTACGCGCGCGGAGAGCAGGCGCAGCTTCAGGTTCTCGCGCAGGAAATAGGCGTGCGTGGGCGCGAGGAGCGCCGCGTCGTTGCCCTCGAGCTCGCGGATGCGCACCAGGCCCTTCATCTCTTCCCAGAAATCGCGCGCGGCACGCGTGAAGCCCGGCTGCTCGTCGAGCGGCTTGGCGCGCGAAGCGAGGCGCGTGGGCGGCAGCGTCTCGGCGACGACGAGCGGCAGCTGGTCCACGGACGACACGAGGTTGTCGATCTTGACCGCGATGCCGACCGTGTCCACCAGCGGCAGGGCCTTCAGCCGGTCCATGTCCTGGCCGAGCGCGCGCCGCAGCGGCGCGGCGGCGAGCTTCTCCGCCTTCGCGAGGCGTTGGTCCGCGGTCTGCAGGGCCGCAAGCGCCCCGCGCACGTTGCCCGCGAGCTGGAGCTGCTGGCTCGCGAGCACGAGCATCTGCTCCACTTCGGAGAGCAGGCGGTCGTCGGCGTTGCGCGAGAGGTCGCGGTACATCTCCTCCAGCTGCACGCGGCCTTCCTGCGCCTCGGCGACGCGCGCCTCGAGCTCCGTGAGGCGCGATTGCGATTCCTTGAGCGCGGCCTGGGCCTGCGCGAGGGAGGCCCTGGACTGCGCGGCCTCGTCGCCCAGCTCCGCCAGGCGGCCGCCGGCTTTCGACTCGAGGTTGCGCAGCGACTGCCTCGCGTCCCAGGCGAAGAGCGCGGCGGTGAGCGCCGCGACGATGCCCACGACGGCGATCGCCCGTGCGGCGCGGTCGCCGCGCGAGCGCCCGGCAAGCACCGGCCGCTCGGAGGCCATCGGACTGGGCTGCAGGGAATCGCTCATGTCGAATCTCGAACCTGTGTCATTGCTGCGGCGAGCGCGGTAGCACCCGGGCGGGAAACCAGTACGCGGCCGAAACGCTTCGCGTCCGGATGGCGCGCGATCGCTTCGTGCGTCACGACCAGCACCGTCGAGGCGAGCTTCGAGCGCCCTTCCGGCCCGATCATCTCCACGAAGTTCTCGAGCGTCTCGCCGCTCAGCACCCCGACCACATGCACCTCGCCGCGCGACCAGGCCGCGAGAAGCGGCGCGGGATCGGTGTCCGGGCGCGAGCGGCGATAGCACTCCGCATACGTCACCCGCGCACCCCTGGATTCGAGGACTTCGCGCAGGCGCTCCCGGCCGCCTTCACCCCGGAACACGATGATATTTCCCCCCGAGACGGCCTGCAATTCGGGCCGTTCCAGGAGCGCCTCGCTGTCGAAGCGCTCCGTAGGTGAGATGACCTCCGGGAACCCGGAGTTCCGCAAGGCCTGGGCCGTCATTTCACCCACGGCGGCCACCGGCACCCGCTTCGGCCACTCGATCGATCGTTCCCGCAGTGCCGCCAAGCCCATGTCGACCGCGTTGGCGCTCACGAAGATCGCCATGTCCTGGCGCGCAAGCAGTCCGAGCGCGGCATCCAGGGCGGGGGACTCGCCGATCGGCGTGATCTCGAGCGCGGGAAAGTGCAGCACGCGCGCGCCGGCCGTGGCCAGCTCGCGTTCCAGCTCGACCACCGCGCCTTTGGGTCGCGTGAGCACCACGCCCAGTCCTTTCAGCCGCGTGGCCGGGCTCATGCCGTCTTCGCCAGGGAATCGAGGATGGCGCGCCCACCCTCGCGCAGCAGGTGCTCGCCGAGCATGTGGCCGAGCGACGCCGCGTCGTGCGCGAGGCCGACCACGTGATGGCGGACGAACTGCCGCCCGTCGGGCGTGCCGATGAAACCGTCGAGACGTAGTGCCTCGCCGTGGATCGCCGCAAGCCCGCCGACGGGAACCTCGCAGCTTCCCTCGACGACGAGCCCCAGCGCGCGTTCCGCCTTCGCGGCCGCTTCGACTGCCGGATCGCGGAACATCGCGAGCACCGCGGCGAGATCTTCACGGTCGGCGCGATGTTCGACGGCGAGGATCCCCTGGCCGATGGCTGGAATCGCGACCTCGGAAGACAGGAGGGTGCGGATGCGGTCTTCGAACCCGAGGCGCTTCAGCCCCGCGGCAGCGAGGATGATCGCGTCGTAGTCGCCCGCGTCGAGCTTGGCCAAGCGCGTGTTCACGTTGCCGCGCAGCGCCTGGAAGGTGAGCGACGGGTACGCTCGGCGAAGCTGGCATTCGCGCCGCAGGCTCGAAGTGCCGACGACGGCGCCCGCGGGCAAGGCGCCGAGCGAGGCGTGGCGATTCGACACGAACGCATCGTGCGGGTCTTCCCGGGCGCCGAACGTGGCGAGCACGAAGCCTTGCGGCAGCTCCATCGGCACGTCCTTCATCGAATGCACGGCGATGTCGGCACGGCCCTCGGCGAGCGCGACCTCGAGCTCCTTGATGAAGAGGCCCTTGCCGCCCACCTGCGAGAGCGGCCGGTCGAGGATCTGGTCGCCGCGCGTGGTCATGCCCACGGTCTCGACGCGCAGGCCGGGATGGCGCTCGCGGAGGGCGGCTGCGACCATTTCGGTCTGGCGGAGCGCGAGGCGGCTTTCGCGCGTGGCGATGCGGATGAGCGGGGGAAGCAAGGCGGTCGCGACGATCTGCGGACGGCCTGAAACTCTATCACGCAGGCTACACTCGCCCGATGCCCGAAGGGACCTGGCTCACCGCGCTCTTCACCGACTCCACCGGCCTCTTCGCGCTGTTCGCCTCCGCCTTCGTATCGGCGACGGTGCTGCCGGGCGCTTCCGAGGTCGTGCTCTTCGCCGTCCTCAAGGCATTTCCCGAACGCGCGCTGGCGGCGATCGCCATCGCCACGATCGGAAACACGCTCGGAAGCCTCACCACCTACGGATTGGGCCGCCTCGTGCCGAAGCGGGACTTCGAGGGCCGGGCGGTCGCGTGGGTGCGGCGCTACGGCGCGTGGTCGCTGTTGCTGGCGTGGCTTCCGATCGTGGGCGATGCACTGTGCGCAGCCGCGGGATGGCTGCGCCTTCCGTGGCTCCTCTGCCTGCCCGCCATCGCGGCCGGAAAGCTCGCGCGCTACCTCGTCATCGCCCAGGCCGCGGCCCTTTTCTAGCGCAAGAATTTTTGCTGCAGTGCGGTAGACTCGGCACTTGCAGGCCGCGAGCCGGTCCCAGCTAACGCACCGGCCCACGATCCCATGACTCGCCTTCGAGAAATCCCCTACAACTACACGTCGTTCTCGGACCGCGAGATCGTGATCCGCCTTCTCGGCGCGGACGCGTGGGCGGCCCTCGAATCGCTTCGTGCGCAGCGCGTCACCGGCCGCTCGGCGCGAATGCTTTACGAAGTGCTGGGCGACATCTGGGTCGTTCGCCGTAATCCTTACCTGCAGGACGACCTCCTCGACAATCCGCGCCGGCTGGCCCTGCTGGTCGAGGCCATGCACCACCGCCTGGCCGAGGTCGAGCGGCGCCGCGCGGACAAAGGCGAGGAAGGCCGCACCGATGCCGTCGGGCAGTTGATCCAGTCGGCCACGAAGGCGGTCGACGAGTTCGAGCGCGAGTTCGGCGAAACCCGGAGCCTGCGCCGGCGGACGCTGCGCAAGCTCACGGCCATCACGCGCAAGGACAACGTCGCGTTCGACGGCCTCGCGCGCGTCTCGCACGTGACCGACGCCACCGACTGGCGCGTCGAATATCCCTTCGTGGTGGTGAATCCCGACACCGAAGAGGAATGCGCGCCGATCGTGCGCGAGCTGATCGATCTCGGCTTCACCATCATCCCGCGCGGCGGCGGCACCGGCTACACCGGTGGCGCGATCCCGCTCGACCGCATGTCCGCGGTGATCAACACCGAAAAGCTCGACCGCCACGACGGCGTCGAGATGAAGGTGTTGCCGGGCCTCACGGAACCCGTTGCGACCATTCGCTGCGGCGCCGGCGTCGTGACGCGCCGCGTGATGGAAGCGGCCGAATCCGCGGGCCTCGTGTTCGCGGTCGATCCCACGTCGGCGGATGCCTCGTGTATCGGCGGCAACGTCGCCATGAATGCCGGCGGCAAGAAGGCGGTGCTGTGGGGCACGGCGCTCGACAACCTCGCCTCGTGGACGATGGTCACGCCCGATGCGCAGTGGATGGTGGTCGAACGGGTCGGACACAACCTCGGCAAGATCCACGACGCGCCGGACGCCCGCTTCCGCATCACGCGCTACAAGCCGGACGGCGTGACCGCGGTCGGCCAGGAGGTCCTCGAAGTCCCGGGCTCGAGCTTCCGCAAGGTGGGCCTGGGCAAGGACGTGACCGACAAGTTCCTCGCGGGGCTGCCGGGCGTGCAGAAGGAAGGCACCGACGGGATCATCACCTCGGCCACGTTCATCCTGCACCGCATGCCCAAGCACACGCGCACGGTTTGCCTCGAGTTCTTCGGCGACGTGAAGCGCGCCGTGCCCTCGATCGTGGAGATCAAGAACTACCTCGACGCGCATCCGAAGGCGATCCTCGCCGGCCTCGAGCACCTGGACGAGCGATACGTGAAGGCGGTGGGCTACGCCACGAAGGCGAAGAGCCGCGGCCGGCCGCGCATGGTGCTGATCGGCGACATCGTCGGCGACGACGAGAACGCGGTGGCCGAGGCCGCGTCGCAGGTCGTGCGCATCGCCAACGCGCGCGACGGTGAAGGCTTCATCGCGGCGAGTGCCGACCAGAGGAAGCGCTTCTGGCTCGACCGCGCGCGCACCGCCGCGATCGCCAAGCACACCAACGCGTTCAAGATCAACGAAGACGTGGTGATCCCGCTCGGGCGCCTCGGCGAATACACCGAGGGCATCGAGCGCATCAACATCGAGCTGTCGATCGCCAACAAGCTGAAGCTGCTGGACGCGCTCGGGGCGTTCTTCTCCGCCGATCTCCCGGTGCAGGAGAGCGAGGACAAGACCGACCAGGAGGGCCTCTTCGCCGACCGGCCGGCCCAGGCGCTCGAGCTCATCGCCGCCACGCGCAGGCGCTGGACGTACCTGCGAGACAACCTCGATCGCCTCGCGGGCGACATCCGCACCGATCTCGATCCGCTGGGCCTCACCGCCGAGGCGGCCGCGCGCGACGACGGCGAGTCGCTCTTCTCGATCGTCCAGACGCACGGCATCCGCGTGTCGTGGAAGCGCGAGGTGCTGGAGCCGTTGCGCGAGATCTTCGACGGCCGCGCTTTCGAGCCGGTGGTGAAGGGCGTGCAGGCGATCCACGCGGAGGTGCTGCGCGGGCGCGTGTTCGTGGCGCTGCACATGCACGCCGGCGACGGCAACGTGCACACCAACATCCCGGTGAACTCCGACAACTACGAGATGCTGCACGAGGCCAACACGGCCGTGGCGCGCATCATGGCCTTCGCCCGGAGCCTGGACGGCGTGATCTCCGGCGAGCACGGCATCGGCATCACCAAGCTCGAGTTCCTCACGGCGGAGGAGATGGAACCCTTCGCCGCCTACAAGGCGAAGGTGGATCCGCAAGGCCACTTCAACCGCGGCAAGCTCCTCGCGGGCGCCAACCTCGAGGACGCGTACACGCCATCGTTCGCACTGATGGGCGCGGAATCGCTGATCCTCGAGCGCAGCGACGTGGGCGCGATCGCCAACTCGGTGAAGGACTGCCTGCGCTGCGGCAAGTGCAAGCCGGTGTGCTCCACGCACGTGCCGCGCGCGAACCTGCTCTACAGCCCGAGGAACAAGATCCTCGCCGTGTCGCTGCTCACCGAGGCTTTCCTCTACGAGGAGCAGACGCGCCGGGGCATCTCGATCCGCCACTTCGACGAGTACGGCGACGTGGCCGACCATTGCACCGTGTGCCACCGCTGCGAAGCGCCCTGCCCCGTGGACATCGACTTCGGCGACGTGTCGATCGCGATGAGGAACCTGCTCGCGAAGCTGCGCAAGCGCCGCACCAACGTGAAGACGTGGGCCGCGCTGCAGTTCCTGAACGCGACCGACCCCACGAAGATCAAGCTGGTGAAGGCGCTGATGATCGACATCGCGTTCCGCGCCCAGCGTTTCGCGCATGGCCTCGCCCGCCGCCTGCTGGTCACGCGCATCCAGACGCGCCATCCGCCCGCCACCGTGGGCAAGGCCTCGGTGCGCTCGCAGGTGATCCACTTCATCAACAAGCCGATGCCCAAGGGCGTGCCGATGCGCACGGCCCGCGCGCAGCTCGACCTCGAGGACGAGGCGATCGTGCCGATCATCCGCGACCCGGCCAAGGTGACCGAGGACTCGGATGCCGTGTTCTATTTCCCGGGCTGCGGCTCGGAGCGGCTCTTCAGCCAGGTGGGGCTCGCCACGCAGGCGATGCTCTATCACGTGGGCGCGCAATGCGTGCTGCCGCCGGGCTATCTCTGCTGCGGCTACCCGCAGACCTCCGCGGGCCGCGCCGACAAGGGCGAGGAGATCACGGTGAGGAACCGCGTGCTGTTCCACCGCGTCGCCAACACGCTCAACTACCTCGACATCAAGACCGTCGTGGTCTCGTGCGGCACGTGCATGGACCAGCTGCAGAAATACGAATTCGACAAGATCTTCCCGGGCTGTCGGCTGCTCGACATCCACGAGTACCTGATGGAGAAGGGCCTGAAGCTGGAGGGCGTGAAGGGCGTGCGCTACATGTACCACGACCCCTGCCACACGCCGATGAAGACGCACCGGCCCCTCAAGGTAGTGAGCGCACTTGTAGGACAGGACGTGCCGCTGAACGACCGCTGCTGCGGGGAGTCCGGCACCTTCGCCGCGTCGCGCCCGGATATCGCCACGCAGGTGCGGTTCCGCAAGGAGGAAGAGATGGAGAAGGGCGCCGCGGCGCTGCGCGCCGACGGGTTCGACGGCGAGGTGAAGGTCCTCACCTCGTGCCCGTCGTGCCTCCAGGGCCTCGCGCGCTACGACCATGACTCCGCCACCAGCGCGGACTACATCGTGGTCGAGATGGCCCGCCACCTCCTGGGCGAGGACTGGATGCCGACGTTCGTGGAGCGGGTGCGCCACGGAGGAATCGAGCGCGTCCTGCTCTAGGCCTAGAATCGGGCCATGAAGATCCTCTCCCCGGCGCTCGCCGGTGCCGCGCTGCTGCTCGCCGCGTGCGCCGCAACTCCTCCCGCCTCTTCCCCGGCCCCCGAGCAGCATGCGGCGGTGAGCGGCGCGGCCCTCGACCTGGGCGTGAAGTTCAAGATGCCCAATCGCGAGCGCGGGCGGCGCGACAAGGCCGCGATGAACGCTCAGTACCAGCTCGCCACCGAGGCGAGCGAGTCGGGGCCGCCCACGTCGGCGCAGATCTTCCGCGCGCACGAGCAGCGCCGCGCGATCGAGCGCGACACGCTGGCCTCGGCACGGGCGAAAGCCGCGGGCCTGCAGCCGTCGAAGTGGCAGGCGATCGGACCGAGCAACGTGGGAGGGCGCGTGCGCGCGATCGCGTTCGACCCGCGCAATTCGAACCGCATGTTCGCGGGCACCGCTTCGGGCGGCCTGTGGCACTCGGACGACGCGGGCGCGAGCTGGCGCCCCAACTTCGATTTCCTGCCGAACCTCTCGGTCACGACGATCGCCGTCGATCCGTCGAATCCGAACACGATGTACCTCGGCACCGGCGAAGCGAGCGCGGGGCTGGTCGGCGTCGGCGCGTTCAAGTCCACCGACGGCGGCGTGACCTGGGCGTATCTCGCCTCGACGAACGCGGACGCGGTGCCCGACTGGCGCTTCGTGAACCGCCTCGCGATCCATCCGGCCCAGCCGCAGGTCCTCCTGGCCGCGCTCACGAACAACAACCTCACCACCGGGGCGATCTACCGCTCGGGTGATGGCGGCGCGAGCTGGGTCCGTGTCTCCGCGTTCAAGGCGCTCGACATCGCGTTCGATCCGGCCAATCCCGTGAACGCGATCGCGGGCCTGGACGACGGCACCATCGCCTTCTCCCGCGATGCCGGCGCGACCTGGGCGAAGACGGCCGCGCTCGTCGCCACGCCGTCGGGCCGCTCGAGCACCGCGCGCGCGGAGATCGCGTTCGCACGCTCGCAGCCGGGCACGGCCTACGCCTCCGTCGACAACGAGAAAGGCGAGGTGTGGCGCTCGAACGACTCGGGTGCGACGTGGGTGAAGCTCTCGACGCCGGCGCATCTCGGCGGCCAGGGTGACTACGACAACGCGATCTGGGTCGACCCCATCGATGCCGCGCACGTGGTCGTGGCCGGGCTCGATGCCTACCAGTCACGCGACGGGGGCCTCACGTTCACGCAGGTGAGCGACTGGCACAACACGCCGGCCTCGCCGCACGCGGACCACCATGCGCTCGTCTCGCCGCCCGACTACAGCGCGGCGAACCCGGTGCTCTTCAACGGCAACGATGGCGGCATCTACAAGACGACGAACATCCGTGCGATGACGAGCTCCGGCACCGTCGGTATCGGCTGGGCGAACGCCAACAACGGTCTCGCCGTCACGCAGTTCTACAGCGGCGCGGGGCGCACGGTGGCCGGCGGCAAGGTCGTCGGCGGCACGCAGGACAACGGCTCGCTGGTGCTCGATGCCGGCGGCTGGCGCCCGTTCCGCGGTGGCGACGGCGGCTTCTCCGCGGTCGATCCCGTCTCGGACGCGACGATCTACGGCGAGTACGTCTACCTCTCGATCCACCGGTCGTTCGCCGGCGGCTTCTCGCAGTACATCTGCAACGGCATCACCGAGGCATTGCCCTCGGACGCCGCCGGTGGCGCGCAGTACTGCGGGGCGAACGCCACCAAGCAGGCGAACTTCATCGCGCCCTTCATCCTCGACCCGAACAACGCCAACCGCATGCTCGCCGGCGCCAACTCGCTGTGGGTCGGCGACAACGTGAGGCAAGGCAACCCGACCTGGCGCGCGGTGAAGCCGCCATCCGCCGCGGCCGAGAACTACATCAACGCGATCGCGGTGCACGAAGGCAACGCGAACGTCGTCTGGGTGGGCCACAACAACGGCGAGGTGTACCGCTCGCTCGACGGCGCGGGTGCCGCGCCCACCTGGACGCGCGTGGGCCAGGGCTCGATCCCGGCGCGGCGCGTGCAGCGCATCACCATCGACCGCGACAATCCGAACCGCGTCATCGTCTCGCTGACCGGTTTCTCGCCGAACAACGTGTGGCAGACGCTCGACGCGGGCGCCACGTGGGCCTCGATCACCGGCAACCTCCCGAACGCTCCGGTGTTCGACGTGAAGCGCCATCCGGCGAACCCGATGTGGCTGTACGCCGCGACCTCGGTGGGCATCTTCACCAGCGAGAACGGTGGAGCCTCCTGGTCCACGACCAACGAGGGCCCCGCGAACATCCGCGTGCGCGAGCTCTTCTGGCTCGACGATTCGACGCTCGGCGCGGCCACGTACGGGCGCGGCATGTTCAAGGCGCGCGTCAACGGCGGCCTGCCGGCCAACTACGAGGACCTGTGGTGGGCGGGCCCCGCGGAGAACGGCTGGGGCATGAGCATCACGCAGCACGACGCGACGCTCTTCATCGCGTTCTACATCTACGACGCGCAGGGCCGGCCCTTGTGGGTGGTGATGCCGGGCGGCGCGTGGAACGCCGGATTCACGGCCTACTCGGGCCAGCTCTACGAGCCCAACGGCTCGTGGTACGGCAACTACGACGCGAGCCGCTTCTCGGTGAATCCGCCCGTCGGCAATGCGACGGTCGCCTTCACGGGACCGGCCACCGCCACGCTCACCTACACGATCAACGGTGTCTCCGGCACCAAGGCGATCCAGCGCCAGGTGTTCGGGCCGGTCGATCCGATTCCCGTGGGCACGTTCGGCGATCTCTGGTGGGGCGGCACCGCGCAGAACGGCTGGGGTGTCGCGATCGTCCAGCAGTACCGCAAGCTCTTCGCGGTCTGGTACACCTACGACACCGCCGGAAAAACGGTGTGGTACGTCGTGACCGACGGCACGTGGACGACCGCCAGCACCTACACCGGCGCCGCGTACCGCACGACGAGCTCACCGTGGGTCGGCGTGCCCTACGTGGCTTCGCAGCTCCAGCTCATTCCTGTGGGGACGATCACGTTCTCGTTCACGGACTACAACAACGCGATCATGACCTACAGCGTGGACGGCGTTTCCCAGAGCAAGTCCCTCGTTCGTCAGCCTTTTTGAGCCGTTCGGCGGAAAATAGGGGCCATGACCGACGCGACGTGTGAACTTTGCAACTCCACGGGCGGAACCGCGCTCTGGCAGAATGACCTGTGCCGCGTCGTGTCCGTCGACGATGGCGATTACCCGGGCTTTGTCCGGATAATCGCAGCGCGGCACGTTCGCGAGATGACCGACCTCAGCGAAGCCGAACGCAGCGCCCTCATGGGCGTGGTGTTCGCCGTGGAGTCGGCGATGCGGGAGACGATGCAGCCCGACAAGATGAACCTGGCCAGCCTCGGCAACATGACCCCCCACGTGCACTGGCATGTGATCCCGCGTTATCGGGATGACCGGCATTTCCCCGGTCCGGTGTGGGCAGAGCCGAAGCGCGATGCCGTGATCCCCGCCGAGCGCGTCGAGCGCGCCCGGCTGCTGGCGCTCGCGCTGCGTGCCCGCCTCGAGGCGGCGCGGCCATGACCACGCATTCAACGCCACCCGTCTCGCGCACCGGCGGCACCGGAGGCAATGGCGGCACGTTCACCGATGCGCGCTCGTGCAAGGAGTGGCTGAACGCCCTGCCGCTCACCAACATCCCGCAGGCGCAGACGCTCGCGCTCGAAGCGCTGCGCACCATGAACCGCTCGACCGATTTCGACAGCCTCGAGCGACTGAAGTGCATGGAGCTGCTGCGCGACAAGGTGGCGTTCCTGCAGGGCGAGCAGCGCTCGCGCTACTTCGGAAAGACGCTGCCGCTCTCCTCCAACGACTCCACCGCGTGGAACACCGGCAAGTCGCTGCTGGAGGAGATGGAGAACGGCTACCGCCAGTGCATCAACGTGGCGGAGGTCGAGCAGGGCGAGCTCTCGCGCCACGGCGCTTTGATGACGCAGCGCGTGATGCGCTACCTCGGCTCGCAGATGCTCTTCCACGCAACCGTGTATCGCCGCTTCGAGCCGGCGCTGTGGACGCGGCTGCACCAGCTCTACGCCCAGGCCGAGCGCCTCGGCACCACCGAGGAGCGCGTGAAGGACTCCCTCGAGGGCGAGGAGGGCGTGTCGACCGTCGCCGAAACGTACGCGCACGTCGTGCTCATGCAGGCGGCCTATCTCTCGGAGATGACGGCGCCGCAGATGGATTTCGCCGAGGCGCTGCTGCGCCTCTGGATCCGCAAGGTCCGCGTGATGCGCGAGCCGCCGCCCCACGCCGACGCGCTCGTGGCCTTCCCTCTTTCGGTCGACCTCACGCGGCAGATCGGCGCGAGGCCCCTCGCGGTGGACGACGTGCGTCCCGGCCATCGCATCCTCGACGTCGAGCAGCTTTCGAAGAGCATCCGCCGGCGCATTCGCGGATTGCAGAACGACGAGGAGCCGGTGAGCCTCGGGCTTCCCGCCGAGGCGAGCGCGCTCGACGCGCTCCACCAGATGCAGCGCCTGCACAAGCTGTGGTGCGAAGGCGCACCGCCGCGGCCGCCCGCGAAAGTGCCCGACGAAACGACGGCCGGTCTCGCCTTCGGCGTGAACGAGATCCATTTCTTCGTGACCGGCGGCAAGATCTTCGAGCAGCCCGACAAGACCCGGGAGCTCTCGCGCCAGGAGAAGAACGACCTCGCGATGTTCGGCCGCGTCACGGAGCGCACGCACACGCTGATGATGGGCGACCTCAACTTCTCCGTGGAGCAGTGGGGCGTGATCGACGAGATGCTCGGCGCCTGGCGCCTGCAGCGCCCGCCCACGGCGTCCAAGGGCGTGGCGATCGGGCGCCTGGTCGCCATGCGGCTGGGCGACACGGCGCCGCTCTTCCTGGGCGAGATCAGCGCGCTCGTGCAGGAGACCGACGGCAAGATCGTGATCACCGTGCGCCTCTTCCCGGGCAAGCCCGAGGCGGTCGCGGTGCGCGCGGCCGATGCGCGCCATCGGCCGAACGCGCAGTGGACGCAGGGCTTCCGGCTCCCCGCGCTGGACAAGCTCAACATCCCGGCGTCGCTCGTCGTGCCGGGCAGCATGGCGCTGCGCGGCCGCGGCGTCGAAGTGTGGACGGACGCCGGTCCGAAGGAAGCGACCGTCTACGAAGTGCTGGACCACGGTTCCGACTTCGACCGCGTCACCGTCTTCTGAAATAAATAGGGTCTGACCCTATTTATTGTCGATCGCGTCGAAGAGGTCCTTCGCCGCGTTGTTGCCGGTCTGCGCTGCGATCTCCACGATCCCTGTCGGGCTGGTGACGTTCACTTCCGTGAGGTAGTCGCCGATCACGTCCAGGCCCGCGAAGACGATGCCGTCTTTCACGAGCTCCTTGCCGACCGTCTCTCCGATCTCGCGGTCGCGCGCCGACACCGGCTGCGCGACACCCTTGCCGCCGGCTGCGAGGTTGCCGCGCGTCTCGCCCGCCTTGGGAATGCGCGCGAGGCAATGGCTGAACACCTTGCCACCGATCACGAGCACGCGCTTGTCGCCCTTGGAGATCTCGGGGACGAACTTCTGCGCCATCACCGTGCGCGTGCCGAGGTCGGTCATGGTCTCGACGATCACGTTGCGGTTCGCGTCGTCGCTGCGCACGCGGAAGATCATCGTGCCGCCCATGCCGTCGAGCTTCTTCACGATCACGTCGCCGTGCTTCGCGATGAAGGCCTGGATCGCCTCGGGATTCGAGGCCACCAGCGTGTCGGGCGTGAACTGCGGGAAGCGCAGGATCGCGAGCTTCTCGTTCCAGTCGCGCAGCGCCCGCGGGCGGTTCACGACTCGCGCGCCTTCGGCCTCCACGCGGTCGAGCAGCAGCGTCGCGTAGTAGTACTCCTGGTCGAACGGCGGGTCCTTGCGCATCATCACGACGTCGAAGGACGAGAGCTTCACGACGGCCGGCTCGCCGACGCGGTACCAGGCCTCGCCTTCCAGCAACTCCACGCGCCGCACGGGTGCGATCACGGAGCCGGACTGCAGCGACATCTCGCGGGCCTCGAGCGCGTGGATCTCGTGGCCGCGGCGCACGGCCTCGCGCATCATCGCGACCGAGGAATCCTTGTACGCCTTGAGGTGATCCAGCGGATCGACGACGAACGCGAACCTCATGCGTTCGCCGCCTTCACCTCGAGCGATTCGGCGCGGGCGACGAGCTCCTCCACCTCGAGGGCGGCGGCGAGCATCGCGAGGCGCGCGACCACGCCGTAGGTGTAGAAGCGGTTGGGCGGCGAGCCCGGCGCGCCGTCGCAATCCGGCGACTGGCAGTCGGTCTCGAACGCGAGCGGCTTGTAGGCGGCGCCCGGCGAATTCAGGTTCTCGTCGATGCCGCGCTCGGTGTGCACGCGGTAGAAGCCGCCGACCACGTACTGGTCCATCATGTAGATGACGGGCTCGGCCACGCCGCCGTCCACGTTCTCGAACGTGTAGACGCCTTCCTGGATGATCACCTCGTGCACCGGCTGGCCTTCCTTGATCACCGCCATCTTGTTGCGCGTCTTCCGGTTGAGGTTGCGCACGTCGTCGGGGCTCTTCACCGTCATGATCCCCATGCCGTACGTGCCCGCGTCGGCCTTCACGATGGCGAACGGCGCCTCGGTGATGCCGTGCTGCGCGTACTTCTCCTTCACCTCGTTCAGCACGAACTCCACGTTGGTCGCGAGGCAGTCCTCGCCTTCCTTCTCGGAGAAGTTCACCTTGCCGCACTGGCTGAACACCGGGTTCACGAACCACGGGTCGATGCCGATCAGCTTCGCGAAGCTCTCGGCGACGCGGTCGTAGCAGTGGAAGTGGTGTGACTTCCGCCGGGTGCTCCAGCCCGCGACCAGCGGAGGCAGCACGTGCTGCTCGATGCCGGAGAGGATCGGCGGGATGCCCGACGAGAGGTCGTTGTTCACGAGCACGGCGCACGGATCGAATCCGTCCAGCATCACGCGGTTGCCCTTGCGCTGGATCGGCTCCAGCAGCAGCTTGTCGCCGCCGGCGGAGGTGAGCTCGAGCGGCTCCTTGAGATCGGGGATGAGGCTGCCGATGCGCACCGTGAGGCCCGCGGCCTCGAGGATGCGCTTCAGCACCACGACGTTCTGCAGGTAGTTCAAGTTGCGCGTGTGGTTCTCGGGCACGAGCATGAAGCGGCGCGTGTCGGGACAGAGCTTCTGCACCGCCGACATCGCGGCGTGGATGCAGAGCACCATGAAATCCGGATTCAGGTTGTTGAAGCCGCCGGGGAAGAGGTTCAGGTCCACCGGTGCGAGCTTGAAGCCGCTGTTGCGGAGGTCCACCGACGAATAGAACGGCGCCTGGTGGTCGATGAACTCGTTCCTGAACCAGTGCTCGATGTCCGGGCGCTTGTCGAGGATGAGGCGTTCCAGCTCGCGAAGCGGCCCGGTGAGCGACGTGGTGAGATGGGGAACCATGGTGCCGGCCTCCTGATCGGGGCATTGAGTTTACACGGCGGACCTGCCCGCGGACGTGACCCCCCGCTCCTGTAGAATTTACGGCCCTGCTCCCTCCCGAAACGCCCCTTCCATGACCCAGTTCCAGACCCTCGCGGCCACGGTGACGCTGCTGGCGGCCTCGAACCTCTTCATGACGTTCGCGTGGTACGGCCACCTGAAGCACCTGCAGGCGAGCCCGTGGTGGATCGCCGCGCTCGTCAGCTGGGGCATCGCGCTCGCCGAGTACCTGCTGCAGGTGCCCGCCAACCGCATCGGCTTCGCGGGCGGTATCAACCTCGCGCAGCTGAAGATCCTGCAGGAAGTGATCACGCTCGCGGTCTTCGTGCCCTTCGCGATCCTCTACATGGACCAGCAGCTCACCTGGAACTACCTGTGGGCGGGACTTTGTTTGCTGGGCGCGGTCTACTTCATCTTCTTCGCATAGAAACCGGATCCCCGCCTGCGCGGGGATGACGCACGCAATGCACCTCCACATCCTCGGAATCTGCGGCACTTTCATGGGCGGGCTCGCCAAGATCGCCCGCGAGCGCGGCCACGTCGTCACGGGCTGCGACGCGCAGGTCTATCCGCCGATGAGCGACCAGCTTCGCAACCTCGGCATCCAGCTGCACGAGGGCTACGACGCCGCGCAGCTGGAAACGTACAAGGCCGACCTTTACGTGGTCGGCAACGCGATGACGCGCGGCATGCCGGTGGTCGAGGAGATGCTGAACCGTGGGCTGCCGTACTGCTCCGGCCCGCAGTGGCTCTCCGAGCACGTGCTGCAGGACAAGTGGGTGCTCCCCGTGGCGGGCACGCACGGCAAGAGCACCACGGCCTCGATGCTCGCGTGGATCCTCGCGCACGCCGGCCTGAACCCCGGCTTCCTGATCGGCGGCATCGCGCGCAACTTCAACATGTCGGCGCTCGCCACCGACTCGCCGTTCTTCGTGATCGAGGCCGACGAGTACGACACGGCCTTCTTCGACAAGCGCTCGAAATTCGTCTGGTACCGCCCGCGCACCGCCATCCTGAACAACCTCGAGCTCGACCACGCGGATATCTTTCCCGACCTGGCCGCCATCGAGAAGCAGTTCCACCACCTCGTGCGCATCGTGCCCGCCAACGGCCTGCTGGTCGTGAACGGCGAGGAGGCGGCGCTCGGCCGCGTGCTCGAGCGCGGCTGCTGGACCAGCGTCGAGCGCTTCGGCGACGGCCAGGCGTGGAGCGCGGGGCCGCTTCGCGCGGATGGAGCGTTCGATGTCCGCTTGCACGGCGAGATGCAGGGCACCGTGCGCTGGGAGCTGATGGGCGAGCACAACCGGCGTAACGCCCTGGCCGCCCTCGCCGCGGCGCGCCACGCCGGCGTTCCGGTCGCGCGGGGCATCGAGGCGCTGTCGCTCTTCCAGGGCGTGAAGCGCCGCATGGAAGTGCGCGGCGTCGTGAACGGCATCACCGTCTATGACGACTTCGCGCACCACCCGACCGCATTCGCCACCACCATCGCGGGCCTCCGCCAGCGCGTCGGAGCCCAGCGCATCGTCGCCGTCTTCGAGCCGCGCTCCAACACCATGAAGCTGGGCACGATGCAGGGCGCGCTCGCGAAGAGCCTCGAAGCCGCCGACCTCGTGTACTGCCACGCCGCGCACCTGGGATGGGATCCGGCAAAGGCCCTGGCGCCGCTGTCTTCGCGTGCGGCGATCTATCACGACATCGAGCCGATGGTCGAAGCGCTGTCGCAGGTGCTGCGATCGGGCGACCACGTGCTCGTGATGTCCAACGGCGGCTTCGGCGGCATCCACGCGAAGCTCCTGCAACGGCTCGGCGCCGCCCATCGCGACGCCGCGGACTGACCATGAAGACCTACGCCTACCGCATCGTCAATGTGTTCACCCGGGGCGGCCGCCTCACGGGCAATCCCCTCGCCGTGTTCGAGGATGCCCGCGGCATCGACGATGCCACGCAGCAGGCCCTCGCCCTGCAGATGAACCTCTCCGAGACGACGTTCATCTTCCCCTCGGACAAGGCGAACGCCCGCGTGCGCATCTACACGCCGGCCTACGAGATGCCGTTCGCCGGCCATCCCACGCTCGGCACCGCGCATGTGGTGCGCTCGCTGCAGAAGACGGGCGACGCGCTGACGCTCGAGATGAAGGCCGGCGTGATCCCGGTGAAGGCCGCGGGCGACCGCTGGACGCTGCAGGCCAACAAGGCGACGTGGCGCGAGGTGCAGGAATCGCGCGCGGAGCTGGCCGCGATGCTGGGCCTCGAGGAGCGCGACATCGCCGATCGCCCGTTGTGGGTGGCCGCGGGCAAGGAGCAACTCATCGTCCCCGTGCGCGACGCCGATGCGGTGCTGCGCGCGAAACCGGTGGCCGACGCGTTCTCGCGCCTGAAGAGCGTGGACAACCTGAGCATGGCCTACGTGGTCGCCGACGCCGGCGATGCGAAGGGCACGGTGAAGGCGCGCTTCTTCTTCCCCAAGGGGCCCGCGATCATCGAGGACCCCGCGACCGGATCGGCCTGCGCCAACCTCGGCAGCTGGTTCACGGCGATGCGCCCGGGCGCGGACATCCAGCGCGTGGTCACGCAGGGCGACGAGATCCTCCGCCCCTCGGACCTCTACCTCGCCGTGAAGGGCGGCACCGTGTTCGTCGGCGGCGACGTGATCGAGCTCGCCCGCGGCACGCTCGACATTTGAAGGCGATCGTCTACCTGCATGGGTTCATCAGCTCGCCCCTCTCGAAGAAGGCGGTGATGCTGGGCGACTATCTGAAAGGCCAGGCGCCGGACCTGCGCTATGCCGTGCCCGAGCTCCACCATCGCCCGTCGCTCGCCTTCGGGCAGATCGAGGCCGCGTGCGCGGACGTTGCGGCCGCGGACCTCACGCTGGTCGGCAGCTCGCTCGGCGGCTACTACGCCACCGTGATGGCCGAGCGCCTGGGCTGCAAGGCGGCGCTGCTGAATCCGGCCGTGCATCCGCACACGCATTTCCGCAAGTTCCTGGGGCCGCAACGCAACCTCTACACCGGCGAGAGCTTCGAGCTCACCCCGGCCCACGTCGACGACCTGCGCGACATGGACCTGGCCGCGATCTCGCGCCCGTCGCGCTACTGGCTCATCTGCGAGACCGGCGACGAGGTGCTCGACTATCGCGAAGCCGTGGCCTTCTACGCGGGCGCCTTCCAGACCGTGGAGCAGGGCGGCGACCATTCGCTGATGTCGTTCCACGAGCACGTGCCCGACCTCGTGAAGTGGGCGCGCGAATGAAGCAGGTGCTCTTCGAGGAGGACGGAAGCTTCCGCGTCGGCACGATCCTCGCGGATGCCGGCGCCACCTTCCAGGTGGAAGCCGCGCACGGCAAGCGCTCCAAGGTGAAGGCCGCGAGCATCCTGCTGCGCTTCGACAACCAGGCGCTCCAGGCGCTGATGCCCGATGCGCAGAAGCTCTCCGAGGAGATCGACCCGCAATTCCTCTGGGAAGTGTGCGGCGGCGACGAGTTCGGCTTCGAGGCGCTCGCGAAGGACTACTACGGCCACGCGCCCTCGCCCGTGGAGGCGACCGCGGTCGCGCTGCGGCTGCACGCGAGCCCGATCTTCTTCTACAAGCGCGGCAAGGGCCGATATCAAGCGGCCCAGGCGGAGAACCTGAAAGCGGCGCTCGCCGGCGTGGAGAAGAAGCGCAAGCAACAGGAACAAGTGGACGCATGGGCCGCCGAGCTCGCCGCGGACCGCGTGCCCGAGGCCATCGCCGCGAAGCTCGACACCCTCCTCTTCAAGCCGGACAAGATGGCGCTCGAGTGGCGTGCGCTGGACCAGGCCGCCACGGCCGCGGGGCTCGCTCCGCCGCGCCTGCTCGCCCGCGCCGGGGCGCTCGCCGGCCCCGAGGATTTCTTCCTGCGGCGTTTCGCGTTCGAGTTCTTCCCGCGCGGCACCGGCTTCGCGGAGGTCCCGCCGCTCACCGAGCCCGAGGGCCTTTCGCTCGCCACCGCGCGCGCCTTCTCGATCGACGACCACGAGACCACCGAGATCGACGACGCGTTCTCGGTCGAGCGTCCCGGCGACGGCACCGTGCGCGTGGGCGTGCACATCGCGGCGCCCGCGCTCTTCTTCGGCCGCGAGCATCCGCTGGAAGCGCTCGCGCGCGAGCGCCTGTCCACGGCCTATTTCCCCGGCGGCAAGATCACGATGCTGCCCGAGGCCGCGGTGGCCGCGGCCACGCTCGCGGAAGGCCGCACGGTCCCGGCCGTCTCGCTCTATCTCACGCTCGATGCGGCCACGCTCGACATCACCGCCACCGAATCGAAGGTGGAGCGGATCGAGATCGAATCGAACCTGCGGATCGGCGAGCTCGAGACGCGCCTGAACGAGGCTGCTATCGCCGCGGACCGCGTCGAGGGCGCGCACGGCGAGGATCTCCTGCTGCTGCACCGCCTCGCGGGGCGGCTGCGCGTCGCGCGCGGCGCCAAGGAGGAGAAGGGCGATCGCGTCGACTACACGATCCGCGTCGCCGACGGCCGCGTGTCGGTCGAGCCGCGGCGGCGCGGCACGCCCATCGACACGCTCGTGGCCGAGCTGATGATCCACGTGAATGCGACGTGGGGAAAATTGCTCGCCGAGCGCGGCGTGACCGGCATGTATCGCAACCAGCGCGGCATCAAGACACGCATGGAAGTCGAGCCCGGTAGCCACGAATGGCTCGGCGTCTCCCACTACGCGTGGTCGAGCTCGCCGCTGCGCCGCTTCTCGGATCTCGCGAACCAGCGCCAGCTCGTCGCGGCGCTCGGATTCGCGCCGCCTCCCTACTCGAAGGACGACCTCGCCGCCGCCGCCCGCGATTTCGAGACGGTGTACGAGGCGTACAACGAGCACCAGCGCACGCTCGAGCGCCACTGGGTGCTGCGCTACCTCCTCCAGGAGGGCATCGCGGAGTCGGATGCCACGGTGATCCGCGAGGAGCTCGTGCGCCTCGAGGGCCTGCCGCTGGTGTGCCGCGCGATCGGCCTCCCGCCGGTGGCGCCCGGCGAAAAGGTCCGCATCGCCTTCGGCGAGCCCGACCTGTGGGACCCCTCCGTGCTATGCCGCTATGCGGGGAAATAGGGGTCCCGCCGTCACGATTCGCCTTTAGAATTGCAACTCATGCAAGTGCGTACCGCGTCACCGGATGCCGTCCTTTCGTTTTCCGACTTCCTGCTCGAGAAGTTCGGGCTCGTCGCCTCCATGCAGGCGTCGCTGGTCGTTTCCCTCGCCATCCACGTGGCGCTGATCATCGGGCTCGGCTTCAAGTTCATCGACATGCGCAAGTGGGATGCGCCGCACAACGTCCTCGACGTGGTGCTGGTGAACTCCAAGAGCGCCACCAAGCCCGTCAAGGCCGACGCGCTCGCCCAGGCCAACCTGGACGGCGGCGGCAACACCGACGAGAAGCTGCGCGCCAAGACCCCGTTTCCCACGCTGAAGGACCAGCAGCAGGACATGCGCGATGCCCAGGCGCGCGTGAAGCAGCTGGAGCAGGAGCAGAAGGAGCTGATGACGCGCCTCGCCTCCGCAGTGCAGGTGACGGTGCCCACGCCCTCGCCGCAAGGCGACGTGAAGGCCGACGACACGGCGCGCGATCTCGTCGAGAAGCGCCTCGAGATCGAGCGCCTGGAGGCGCAGATCCGCCGCGAGCACCAGGCCTACCAGGAGCGGCCGAAGAAGAAATTCGTCGGCGCTCGCGCATCGGAATACCGCTTCGCCGTGTACGTGGACAACTGGCGGCTCAAGATCGAGCGCATCGGCAACCTCAACTATCCGGAAGAGGCGCGCCGGAACAAGCTCTACGGATCGCTGCAGCTCACGGTGGGCATCAAGGCGAACGGCGAGGTGGAATCGATCGAGGTGAACAAGAGCTCGAAGAACAAGGTGCTGGACCAAGCCGCGATCCGCATCGTCCGCCTGGCCGCGCCCTTCGACCGCTTCCCCGACAACATCCGGGCCGACACCGACATCCTGTACATCACCCGCACGTGGACCTTCACACGCGGTGACCAGGTGGTCGCCGAATAGCGACACCGTCACGCCGCGGTCACGCCTCGCGACCGCCGCAAGGCAACGGGACAAACCGTTACGGACAGGCCGGTCGCAGCGGGATCAAGCTGGGGGCGCCTTCCAACGAGACTGGAGATCCCCATGAGAAACCTCCTCGTCACCACCGCCCTCGTCCTCGCCTCGGGCGCCGCGTTCGCCGATGCCGTCACTACCCAGCCCATCGCAGCGGCTTCCACCGTCATCGCGACCCAGGCCGGTGAGACGGGCCACATGGCCCGCCTCTACCAGCGCTATTGCGACAAGCTGCGCGAAGGCCCCGAGGCCTACGCCGCGTTCGTGAAGCGGATGAACACCATCACCGGCTACACGTTCACGGAGTTCCAGCCTTCGAGCCCGTTCGACACCGTGCGCTACCAGTGCCGTGAGGGCTCGGCCGCCCTCGCGCAGCGCTAGACCACGACCTGCATCTCGAACTTCATCGCGAGACCCACGCCGCGCGCGATCCAGCGCCCGGCGGCCGAGGTCTCGGCGAGGGGCTTCAGCATCATCAGCCGCGCCGATTCGCTCGGGAAATGCGCGCGTAGCGCCTCCCGGGCGAGGGCCGTCGCGCCTTCGACCTCGAGGGGCGCGAAGGGCAGCTCGCGGCTGTAGCCGTAGTTCACGTAGCGAAGCGCCGTACCGGCGTCCTCGACCTGCGCCTTGTCGCGCCGGCCGAAGAGCGCGCCGCAGACCTCGAGCGCACCGAGCCGTTCGGAGGCGCGATAGCGGCGGAACTCGCGGAAGAAGACCTTGTAGTGGCGCACCTCGTCCTCGTACATCGAGCGGAAGAGGGCGGCGTCGCCCGCGTCGGTCGAGTACGCGGAGAGCGCGCGATAGAGCATCGCCGCCTGGCATTCGGTCACGCAGCGCGAAAGCATCTCGCGGGCGGGCGTGGGCCGCAGCAGGTGCGGGCCGCAATACGTCGTGTACTCGCGCAGGAAGGCGTCGTACGCGTCCTCCCAGCGGTACTCGGGCCAGCGCCGCGCGAGCAGCTCGCGCATCGCGCGCCCGTGGCCGGATTCCTCGGGCTCCCAGGTGGCATCGAGCCACTCCAGGAAAGCCGGGTCGCCGGCGAACATCGTGCGCAGCTCCCGCGTGTAGAGCGGGACGCTGGATTCCAGGAAGGAGGAGACTGCCGCCGCGTAGAACACCACGCGGTCGCACCGCTCGCGTTCGTGCGTCGTCGTCATGGATGTCCCCTCAGGCTTCGGCCGAATCGGCTTCGGGCGTCGGGAACGGACCTTCGGAATCGTCGTCCGCCGTTTCTTCCACGCGGCAGTCGTTGGCGAGGCCGACGCGCTGCTTCGCTTCCTCACGCACGCGCTTCATCACGTAGTTGCGCGCATAGCCCTTCGGGTCGAGCGCGAAGCCCACCCATTTCGGGATCTTCACGCCGGCTTCCTCGCTCACCTTCTCGATCACGAAGCCGGTGGGGTTCATCGCGATGTCGTATACGCGCTTCACCGGGCGGAGGTCGTGCTCGATGCGGGTGATCTCGCGGACCGCCTCGTGGCGGCAGAGATCGATGGCGGGGGAAGTTTCCGTGCCCTCTTCTTCGGCCATCGCGAGGGCGGGGGCGGCGGAAACGAGCAGGGCGGCGATCAGGGTGCGGTTCATGTTCGGCTTCCTTGCGGTTCCGTGCACATGCACGTGGAGCGGAGTATGGCGGGGCGGGATTGGATAACAAGACGAACATGCAGTAGTATCGTAAATCAATACCTACTGTCTCGACCCCCTGATACCCATGCGAGAAGACCCCCAGACATCCGGCCTCGTCGAGGTCCTGAAGAAGCTCCTCAAGGCCCGTGGCGCCACGTACCGCGACCTCGCACGCGCCCTGGAGCTCTCCGAGCCCAGCGTGAAGCGGCTCTTCTCCGAGCGCACCTTCACGCTCCAGCGGCTGGAGCAGGTGTGCGCGTTCCTGGAGGTGGATTTCTTCGAGGTGGCGAAGCTCGCGCGCGGTGCCACCGCGGGCTCCGACCAGATGACGATCGCGCAGGAGACGGCGCTCGCGGCCGATCCGAAGCTGCTGGGCATGTTCTACCTCTGCTACAACGACTGGCAGCTCGCCGACATGCTCGAGGGCTACCACCTCACGCGCCCGGAGGCGCTGAAGCTGCTGCTGAAGCTGGACAAGGTCGGCCTGATCGAGCTGCAGCCGGGTGACGCGGTCCGCCTCAAGGTGCCGAAGACCGTGCGGCTGCGCCACGACGGGCCGATCCGCAAGGCGCACGGCAAGAGCGTGGTGACGAGCTTCATCCTCGCCGACTTCGTCGAGGCCGGCGGACTCTTCCGCTTCGAGTTCCGCGAGCTCTCGCGCGCTTCCTTCGAGCTGCTGCAGCGGCGCCTGAACCGCGTGGCCGCGGAATTCAACGAGCTCGCGGAGCTGGACAGCTACCTCCCTTCGGACCAGCGCACGACCATCGGCATGGCCCTCGGCATCCGGCCCTGGACGATGTCGTGGGTCACGGGCCTCAAGTCGCGCAAGGAGAAACCCGCGCCCGCCTGAAAACCCCCGCACGGCAACGCTTCGCTCCACGCCAGCCGTATTTCGTCACAAACCATTACCCGGTTCCTTGCGCGGATCTGTAGCCTGCCGTTTCCCCAATCCAACACCGCGTCCGACCTTGAAAAAAATCCTCGCGCTCCTCGCCGCCGCGGGCCTGATGCTGGGCTCGCTCAACGCCGCCGCCGCGGCCGCCAACTACTCCGATACCTGGTGGAATCCGCAGGAAGTCGGCACCGGCCTGCAGATGGTCCAGCAGGGCGAGACCGCCTTCGTCACGCTCTATACCTACGGCAGCAACAACGAGCCGCTCTGGCTCGTCGCTTCGGACGCGCGCGTCTATGCGTACACGTCTTCCGGACGGCCGGCCTTCCGCGGCACGCTCTACCGCACGCGGGGCACACCCTTCAGCGACACGCACCGCAACGCCGATACGCAGACGATCCCCGTCGGCGAGATCTTCCTCACCGCGACCGACGACAACGCGCTGGCCATCCAGTACACGGTGAACAACATCACGGTGGCGAAGCAGCTGGAGCGCCTCACCTTCTCGCGCACGGGCGGCGCCGGGAACTACATCGGCTCGTTCACGCTGCGCCTGTCGCCCAACGACACGTCGCCCCCGTACGGAACACGGGAATACAACGCCGATTTCCTTCTGATCATCGGTGAAGGAGACCAGGCGGTGCTGCGCGTCGAGGAACCCATCGGCGGGCTCTGCGATTACCGCGGCCCGTACACGCAGGCCGGCCGTTACGGATCGTTCGCCGGGAGCTACACCTGCCTGACGGGAGACTCGGGCCAGTTCCAGGTGGCGCAGCTCGAGTTCACCGACGGCGGCGTGACCGGCACGCTGAACCTGGCGGGCCGCGACGGCCTGGGCCGCGGCCGCTTCGGCGCCGTTCGACGCTAGGTCGCGCCCTTCACCTTGCCGTACAGCGCGAGGGCTTTCTCGCGCTGCACGGCGTGATCCACCACCGGCGCGGGATAGTCCTGCCCGATGACGCATCCCGAAGCCGCCTGCTTCACGGCATCCATCGTCCACGGCGCGTGGATGAATGCGTCGGGCACGTTCGCGAGCTCCGGCAGGTAGCGGCGGATGAAGCGGCCCTTCGGGTCGAAGCGCTCCGATTGCGTGACCGGATTGAAGATGCGGAAGTAAGGCTGCGCATCGCATCCCGTCGATGCGGCCCACTGCCAGCCGCCGTTGTTCTGCGCGAGGTCGAAGTCGTTCAGGTTCTCGGCGAAATAGCGCTCCCCCTTTCGCCAGTCGACGAGCAGGTCCTTGGCCAGGAACGACGCGACGACCATCCGCAGGCGGTTGTGCATATAGCCCGTCGTGTTGATCTGGCGCATCGCGGCGTCCACGAGCGGATAGCCCGTGTTGCCTTCGCACCACGCGGCGAAGAGCGCGGGATCGTCGGGCCAGCGGATCGCCTCGTACTCGCGGCGGAACGGCCCCTCGGCGGCATGCGGGTGGTGCCACAACACCTGGAAGTAGAAGTCGCGCCACACCAGCTCCGAGAGCCATGTCGCCGGCCCGAGCCCCTTCGCTGCGCGGGCACGCCGCGCCAGCTCGCGGATCGACACCGTGCCGAAGCGGTTGTGCACCGAGAGATACGACACGCCCTTCACGCCGGGGAAGTCGCGGGCCTTGTGATAGTCGTGCATGCGCGGCTCGAAATTCGCGAGCAACGCGCGGGCACCCGCCGTGCCCGGAACCACGCCCACCGTGGAGAGGTTCGTGGCCTCGAAGCCGAGGTCCTCGAGCGAGGGCATCGAAGCGGGAAGAGGTGAAGGGGCGAGAGCGCCGGCATGCTTCGCAACCGGATAGGCACCCAGGAAGAAGTCATCCACCTTCTCGAGCCAGGCGTTCTTGTAGGGCGTGAAGACGGAGAACGGCTGGCTCGCGCGGGTCAGCACCTCGTCCTTGTCGAACACGGCCTGGTCCTTGGCGCGGTGCATCCGCCGGCCCGCCGCGGCCAGCAGCTTGTCCACGGCGGCATCCCTCGCGATGGCATCCGGTTCGTAGTCCTCGTTGGCGAAGACCGCATCGACACCGAGCTCCGCGGCAAGGCGTGGAATGGCTTCGCGTGCGCGGTCGTGCAGGATGTGCAGGTCCCCGCCGTGGGATCGCAAGGCTTCGCGCAGCTCCACGACCGAGGCATGGATGAACTCCACCCGCCGGTCCGATCGCGTCGGCAACGCGTCGAGGATCTCGCGGTCGAAGACGAAGACGCAGTGGACCCGGCGGGCCGAGGTGAGCGCGTAGTAGAGCCCGGCATTGTCCTCGACGCGCAGGTCGCGGCGGAACCAGAACAGGGCGGCCGGATAAGGCTTCATTTTTCGCTGGGGGGTCGGAAAGGCTAGAATACGCGACGGCCTGTCGATGCAAACGATCAACCTCACCCGGCATTTCCTGATCGCCATGCCCGCCATGGCGGACCCGAATTTTTCCCGCACGCTCACCTTCGTGTGCGAGCACAACGAACGCGGTGCGCTCGGCATCGTCGTGAACAGGCCCATCGACGTGACCCTCGGAGCGCTCTTCAAGCAGGTCGAGATCCCGCTCGGCGCCACCGACCTCGCCGACCAGCCGGTCTTCTACGGGGGACCGGTCCAGTTCGACCACGGCTTCGTGCTCCACCGCCCGCTGGGCGCGTGGAAATCCACGTTGCCCGTCGGCGACACGGGGCTCACCACCTCCATCGACATCCTCGAGGCGATGGCCGGCGGCAAGGGTCCGCGCGAGCAGCTCGTGGCCCTGGGTTACGCCGGCTGGGCCGCGGGCCAGCTCGAGGACGAGATCCAGCGCAACGGCTGGCTCACCGTCGCCGCCGACCTGGGCGTCGTCTTCGACGTGCCGCCCGAGGATCGCTACGATGCGGCGATGAAGATGCTCGGCATCAACGCGGCCAACCTCTCCGACGAGGCCGGGCACGCGTGACGCAACCCGAGCCGTCCTCGACCCTCCTCGGCTTCGATTTCGGCGAGAAGCGCATCGGCATCGCGGTCGGCGAGACATTGACCGGCATCGCGCATCCGCTGATGGGTCTCGATTCCGAAGCCAACGACCGCCGCTTCGCATTGATCGAGAAGCTGGTGCTCGACTGGAAGCCCCAGGCCTTCGTCGTCGGCCGGCCGCGCCACGCCGACGGCGGCGAGCATCCGATCGCGAAGCTCGCCGAGAAATTCGGCCGCCGCCTCGCGGGCCGCTTCAACCTGCCGGTCACCTTCGTCGACGAGACGCTCTCCTCCGCCGAGGCCGAAGCGCAGATGCGCGAGCAGCACGCGCGCATCCGTGCCAAGCAGGACGTGGACGCGCTCGCCGCAGCCGTCATTCTCCAAAGCTACCTGGACGATCCCAACGCGCATGAGCGCCTCGCTACCTGATCCCGAGCGCCTCGTCGAAGCCCTCGCGGCCAAGATGAAGGACGTCATCACGCCCGACGCCGGCATGGTCGGCATCTACACCGGCGGTGCGTGGGTCGCCGAAAGGCTGCACCGCGCCCTCGGCTGCAAGGTGCCGCTGGGCACGCTCGCCGTCACGCTGCATCGAGACGACTTCGGCCGCATCGGGCTGCATCGCGAATCGCGGCGCAGCCAGATCCCGTTTCCCGTCGACGGGCGCGAGATCATCCTCGTCGACGACGTGCTGCACACGGGTCGCACGATCCGCGCCGCGCTGAACGAGCTCTTCGACTTCGGCCGCCCGATGGCGGTGCGCCTCGCGGTGCTCGCCAATCGCGGCGGGCGCGAGCTGCCCGTCTCGCCGGACTGGCTCGGCGCCGACGTCGAGGTGGACCGCGAGGAGGAGCTGGTGCTCTCCAACGACGGCGGCAAGCTGCGCTTCGCGGCGGTGAAGCGGCCATGAACGCGAGCCTGCAGCTGGACGCGCAGGGGCGCCTGCGCCATCTCCTCACGACCGAGGGCCTGCCCGCGGCGATGATCCGCCACATCCTCGACACCGCCGACCAGTTCGTCTCGGTGAACGAGCGCGAGGTGAAGAAGCTGCCGCTGCTGCGCGGCAAGGCGATCTTCAACGTCTTCTTCGAGAATTCCACCCGTACGCGCACGACGTTCGAGATCGCCGCCAAGCGCCTCTCGGCCGACGTGATCAACCTCAACATCGGCGCGTCGTCCACGTCGAAGGGCGAAACGCTGCTGGACACCGTCTACAACCTGCAGGCGATGGACGCGGACATGTTCGTGGTCCGCCACGCGCAGTCCGGTGCCCCGCACCTGATCGCACGGCACGTGAAGCCCGGTGTCGCGGTGATCAACGCGGGCGACGGCCGCCACGCGCACCCGACGCAGGGCCTGCTCGACATGTACACCATCCGCCACTACAAGAAGGACTTCTCCGGCCTCACGGTGGCGATCGTGGGCGACGTGCTGCACTCGCGCGTCGCGCGCTCGCAGATCCACGCGCTGAAAACGCTCGGTGTGCCGGAGCTTCGCGTGGTCGGGCCGAAAACGCTCATCCCGGCCGACGTCGAACGCATGGGTGTGCGCGTGTTCCACGACATGGACGCCGGCATCAAGGATTGCGATGTCGTGATCATGCTTCGCCTGCAGAACGAGCGCATGAACGGCGCGCTGCTGCCCTCGGCGGGCGAGTTCTACAAGGCCTACGGGCTCAACGCGTCGAAGCTCGCGAAGGCGAAGCCCGACGCGATCGTGATGCACCCCGGCCCGATGAACCGCGGCGTGGAGATCGAATCGAGCGTCGCCGACGGACACCAGAGCGTGATCCTGCCGCAGGTGACCTTCGGCATCGCGGTGCGCATGGCGGTGATGTCGATCCTCGCGGGCCAGGCCCCGGGGGGCAGCGCATGAAGATCGAGATCCGCGGCGCCCGCCTGGTCGACCCCGCCGCCAACACCGAGGCCAACGCCTCGCTCTTCATCGCCGAGGGCCGCATCGCCTCGACCGGGAAGGCGCCCGACGGCTTCAAGCCCGACGAGGTGATCGAGGCCGGCGGTTTGGTGCTCTGCCCCGGCCTGGTCGATCTCGCGGCGCGCCTTCGCGAGCCCGGGTTCGAATACAAGGCCACGCTCGAATCGGAGATGCGCGCGGCGGTCGCCGGCGGCGTCACCACGCTCGCTTGCCCGCCGGATACCGACCCGCCGCTCGATGAGCCCGGGTTGGTAGAGATGCTCACGCGCCGCGCGGCCTCGCTGCACCAGGCGCGCGTCCATCCGCTGGGCGCGCTCACCGTGGGACTGAAGGGCGAGAAGCTCGCCGAAATGCTCGAGCTCACCGAGGCCGGCTGCGTGGGCTTCTTCCAGGCGAACGCGCCCATCCGGGACCTCTCCGTCCTGCTGCAGGCGATGCGTTACGCCTCGACGTTCGGCTTCACCGTGTGGCTGCGTCCGCAAGTGGCCGATCTCGCGAGGGACGGCGTCGCGCACGAAGGCGAGGTCGCCACGCGCCTGGGCCTGGCGCCGATCCCAGCGATCGCCGAGACCATCGCCGTGCGCGCCATCGTCGAGCTGATGGGTGTGACCGGAGCCCGCGTGCATCTCGCGCGCCTTTCGTCCGCGCGCTCGGTGGCGCTGGTGGCGGAAGCGAAAGCGAAAGGCCTGCCCCTCACCTGCGACGTCGGCATCTACCATTTGCATCTCAGCGACCGCGACATCGGTGAGTTCGATCCCCTGGCCAACTTCGTGCCGCCGCTGCGCGATCCGCGCGACCGCGATGCGCTCCGCAAGGGCGTGGCCGACGGCACGATCGACGCGATCTGCTCCGACCACACGCCCGTCGACGACGACGAGAAGCTGGTGCCGTTCGCCGAGGCCACGCCGGGCGCCACGGGGCTGGAACTGCTGCTGCCCCTGGTACTCCAATGGGGATCGGAGTCGGGGCTGAAGCTTCCGGCCACGCTGGGTGCGGTGACGCACCGCCCCGCGCGCATCCTCGGCGCGGAAGCGGGCACGCTCGCCCCCGGGGCGGCGGCCGACCTCTGCCTCTTCGATCCGAAATCGCCCTGGATCGTCTCGCCGCTCGCGCTGGCAAGCCAGGGCAAGAACACGCCCTTCATGGGTCTCGAGCTCTCCGGCCGCGTCGCGAGGACGCTGGTCGGGGGGCGTACCGTTCACCTCGCCTGAAGACTTCAACGACCATGCCGAACCCGCTCCTCGATTTTTCCGGATTGCCGCGCTTCGCCGAGATCCGTCCCGAACACGTCGCCCCCGCGATCGACACGCTGATCGCCGAGGGTCGCGCCACGATCGACCGCCTCGTCGCCGGGGATGCTCCGCCCACGTGGGAGAACTTCGTGGAGCCGCTCGACGACGCGAACGAGCGCCTCGCGCGCGCGTGGTCGCAAGTGAGCCACCTGAACGTCGTCGTGAACACGCCGGAGCTCCGCGACGCCTACAACGCGGTCCTTCCCGTCGTCACGCAGTTCTTCGCCGAGCAGGGCCAGGACCAGCGCCTGCACGCACGCTTCAAGGCGCTGCGCGCCTCCCCGGGTTTCGAAGCGATGACCGTCGCGAGAAAGCGCCTGGTGGAAAACGAGCTCCGCGACTTCCGCCTGGGCGGCGCCGAGCTCCCGCCCGAACAGAAGAAGCGCTTCATGGAAGTGCAGGAGGAGCTGGCGAAGCTTTCGTCTCGTTTCCAGGACAATGTGTTGGACGCCACCAACGACTTCGCGCTGTACGTCACCGACGAGGCGCGGCTCTCCGGCATCCCGGCCGATGTGCTCGCCACCGCGAAGCAGGCCGCGCAGAAGGACGGCAAGGAGGGCTGGAAGCTCACCCTGCACATGCCTTCGTACATGCCGGTGATGCAATACGCCGACGACGCGAAGCTTCGTCGCGACCTGTATCGCGCCTACGTCACGCGCTCCTCCGAGATGGGCAAGCCCGAGTGGGACAACTCCGCGATCATCACGCGCCTGCTGGAATTGCGCCGCGAAAGCGCGCAGTTGCTCGGCTTCGGCGACTACGCCGAAGTCTCCCTCGCCACCAAGATGGCCGCGAAGCCGCAGGAGGCGATCGCGTTCCTGGAGGACCTCGCCCGCCGCGCCAAGCCGTTCGCCGAACGCGACATGGCCGAGGTGCGTGAATTCGCGCGGGCCGAGCTCGGCATGGCCGACGTCGAGACACCCGACCTGGGCTATGTGAGCGAGAAGCTCCGCCAGAAGCGCTACGCCTTCTCCGACCAGGAAGTGAAGCAGTACTTCCCGGAGGACGCCGCGCTGGGCGGCCTCTTCCGCGTGATCGAGACGCTCTACGGCCTCACCGTGCGCCGCTCCGAGGGCGAGACCTGGCACAAGGACGTCGGCCTCTACACGCTCACCGATGCCTCGGGCGGCCTCGTGGGCCGCTTCTACCTCGACCTCTATGCGCGCGAAGGCAAGCGCGGCGGAGCGTGGATGGACGACGCGATCAACCGCCGTCGCCTCTCCTCGGGCGTGCAGACGCCGGTCACCTACCTCACCTGCAATTTCTCGGGCCCGGTCGACGGCAAGCCCGCGCTCTTCACGCACAACGAGGTCACCACGCTCTTCCACGAGTTCGGCCACGGGCTTCACCTGCTGCTCACGCAGGTCGATGAGCTGGGCGTGTCGGGGCTGAACGGCGTCGAGTGGGATGCGGTCGAGCTCCCGAGCCAGTTCATGGAGAACTTCTGCTGGGAATGGGACGTCGTGCGCCACATGACGCGCCACGTCGAGACGGGCGAGCCCATCCCGCGCGCGCTCTTCGACAAGATGATCGCCGCGAAGAACTTCCAGACCGGCCTGGGCTTCATGCGCCAGCTCGAGTTCGCGCTGTTCGACATGCGAGTGCACGCGGACTTCGATCCGGCGGGCGGCACGGTGATGGAGCTCTTGGACCGCGTGCGCTCGGAGGTCTCGGTGCTGCGGCCCCCGGAGTTCAACCGCTTTCCGCACCAGTTCTCGCACATCTTCGCGGGGGGCTACGCGGCCGGCTACTACAGCTACAAGTGGGCCGAGGTGCTCTCCGCGGATGCCTACGGTGCGTTCGAGGAGGCGGGCGTCCTCTCGGCCGAGGCCGGCGCCCGGTTCCGGCGCGAGATCCTCGCCGCGGGCGGCAGCCGCCCGGCACTGGAGTCCTTCGTCGCATTCCGCGGCCGCAAGCCGCAGATCGACGCGCTCCTGCGGCATAATGGAATGACGGCAACGGCCTGAAGGGTGGAGGACCCGATGTACGCGAAAAGGCTGCTCTCCTGCATCGCCGCCGCGCTCCTGGCGGCGCCCACGTTCGTCTGCGCGCAGCAGACCATCTACAAGTGGGTCGACAAGGACGGCAAGACCGTCTTCTCCGACTCGCCGCCGCCGAAGGACGCCACCTCGACGAGCCAGCGGACGGTGAGCTCCGGGGCGCCCTCGGCTTCGAGCCTGCCGTATGCCACGCAGATGGCGATGGAGCGCAACCCCGTCACCTTCTACACCTCCACCGACTGCGGCTCGTTCTGCGATCGCGGCCGCACGCTGCTGTCGCAACGCGGCATCCCGTACAGCGAGCGTAATGCCACCACCGATCCCGGCGCCGGTGCCGCGCTCGAGAAGGTCGCCGGCTCGCTCATCGTGCCCGTGCTCGTGATCGGCGGGAGCACGATCAAGGGATTCGACGAATCGCAATGGACGTCCGCCCTCGATGGCGCGGGCTATCCCCGCACGGCGCTGCCGAACCAGGTCAACCCGCGCGCCACGCCGCCTGCCCCGCCCAAGCCCGCCCCGAAGCCGGCGGAGCCCGAAGCCGCGCCGGCCGAGCCCGCGCCCGAGCCCAAATAGCCTTCGTGCGACGACGACACGCGCTCTCGCGGCGTGGATAGCCGCGTGCGCATCGCCACCTGGAACGTCAACTCCCTCAACGTGCGCCTGCCGCACCTCGAGGCGTTCCTGCGCGACCAGTCGCCCGATGTCGTCTGCCTGCAGGAAACCAAGTGCGAGGAATCGAAGTTTCCCGGCGCCGAGATCGAGGCGATGGGCTATCGCTGGGTCCACAACGGCCAGAAAACCTATAACGGCGTTGCCATCCTCGCCAAGGCGGGGTGCGGCAACGTGGGCAGCGGCATTCCGGAGTTCGCGGACGAGCAGAGCCGCGTCATCGCCGGCGATGTGGGCGACGTGCGGATCGTCTGCGTCTACGTGCCCAACGGCCAGAGCGTGGGCTCGGACAAGTACGAGTACAAGCTGCGCTGGCTCACGGCGCTCCGCGCGTGGCTCGCCGCCGAGCTCGTGGCGCATCCGAAGATGGCGGTGCTGGGCGACTACAACATCGCCCCCGAGGCGCGCGACGTCCACGATCCACTCGCATGGGAGGGCCGCGTGCTCTTCAGCGAGCCCGAGCGCGCCGCGTTGAAGGGGCTGATCGCCACGGGCTTCGTCGATGCGTTTCGCCTCTTCGAGCAACCCGAGAAATCGTTCACGTGGTGGGACTACCGCCTGAACGCCTTCAAGCGGAAGATGGGCCTGCGCATCGACCACGTGCTGCTCTCCACCGCGCTCGCGAAGGCCTGCACCGCGTGCACCATCGACACGGGGCCGCGGGGGCTCGAGCGCCCCTCCGACCATGCGCCCGTCCTCTGCGAGCTGAGCCTGTGAGCACCGTCCATCCCGCCGGTTCGGAAGAGCGCCTTGCGCGCCTGCGTGCGTACCGCGTGCTCGACGCGCCTCCGGAGCCCGCGTTCGAGGAGCTGGTGCGCCGCGCCCGCGAGGCCGCGCGCGTGCCGATGGCGTGGCTGTCTTTCTTCGACGGCGAGCGCGAATGGATCAAGGCGCGCTCCGGCGTGGCGCTCGCGGAGCTGCCGCGCGAGCAGTCGCTCGCCTTCGGCCACGGAGACCCGAGCGCCCCGCTGCTGATCGAGGACCCGGCGCAGCTCCGCGCCCATCCGTTCTTCGGCGGTGACATTCGCGCGCGCTTCTTCTGCGCCATGCCGCTCGCCTGCCCCGACGGCACGGTCGTGGGCACGCTCACCATCCTCGACCGCATTCCGCGCCGGCTCACCGCTTCGGAGCGGTCCGCGCTCGAGAACCTGGCCGCGCTCGCAGTGGCGCGCCTCGAGTCGCGCCTGGAAGGCGCGCCCGCGGCCATGAGCGCGCTGCGTGGCACGAAGGCCGCGCCCGAAGCCGAGGTGCGCGTGGAGCAGCTCGCTCGCGAGTACCAGCGCCTCACCGAGCTCCTCGAAGAGGAGATCGGCCTGCGCCGCGTGACGGAGGAGGGCCTGCGCGTCGAGAAGGAGTTCTCCGACGCCGTGATCCAGAGCCTGCCCGGCGCCTTCTACCTCGTGAGCCCGCAGTGGGAGCTGCTGCGCTGGAACGCGAACCTCCTGGTCGCCACGGGCTACACGTCCGCGGAGATCGGTGCCATGAAGCCGCAGGACTTCATCTCGCCGAAGGACCGCTCGCTCGTCGAGCACGCCGTGCGCGAGGTGCTGGAGCACGGCAAGGAAACGTCGATCGAGGCCGAGGTCGTGGACCGCGCGGGCAACGTCCGCCCCTACGCCTTCACCGGCAAGCCGCTGCGCATGGGCGGGCGGCACTACATGATCGGCATCGGCCGCGACATAACGCTCCGCAAGCGTGCCGAGCAGCAGATGGCGCGCGCGAAGGAGCGCCTCGACCTGGCGCTCACCAGCTCCAGCCTCGCGCTGTGGGACTGGGACCTCGCGGCCAACCGTGTCTACTTCAACGAGAGCTGGGCCTGGCTGCTGGGCGACGCGCCGCGCGAGTCCACGTTCTCGGGCGAGGAAGTGCAGGAGTGGAACCACCCCGAGGACCGCGACGTCTTCCGCGTGGCCATCGCCAACGCGATCAAGGGGGTGAGCGAGGAATTCGACTGCGAGTACCGGGTCCCGAACGCGGCGGGTGAATGGATCTGGATCCATTCGCGCGGCAAGGTGACGCACCGCGACGAAGCGGGGCGCGCCGTGCGACTCACGGGCACGTCGACCAACGTGACCAAGCGGAAGGCCGCGGAGGAACGCGCCGAGTACCTCGCCACCCGCGATGCGCTGACCGGCCTGCCCAATCGCGTGCTGCTGCACGACCGCCTCGAGCAGGGCATCGTGAACGCCGCGCGCAACCACGCCGGCTTCGCGTTCATGTTCATCGACCTCGACCGCTTCAAGACCATCAACGACTCGCTCGGCCACCAGGTGGGCGACGAGTTGCTGAAGCGCGTGGCCGCTCGCCTCACCGCGTGCGTGCGCGCCTCGGACACCGTGGCGCGCCTGGGCGGCGACGAGTTCGCCGTCATCCTCGAGAACCTCGGCGACGGCGACGTGGGCGACGAGGGTGCGCAGGCGGTCGCGGAGAAGATGATCGCGGCCATGGGCGCTCCGATGCTGATCAACAACCAGCACCTGAACACGTCGTGCTCGATCGGCATCAGCCTCTATCCCAACGACGGCAAGGATTCGGCCACGCTCATGAAGCACGCGGACGTGGCGATGTACTTCGCGAAGGAGAAGGGCCGCAACAACTACCAGTTCTTCGGCGCGGAGATGAACGCGCGCGCCCAGGAGCGGCTCTCGGTCGAGAATTACCTGCGCCTGGCGCTTCGCAGGAACGAGCTCGTGATCCACTACCAGCCGCGCATCTCGGTGGCCACCGGCGAGCTGGTCGGCGTGGAAGCGTTGATCCGCTGGCAGCACCCGCGCCGCGGCCTGCTGCCGCCCGGGCGCTTCATCGAGGTGGCGGAAGACTCAGGCCTCATCGTGCCCATCGGCGAATGGGTGCTCGAGCACGCCTGCGCGTTGATCGCGGATTGGCAGAAGCGCCTGAAGCCGGGGCTGCGCCTCTCGGTGAACCTCTCGGTGGGCCAGGTCGTGGACGGCGAACGCCTCTACAAGGCGGTGAGCCAGGCGCTCACCATCAGCGGCATCGATCCCGCGACGCTCGAGCTGGAGCTCACCGAATCGATCCTCATGCAGAACATCGCGGAGAAGGCGGCGCTGCTGAACCGCCTGGGCGAGCTGGGCGTGGGCCTCGCGATCGACGACTTCGGCACGGGCTACTCGTCGCTCTCGTACCTGAAGACGCTGCCGGTCGATTCCATCAAGATCGACAGCTCGTTCGTGCGCGACATCCACAGCGATCCGGACGACCTCGCCATCATCAAGGCGATCCTCGCCATGGCGCACTCGCTGCGTCTCTCGGTGGTGGCCGAGGGCGTGGAGACGGAAGCGCAGTTCAACGCGTTGCGCGATCTCGGCTGCGACGAATACCAGGGGTACTACGCGAGCGCAGCGTTGCCAGCAGCCGAATTCGAACGCAAGTACGGAAACAAATAGGGTCAGACCCTAATTACCTATTCCTTCGTGTCGATCTTCAGTTCCTGGATTTTTCGGGTGAGCGTGTTGCGCCCGATGCCCAGGAGCGTCGCGGCCTCGATGCGCCGTCCCCCGGTGTGCGCCAGTGCCTTCACGATGAGCGCGGTCTCGAAGTCGCGCGTGAGCGGATCGGCCACGCCGGATTCCCCGCGGGCCAGCCGAGCGGCGACTTCGCGCTCCAGCGCGCGGCGCCAATCGGATTCCGGGCTCGCCGCGGACGAGGGCGAATCGCCGCGCACTTCCGGCGGCAGGTCCTTCACGTCGACGACCTGCCCCGGGGCCATCACCGTCATCCAGTGGCAGAGGTTCTCCAGCTGGCGCACGTTGCCCGCCCAGTCCTGCGCGGCGAGGAAGGCGAGCGCGGCATCGGTGAGGCGCTTGCCCTCGACGCCGAGGTCGCGGGCGCTCTTCGCCAGGAAATGGCGCGCGAGCATCGGGATGTCCTCGCGGCGCTCGCGCATCGGCGGCAGGCGCAGGCGAATCACGTTCAGCCGGTGGTAGAGATCTTCGCGGAAGAGCCCCTGGCGCACGCGCGCCTCCAGGTCCTGGTGCGTGGCCGCGATCACGCGCACGTTCGCGGTGAGCGGCGTGTGGCCGCCCACGCGGTAGAACTGCCCGTCGGAGAGCACGCGCAGCAGTCGAGTCTGGAGATCGGGCGGCATGTCGCCGATCTCGTCCAGGAACAGCGTGCCGCCCTCGGCCTGCTCGAAGCGGCCGCGGCGCATCGTCTGCGCTCCGGTGAAGGCTCCGCGCTCATGGCCGAAGAGCTCGCTTTCGAGGAGGTCCTTGGGAATCGCGGCCGTATTGATGGCGATGAAGGCGCGCCCGGCGCGTGGGCTGTGGCGGTGCAGCGCCCGGGCGACAAGCTCCTTGCCGGTGCCCGACTCGCCGGTGATCAGGACCGTCGCATGCGAGTGCGCGAGGCGGCCGATGGCGCGGAAGACTTCCTGCATCGCCGGTGCCTGGCCGAGGATCTCGGGCGTCTCCGCATTTTCCGGCGGAGCCTCGACCTGCTGGCGGCGGCTCTCCTCGATCGCGCGGCGCACGAGGTCCACGGCGTGATCCACGTCGAAGGGCTTGGGAAGGTACTCGAAGGCGCCGCCCTGGAACGCGGCGACGGCGCTCTCGAGGTCGGAATACGCCGTCATGATGATCACGGGCGTGGCGGGCAGGCGTTCCTTGAAGCGCTGCATCAGCTCGAGGCCCGAGAGCCCCGGCATGCGGATGTCGCTCACGACGACCTGCGGGAGCTCGTCGTCGAGGTAGTCGAGCGCTTCCTGCGCGGTGCCGAAGGTGCGGTGTGCGATGCCCTCGCGCGCGAGCGCCTTCTCGAACACCCAGCGGATGGACCGGTCGTCGTCGATGATCCAGACGGACGAGACGGCGGGGTCGGGCAGGGAAATGGGGACAGCGTTCATCGGAACTCCGCGATCGCCGCTTCGCGCGCTCGCACGGGCAGCAGCAGGGTGAAGCGCGTGCGGCCCGGCACGCTCTCGTATTCGATCATCCCCTGGTGGCGGCCGACGAAGCTCTGCGCCAGCGACAGGCCGAGGCCCGTGCCGCCCTCGCGCCCGCTCACCATGGGATAGAAAATCAGCTCGGCCAGCTCCGGAGGCACGCCGGGACCGTCGTCCTCGATCGTGACGGCGATCGCGAGGCGATGCCGGCGGCGTGCGACGGTCACCTGCCGCTCGATGCGCGTGATGATGGCGATCTCGCCCTTGCCGCTCGTGGCCTGCGCGGCGTTGCGCGCGACGTTGAGCACCGCCTGGATCAGGCTTTCCTTGTCGCCGACGAGATCCGGAAGGCTGGTGTCGTAGTCGCGGCGGATCGACAGGCCTTCGGGGAACTCGGCGAGGAGCACCGCGCGCACGCGCTCGGTCACCTCGTGGATGTTCACCGGCTCGATGCGCGGCAGGCGGTTCGGCGTGAGCAGCCGGTTCATGAGCGACTGCAGGCGGTCGGCTTCCTTCACGATCACCTGCGTGAACTCGCGCAGCTCCGGATCGGACAGCTCGCGCTCGAGCAGCTGCGCGGCGCCGCGGATCCCGCCCAGGGGATTCTTGATCTCGTGCGCGAGGTTTCGCAGCAGCTCGCGGTTGGCCTGCTGCTGCTCGAGGATGCGCGCCTCGCGCGCGATCTTCAGCTGCTGCTCGAGCTCGCGGAATTCCAGCAGCAGGACGCCATCGCCCGCCTCGGTGGGGCTGATCACGCAGTGCAGGTGCACCGCCTCGCCCGCGACGTCCAGCACCAGGTCGTTGTCGTTGAACCCGGCCTCCGACTCGAGCGATTGCTGCAGGCGCCCGACGAAAGCGTCGTTGCCCGGCAGCACCTTGTCGATGCCGGCGCCGAGCAGGTGCTTGCGCCCATGGGCGAGCAGGGTTTCGGCAGCGGGGTTGGCGTAGGTCACGTGGAGTTCGTCGTCGAGCAGGAGCACGGCGGCCGAGAGCAGCTCCAATCCGGAGAGCACGCTCATGGCCGGCGTTCAGACGAACAAAAAGCAATTAGCGCGCCAGCCACGGGGGCCGGCGCGTCGGCAGGACGCCGGAAAGGGGGACTGGTCGAGGCTAGGGCTTCAAGGCGCCGAGCTCTTTCTTGAGCGCCTCGATGTTCTTCTCGTGCTCGGCTGCGGTAGCTTGCAGGCCGCGAATGCGGCCGGAGGCCTTCTCGAGCTTGTTGCGAAGCTCGACCTGCTGGGACGGCGTCGGATCGGCCGTGGCCTGCGCCATGCGCACCACGGCGACCAATTCGGGGTTGCGTTGCTCTTCGCCGAGGTTGCGGCGCACGTTCGAGAGCTGGTCTTCCTCGCCCTTCAGCTCTTCCTCGAGGATGCGGCGGCGCTCCTCGTCGCGCTTCTTCTGCAGCGACGTGTCCACCTTCGGGAAGCTCACCGCGCTCGCCGACGGCATTGCCGTCACGATCGCGACCGCGGGCTTGATGTTCGCTTCGGCCGAAGCCGGTGCCGGCGTGGGTGCGGCCGGCGGCTTCGCCGCGACGCCCTGCGGCTGCAGCATGCCGGTGGGCGTGGCCGGGATCAGCGTGAGCGGCTCGAGCTCCACCACCGCGGCATCTTTCATCGGCTTGTTCGTGTACGTCACCCGGCCGTTCGCGTCCACGTGCTTGTAGATCGTGGACTGCGCGAGCGCGCTTGCGCTCGTCACTGCCAGGAACGTTGCAATCCAGAGCTTCTTCATCTCGCGCTCCCATTCGCGAAACGGGAAGGAAAGGATGCGATGGCGTCATGAAAAAAGCAACTAGATCAATGAGATAGTTGTGTGACACCCCCATAGCTTGTGGTCGGGGGTGGAAAAAAACACAAAGGGGGCGGTCGCCCGCCCCCTTTGTCGCGTCCATTCGCGAATCCGTCAGGACGAGTAGTACATGTCGAACTCGACCGGGTGCGTCGTCATGCGGAAGCGCTGCACCTCCTCGTACTTGAGCGCGATGTACGCATCGATCATGTCGTCGGTGAACACGCCGCCCGCCTTGAGGAAGCCGCGGTCCTTGTCCAGGCTCTCCAGCGCCTCGTCGAGCGACGCGCACGGATGCGGCACCTTCGCGGCCTCTTCGGGCTCGAGGTCGTAGAGGTTCTTGTCGAGCGGATCGCCGGGGTGGATCTTGTTCTGCACGCCGTCCAGGCCCGCCATCAGCAGCGCGGCGAAGGCGAGATACGGATTCGCCGTCGGATCCGGGAAGCGCACCTCGACGCGGCGGCCCTTCGGGCTCGACACGAACGGGATGCGGCACGAGGCCGAGCGGTTGCGAGCCGAGTACGCGAGGTTGATCGGAGCCTCGAAGCCCGGCACGAGACGCTTGTACGAGTTGGTGCCCGGGTTGGTGATCGCGTTCAGCGCCTTCGCGTGCTTGATGACGCCGCCGATGTAATAGAGCGCGAAGTCGGAGAGGCCTGCGTAGCCCTCGCCGGCGAAGAGGTTCTTGCCGCCCTTCCACACCGACTGGTGCACGTGCATGCCCGAGCCGTTGTCGCCCACGACCGGCTTCGGCATGAAGGTGGCCGTCTTGCCGTACGAGCGCGCGACATTCCACACGGTGTACTTGAGGATCTGCAGCCAGTCGGCGCGCTTCACGAGCGTGTTGAACTTCGTGCCGATCTCGCACTGGCCCGGCGCCGCGACTTCGTGGTGATGCACTTCCACCTCGACGCCCTGCTCCTCGAGTGCCAGGCACATGGCCGAGCGCATGTCCTGCAGCGAATCGACCGGCGGCACGGGGAAGTAGCCGCCCTTCACCGGCGGACGGTGGCCGAGGTTGCCGCCCTCGAACTTGCCATCGGTGGACCAGGGCGCTTCTTCCGAGTAGATCTTCACGCTGGAGCCCGACATGTCGACCTTCCACTCCACCGCGTCGAACACGAAGAACTCGGGCTCCGGGCCGAAGTACGCCGTGTCGCCGAGGCCGGAGCTCTTGAGGTAGGCCTCGGCCTTCTTGCCGATGGTGCGCGGGTCGCGCTCGTAGCCCTTGCCCGTGGAGGGCTCGAGCACGTCGCACGACAGGACGAGGGTCGGCTCGTCGAAGAACGGGTCCATGCGCATCGAATCCGGATCCGGCATGAGCAACATGTCCGAAGCTTCGATACCCTTCCAACCGGCGATGGACGATCCGTCGAAGGCGTGGCCGTCGGTGAACTTGTCTTCCCCGAAGAACTTGGTCGGGACGCTTACGTGCTGTTCTTTTCCTTTCGTGTCGGTAAAACGGAGGTCGACGAACTTGACCTCGTTTTCCTTGATCGTCTTGAATACGTCGCCGACTGCCATGGAGTTCTCCTGAGGGGTGGTGAATGCACAGAAATGGTAAACGAGCGGCCGAAATGACCCGGTCGAGGCCTCTGAATAGCGAAAAACATGCCACTGGCGATTGTACGTAAGGCATTGAACGCCAATGCGTACTTCGTCGATTTTTGGCCGCGACGCACGAACATGGTGCCAATTTTGGCCGCACGCACCATCATAGAGCATCAACACAAAAACTCAACGCTCGTCACCCCCATACCTATTAAATGATGGCAACGCCCCCGCGCTTCGTGGTCATCGGCAATCCCGTCGGCCACAGCCTCTCGCCGGCGATCCACGCGCAGTTCGCGATGGAGACCGGCACCGCCCTGGAGTACGCGACGCTCCTCGCGCCGATGGAGGATTTCGCCGGTTCGGCGAGCGCGTTCTTCGAAGGCGGCGGGCGCGGCGCCAACGTGACGCTGCCGTTCAAGATCGAGGCGTTGCGGTTCGCGGCGAGCGCCACCGATCGCGCGCGCCTCGCGGGTGCGGCGAACGTGCTCACCTCGACGGGCGGACGCATCGCGGCGGACAACACCGACGGCGCCGGGCTCATCGCCGACCTCACGCGCAATCTCGGCGTGTCGCTCGCGGGCGCGCGCATCGCATTGCTGGGCGCAGGCGGTGCAGCGCGGGGTGTGATCGCGCCCTTGCTGGAATCGCGGCCCGCGGCTCTCGTGATCGCGAACCGGACGCTCGATCGCGCCGAAGCCCTGGCGAAGGAGTTCGCGTCGCTCGGCCCGATCGAAGCGCGGACTCTCGCCGGGGTCGCGGACGGAAGCTTCGACGTGCTCATCAACGCGACGTCCACGTCGACGAAGGGCACGCCGCTCGCGCTGGCGCCAGGCTGCCTCGCGCGCGGCGCGCTCGCCTACGACATGGCCTACGGACCGGCCGCGAAGCCGTTCGTCGAGCACGCGCGTGCGCTGGGTGCGCGCGGCAGCGACGGGCTCGGCATGCTGGTGGAGCAGGCGGCCGAGGCATTCCTTGTCTGGCACGGGACGCGGCCCGCGACGGCGGCGGTGCTGGCGACGATGCGCGCTCGCCCATGAAGACCTTCGCGCGCTACTTCGCGTGGCTGCTGGCCGGCCTCGCGGCGCTGCTGATCGCCTACGAGCTCACGTTCCTCGCGCGCGTGTGGTGGTGGAAGGACCACAACCCGCAGTCGACGGCCTTCATGGAAGCGCAGCTCGAGCGCCTGCGCGAGAAGAAGCCCGACGCGAAGCTGAAGCAGCAGTGGGTGCCCTACGAGAAGATCTCGCCCAGCCTCAAGCGCGCCATCGTCGCCGCGGAGGACGCGAAGTTCGTCGACCACGAGGGCTTCGACTGGGAGGCGATCGAGAAGGCGATGGAGAAGAACAAGCAGAAGGGCAAGGTGGTCCGCGGCGGCTCGACCATCTCGCAGCAGCTCGCGAAGAACCTCTTCCTCTCCGGCAACCGCACGCTGTGGCGCAAGGGGCAGGAGGCACTGATCACGGTGATGATCGAGAAGCTGTGGCCCAAGCGCCGCATCCTCGAGGTGTACCTGAACGTGATCGAGTGGGGCGACGGCGTCTTCGGCGCCGAGGCGGCCGCGCGCCACTACTACGGCACCAGCGCCTCTGCGCTCGGCCCCGAGGGCTCCGCGCGCCTTGCCGCCATCGTTCCCAACCCGCGCTTCTACGACCGCAACCGCAACACCGCGTGGCTCGAGCGCAAGACCGGGATCATCCTCGCGAGAATGCCCGCGGCCGAGCTGCCCTAGCCGCTTACAATGGGCGGGCTCATGGCCCGCCGTCCCGAAGACATCCCGCGTTCGGAATCGCCCCAGGATCACCTGGAGGCGGTGACGCGCCTGATCGCGAAGCAGAAGCTGGTCGAGGACCTCGTCCATCGCCAGGGCGAGCAGGACGGGCGCAAGCCCGCGCTCGTCGAAGGCCTGGTGCACAAGCAGAACCTCGCCGAGCTGCAGAAGCGCCTCGATGGCCTTCACCCCGCGGACGTGGCCTACGTGCTGGAGGGCTTGCCGCCGCTGGACCGCATCGCGGTCTGGGGCCTGGTCCGCAGCGACCGCGACGGCGAGATCCTCCTCGAGGTGTCGGATGCGGTGCGCGAGACGCTCCTCGCGGACATGGACAGCGCGGAGATCGTCGCCGCGGCCCAGCACCTCGATGCCGACGAGATCGCCGACCTCGCGCCCGACCTGTCGGAAGAGATCGTCCAGGACATCATCGAGGCGCAGGACGTCGACGAGCGCGCCGAGCTGCAATCGGCCCTGTCGTATCCGGAAGGCACGGTCGGCGCGCTGATGGACTTCGAAGTGGTGAGCATCCGCGACGACGTCACCGTCGAAGTGGCGCTGCGCTACCTCCGGCGCTACGACGAGCTGCCGGCGCAGACCGACGCCATCTTCATCGTGGACCGGGACGATCGCCTCCTGGGTGTCCTCCCGCTGAACAAGCTGCTGGTGACCGATCCCGACGTGGAAGTGGCGTCGATCTACCAGCAGAACGTCGTCTCCTTCGCCGCCGACAGCGACGCCGAGGAGGCCGCCCGGGCGTTCGAGCGCTACGAGCTCGTGAGCGCGCCGGTCGTGAGCGCCGACGGCAAGGTGACCGGTCGCGTGCCGGTGCAGGCGGTCCTCGACTACGTGCGCGAGCGCCAGGAGCAGCAGGAGCTGGCCAAGGTGGGTCTGCGCGAAGAGGAGGACATCTTCTCCACGGTGTGGGCGTCGGTGAAGAACCGCGGCCCGTGGATCGCGCTCAACCTCTGCACGGCCTTCATCGCTTCCCGCGTGGTCGGTGCGTTCGAGGGGTCGATCGAGAAGCTGGCGGCGCTGGCGGCGTTGATGCCGATCGTCGCCGGCATCGGCGGCAACACGGGCAACCAGACGGCCACGCTCATCGTGCGCTCCCTCGCGCTGGGCCAGGTGAGCGCCAGCAACGCGCGCCGGCTGCTGGCCCGCGAGCTGGGCGTGGCGGTCACCAGCGGCGTGATCTGGGGGAGCGTCCTGGGTGTTGTCGCGTGGATGCTCTACCGCAACGTCGCGCTGGGTGGCGTGATGGCGATGGCGATGATGCTGAACATGATCGTGGCCGCCCTCGCGGGCCTCTTCATCCCGCTCACCATGGAGCGCTTCGGCCGCGATCCGGCCGTCGGCTCGAGCGTATTCCTCACGTTCATCACCGACAGCATGGGCTTCTTCGTCTTCCTCGGGCTCGCGACGATCTTCCTCATCTAGCCGTGGCGCGCCATTTCTTCGCGCTCTGGCCGGATGCCGCCGCCGCGGCCGCGCTCGCCGCGCTGGCACGAGAGCTGGCGGAGCAGTCGGGCGGCAAGCCCGTCCCCCGCGAGAAGATCCACCTCACGCTGGCTTTCCTGGGCGAGATCGATCCCGAAGCCGTCGAGCGTGCGCGCGGGGTGGCCGGCGCTATTCGTGCAACGGCCTTCGAGGTGCGGCTCGACCGCACCGGATCGTTCCGGGGTGCTCGCGTGGGTTGGGCGGGCTGCGAGTCGCCGGCGCCGGGCCTCATCGATCTCGCCGCGCAGTTGGGCCAGGCGTTGAAGGACGCGGGATTCGTGCTGGAGGAGCGGCCGTTCGCGCCGCACGTCACGCTGGCCCGCCGCATCCGTTCGGCGGTGGCGCGCACGCCCATTGCGCCCATCCCATGGAGAGCGAGCGCATTGGCGCTGGTCCGCTCGGAAGCGGGACGCTACGAAACGATCGGGAGTTGGGAAACCCGCTAGCGAGGCGCTAATCGACCGGGGGTGGTTCCGCTTGCGCGGGGGGTCGGTTAGCGCCTCGTTTCCGGGTCAAGCCGCCTAGCTCATCGGCTTGATCAGCGGCGTGATGACCGGGGTGACGGCCGGAGCCATCATCGGCTTCATCGCTACCGGAGCCGCCATCTTCTTCATGGCCGGCTTCGCCGCTTTGCGCTTCTTGGCCGGCTTTTTCTTTCCGGCCTTCTTCTTAGCTTTCTTGGCTGCCTTCTTGGCTGGTTTGCGTTTCTTCGCAGCCTTCTTCTTTGCAGCTTTCTTCTTGGTCGACTTTTTAGTTGACCGTTTCTTCGCTTTCTTGGCCTTTTTGGCTTTTTTCGCGGTTTTCTTCTTCGCAGCTTTTTTCTTCGTTGCCATGGTGTTGCTCCTTTCAATGGTGGACTAAGTATCGCGGCCAGCCCCGTAAGGAACCGTTACCGCATCTCCAAGCGTCCGGAAAATCGCATCGAACGGTGCCTGGTAGCTCTGCTGCGCTACTTCGTGCGTCGTGCTTCGGGTCCTTCAACGCACGCACCAGCTTGGTGAGTTGGATTCTAGATGCGACTGGCGATGTCAAGCGTGACGATTTGAGCGGACTCGCCGCATTTTGGTATCGAGTCGATACCAATCACGTCTACTCCGCCTTATCGAGCGTCGATTCGCCGGCGTAGAGGGATTCGACGCTTTCGCGCGCACGGATCGCGAGGATGCGATCGCCGTCGACGAGCGCCTCGGGAGGGCGCGGGCGCGTATTGTAGTTCGACGCCATCGCCATCGCATAGGCCCCGGCGGAGAGGATGGCGAGGAGATCGCCTTCGGCGATCGCGAGCTCGCGCCCGGTGCCCAGCACGTCGGACGATTCGCAGATCGGGCCCACCACGTCGTAGGTCGCACGCTCCCGGGGCGCCTCGGTCACGGGGACGATCTCGTGCCACGCCTCGTAGAGCGCGGGGCGGATCAGCTCGCTCATGGAGGCGTCGACCACGGCGAAGCGCTTCGCCTTGTCGAGCTTCAGGTACTCCACGCGCGTGAGCAGCACGCCCGCGTTGCCCACGATGTAGCGCCCGGGCTCCAGCAGCACCTGCAGCCCGCGCCCCTGCATGCGCTGGGCGAGCTTGCGCGTGTAGTGCCCGACGTCCATGGTGCGGTCGCCTTCGCGGTAGCGGATGCCGAAGCCGCCGCCGAAGTCGACGTGGTGCAGCGGGATGCCCGCGGCGATCACGGCGTCGGCGAGCTCCAGCACGCGATCGACCGCCTCCTCGAGCGGAGAGGCCTCGAGGATCTGCGAGCCGATGTGGCAATCGATCCCCGAGACCACCAGGTGCGGAAGCCGTGCGGCGTGCCGGTAGACCTCGAGCGACCGCCCGTACGGGATGCCGAACTTGTTTCCCGCGAGGCCCGTGGAGATATAGGGATGCGTCTTCGCGTCGACGTCGGGATTCACGCGCAGCGACACCGCGGCCTTCGTCCCTGCCGCGCCGGCGAGCGCGTTCAGCCGCTCCAGCTCCGGCTCGCTCTCCACGTTGAAGCAGCGGATGCGCTCGCCCAGCGCGAAGCGGATCTCGGCCTCGGACTTGCCGACGCCGGAGAAGAGGATCTTCGAGCTCTCGCCGCCCGCGGCGCGCACGCGCGAGAGCTCGCCGCCCGAGACGATGTCGAAGCCGCTGCCGAGCCTGCGCAGCACGTCGAGGATGGCGAGGTTGGAGTTCGCCTTCACCGCATAGCAGACGAGGTGGTCCACGCCCGCCAGGCCTTCGTCGAACTCCCGGTACGCCGCCTCGATCATCGAGCGCGAATAGACGTAGCAGGGCGTGCCGAAGCGCCTTGCAACCTCCTCGAGCGGCACGCCTTCCATCGCGAGCGCGCCGTCCTTCCTTTGCAGCGTGCTCATGGAGTGCCCGAGACGGGCTTGTCCTTCGCCGGCTCGGGCGTCGGAAGCTTGAGGGGACCCTTCTGGCCGCACGCGGCGCAGGCGAATGCGAGGATCAGGGCTGCGGCGAGGGCGCGTATCATCCCCGGGATTATGACGATGACCGAAACCGAATTCCACAGCGCCGTCGATGCCGTGCTCGCGCGGATCGAGAACGCCGTCGAGGCGAGCGACACGCTCGACGTCGACCTCGAGGCGGGCATCCTCACCGTCACGTGCCCCGACGGCACGAAGGTCATCGTCAATCGCCAGACGCCGAACCGCGAGATCTGGGTCGCGGCGCGCTCCGGAGGCTTCCACTTCACCTCGCGCGAAGGCGAGTGGCGCGACACGCGCTCCGGAGCGGAGCTCTTCGCGTCCCTCGCGTCGATCATCGCGTCGCAGGGCGGCGAAAGCGTCGCGTTCGGCTGAAAAATCGCGCGCAAAACGCGCGAAAAAGGCCTCTTCCCGAGAAGGTGTCGATCCGACACGAATTTTCGGAGATTCAATCCCTTGACTTTTTAGTGTCGACCCGATACTAATGGCGTCACGCGGGCGATCCGCGGGGAGAATGAGCCCTGGACAAGAATCCGATCGTGCTCCTGGAGCTGGTCGAGCGCCTCGGCAACCTGATGCGCACGGAGCACCGCAAGTCCGGCACCGACGAGAGCCTCCAGCCCGTGCACCTCCAGGCGCTGGTGTACCTCAGCAAGGCCAACCGCTACTCCAACACCCCGCAAGCCCTCGCCGACTACCTCGGCCTCACCAAGGGCACGGTGTCGCAGACGCTCCTGCTGCTCGACCGGCGCGGCCTGATCGAGCGATTCGAGGACGACATCGACCGCCGCGTGGTCCGCCTGCGCCTTTCCTCGGCCGGCGACCAGTTCCTCTACGAGTCGCAGCCCACGCTCGCCTGGACCAACGCCACGCGCAACATCAGCCCCAACCGCATCCGCAACGCCGTCTCGGCGCTGCGCGAGGCGCTCACGCAGCTCCAGATCGACAACGAGGGATCCACCTTCGGGGCGTGCAATAACTGCAAGCAGTGCCAGCGCCTCTCGCAGCGCGCGTCGCGCTGCGGCCTGATGGGCGACCGGATTTCCGGGCCCGAGACCCGCAAGATCTGCTGGTTCTTCGAGCCGAAGACCGAAGAGTCGGCCTAGAGCGCTTTCCGAGCGCGCGCGATCGCGGCTTTCACCGCCGAGGGCGCCGTGCCGCCGATGTGGCTGCGCGAGGCGACCGAGCCTTCGGGCGTCAGCACGGCAAAGACATCGTCGCCCACCAGCGGAGAAAACGACTTCAGCGTCGCGAGCGGCAACGCCGGCAGCTCCTTGCCGAGCTTCACGGCCTCGCGAACGGCGCGCGCCACCACTTCATGGGCGTCGCGGAACGGCAGGCCCTTGCGGACGAGGTAGTCGGCGAGGTCCGTAGCTGTCGCGTGGCCTTCGGCCAGCGCGGCCATCATGCGGTCGGGACGCGCCTTCAGTCCCCCCAGCAGCTCCGCCAGCAGCGTGAGGACATCGCGCAGCGTATCGGCCGTGTCGAAGAGCGGCTCCTTGTCCTCCTGGTTGTCCTTGTTGTAGGCCAGGGGCTGCCCCTTGATGATCGTGAGCATCGCGAAGAGCGAGCCGTAGACCCGGCCGGTCTTGCCGCGCATCAGCTCGGGCACGTCCGGATTCTTCTTCTGGGGCATGATCGAGGAGCCGGTGCAGAACCGGTCGGCGAGCTCGACGAAGCCGAAGCGCGGGTTCGACCAGAGGATCAGCTCTTCGGCAAAGCGCGACACGTGCGCCTGCATCAGCGCCGCCGCCGCCAGGAATTCCACCGCGAAGTCCCGATCGGAGACCGCATCCAACGAGTTCTCGCACACGCCGTCGAAGCCGAGCTCCTTTGCGACACTCTCCCGGTCGATCGGGTAGCTCGTGCCGGCGAGCGCGGAGGCGCCCAGCGGCAGGCGGTTCACGCGCTTGCGGCAATCGGCCAGCCGCGCGGCGTCGCGCGTGAACATCTCGTAGTAGGCCATGAGGTGGTGGCCGAACGTCACCGGCTGGGCTACTTGCAGGTGGGTGAAGCCCGGCATCAGCGTCGAGGCGTCGGCCTCGGCCGAGTCCAGCAGCCGCCCGCGAAGCGTCTTCAGCACGCCGGTGAGCGCGTCGATCTCGGAGCGCAGCCACAGCCGGATGTCGGTGGCGACCTGGTCGTTGCGCGAACGGGCGGTGTGGAGGCGCTTGCCCGCATCGCCCACCAGGTCGGTGAGGCGCGCCTCGATGTTGAGGTGGACGTCCTCGCGCTCGATCGTCCAGGGGAAGGTGCCGTCGTGGACTTCCTTGGCGATCTGGCCCATGCCGCGCTCGATGTCGGCCAGGTCCGCGGCGGGCAGGATGCCCACGCGGGCCAGCATGCGCGCGTGCGCGAGGGACCCTTCGATGTCGAAGGCGGCCAGGCGCTTGTCGAAGTCGACCGAGGCGTTGAATCGCTGGGCGAGTCGGTCCAGGGGCTCGTTGAAACGGCCGGACCAGGCCTTGGCCGCCTTGTCGTCTTGTTGCATGGTGGTGGCGGCAATGGCGAGAATGAGTCGTGGCCAGTATAAATCAGACAGGTACGGGCATCCGGCTGCCGAACTTCTGCAACCTCGGCGTGATGCTGCGCGCGCTCGTCGTGGTGAACCTCTTCGTGTTCGCCGCCGCGGCCATGCGCACGCGCACGCTCGAGGGCTACTGGTACGAGTTCCTGCTCCTCGCCGCCTTCGTGGAGCCGGTGCTGATCCTCTCGCTGGTGGTGCTGTGTGCCGCGCGCCGTCCGCTGCACGCAATGGGCTACGTCCCGGCGATCTTCGCGATCTCGCTCTTCGAAGTCGTCCTGGCTTGGGGCATGTCCGAGGCGTTCCAGGCGTTCTTCCCCGACGTGCCGCCGCTGCCGTTCACGCTCGTGGCCTTCCTCGCGCTCTTCGCCACCCTCTGCACGCTCCTCTACTTCGACATGCGGGCCCGGGCGCTCTCGCCCGCCATCGCCGAGGCGCGCATCCAGGCGCTCCAGGCCCGGATCCGCCCCCACTTCCTCTATAACAGCATCAACGCCGCGCTCTCCTTCATCCGCTCCGAGCCGCGCAAGGCCGAAAGGGTGCTGGAGGACCTGGCCGACCTCTTCCGCGTCCTCATGGCCGACAACCGGACGCTCGCCCCGCTGGGCAAGGAAGTCGACCTCGCCCGCCAATACCTCGCCATCGAGCAGCTTCGCCTCGGCGAGCGGCTGCGGATCACCTGGAATGTCGATGCGATGCCCGCCGAGGCGCTCGTCCCGCCGCTCATCCTCCAGCCCCTGGTCGAGAACGCCGTGTACCACGGCATCGAGCCGGCGGACGGCGGCGGCGAGATCAAGATCGACATCCGCCGCGAGGGCGAACGGGTCCTGATGGTGCTCACCAATCCTTTTTCGGGAACCAATGGGCATCCCGGAGGCAACAAGATGGCAATAGCCAACATTCGCGAGCGCCTCCAGCTTCATTTCGACGTGGAGGCGGCCATGCGCTCCGAGGTGGTCGACGGGCAGTATCGCGTGACGATCCGCGTTCCTTATATAACGGGGGAATCCACATGACCCTCGCCCAGGCGGAAGTCCCGCGCATCCTGATCGCCGACGACGAGGCGCCTGCCCGCTCGCGGTTGCGGGACCTGCTCGACGAATGCCGGCCGGAGTTCCCGCTCGCCATCGTCGACGAGGCGAAGACCGGGCGCGAGGTGCTCGACGTGGTGAACCGGGAGAAGATCGACATCGTGCTGCTCGACATCCGCATGCCCGACATGGATGGCCTGGAGGCCGCGCGCCACCTGGCGGGCATGGCCGCGCCGCCCGCGATCATCTTCACCACCGCGTTCGACACCTACGCCCTGAAGGCCTTCGAGGTGAACGCGATCGACTACCTGCTGAAGCCGATCCGCCAGGAACGCCTGCTCGCGGCGCTTCGCAAGACCCAGGCCGCCGGAGGCGCGGTTTCGCGCGCCGCCCTCGATGCCGCCGCCAACCAGCCGCGCCGCCACCTGTCGGTCCACGAGCGCGGGAAAATTCACCTTGTCCCGGTCTCCGACGTGCTCTACCTTCGGGCCGAGCTCAAGTACGTGACGGTGCGCACGGCGGGACGCGAATTCATCGTCGAGGAGTCCCTCACGCGCCTGGAAGAGGAGTTCGGCGCCGCCTTCGTGCGAATCCACCGGAACTGCCTGGTGCATCGAATAGCCATTGCGGGGTTCGAGAAGAACGTCGCGGAGAGTGAATCCGGCTGGGCGGTGGTGATCCGCGATACCGACGAACGGTTGCCGGTGAGCCGCCGCCAGCAACACATCGTGAAGGAGTTCCGATGAGATACGCGTTCGCAGCCTGGTTCCTGGCCCTCGGCTTCACCGCCGCCGCCGCGCAGTCCCCCGTGGCACCGCCCGTGGCCACCAAGGTCGCCGCCCTTTCGCTGATCGGCGACCGCCTGCTGGTCGTGGGCAGCACCATCTCCACGGGCAGCCGCATCGACAAGAACGCGAAGACCATCCTGCCGCTCGCCACGGACGAGATCGACGTGGCCACGGTCCTCGCCTTCGAGAAGCGCGCGAACGCCGTGCGGCCGCAGCTCGAGGTCGTGCTGCTGCGCGCGAAGGATCCGTCGATCCACCAGCTCCAGGACGACGTGGTCGCCGGCAAGCGCGATTTCCGCGAGCTGCTCTCCGCCGTGGCGCCCCTGGCCCGCCGGGCCGGCGCCACCCATCTCGTGCTGTTCGCGAAATCGCGCGGCGAGACGAAGATCGACATGGGCGACGGTTCCATCGGCACGGGCTACGTGGACGGCGTGGGCTTCTACGTCGACCGCTGGCTGCGGAAGCAACAGACCCACGAAGGCGAAGCCGAAGTCGGTATCCTCGCCCCGTTCGCCTACTTCAAGGCGGTGGTGGTGGATCTCGACGGCCTCAAGATCATCGGCGAGGAAATTTCGCACCAGGCCAAGGCGCTCTATCCCGCGGCGAACGTGCGCGAGGCGCGCGATCCCTGGGACTACCTCTCGGCCACGGAGAAGGTCGCGGCGCTGAAGACGCTGTCCGACCAGGGCGTCGACAGGATCGCGGCGAAGGTGCTGGGACGCTTCTAGCCGCTACTCCCAGTGCGGGGGGTCGCCGAAGGTCTTGCGCAGGAACTCGATGAACAGCTTCACCTTCGCCGGGAGCAGGTGGCGCTCCGGGTAGACGGCGTAGATGTTGTTGCCGGGCATCGCGAACTCGTCGAGCACCGAGGCGAGCCGGCCCTTCTTGATCTCCTCGCTCACTTCCCAGGCGCTGCGCCACGCGAGGCCCTCGCCGGCGAGTGACCAGCGCGTGAGCACCTCGCCGTCGTTGCATTGCAGGTTGCCCGCGACTTTCACGGTGACCGCCTTCCCCTTGTCCTGGAAGTGCCAGTGGTCGGCGGTTCCGTCTTCGGTGCTGGTGACGAGGCAGTTGTGCTTCGCGAGGTCCGCCAGCGTCTTGGGCTTGCCGGCGCGCTTGAAGTAGGCGGGCGAGCCGCACACCACGCGGTGGTTCTCCGCGAGCTTGGCGGCGATCAGGTCCGCGCTCTTGAGATCGGCGATGCGGATCGCGAGGTCGAAGCGCTCGTTCTTGAGGTCCACCATCCGCTCGGACAGGTGCAGCGTGATCGCGAGGCTCGGGTGGAGCGCGATGAACGCGGCCAGGTGCGGCGCGATGTGCTTGCGGCCGAAGGCCGTGGGCGCCGTGACGATGAGCCGGCCCGAAGCGCTCTTCGCCCCCACCGACAACGCCTCTTCCGCGCCGCGCAGCTCCGCCAGCAGCCGGTGGCAATCCTCGTAGAACGTCGAGCCTTCCGGCGTCAGCGTGACCTTGCGCGTCGAGCGCTTGAAAAGCTTTACGCCGAGGCGCTCCTCGAGCTGGTCGATGCGCCGGCCCACCATCGCGGGCGTGATACCTTCCTCTCGTGCCGCGGCGGAAAGGCTGCCGCGCTGCGCGACTTCGACGAAGGTCGTGAGCTCCTTGAAGCGGTCCATGTGCAATCCTCCGAAGTAATAAATGCTCCCCGTCTGAGCGGGGATTACCAACACGCGAGTATTGTATGCCCTCTTCCAGACCCGCGGGAATCCGCGTCGAAGCGCCGGCCCATCCGGATGCCGCACGCATCCTGACCCCCGAAGCGTTGGAGTTCGTCGCGAAGCTCCATCGCACGTTCGATGCACGCCGGCTGGAGTTGCTCGCGGCGCGGGCCGCGCGCCAGGCACAGTTCGACGCCGGCGCGCTTCCCGATTTTCTCCCCGCGACGAAGTCGGTGCGCGACGGCTCCTGGACCATCGCCGCCCAGCCTTCCGACCTCCTCGACCGGCGTGTCGAGATCACCGGCCCGACCGACCGCAAGATGGTGATCAACGCGCTGAACTGCGGCGCGTCCACCTTCATGGCGGATTTCGAGGACGCCAACTGCCCGACGTGGGCCAACATGATCGAGGGCCAGGCCAACATCGCCGATGCGGTGCGAAGGACGATCACGTTCGCGCAGGGCGGCAAGGACTATCGGCTCAATGCAAGGACGGCGGTGCTGATCCCGCGGCCGCGCGGCTGGCACCTGGACGAGAAGCACGTGAGCATCGATGGCGCCCCCGTGTCCGGCGCGCTCTTCGACTTCGGCCTGCTCTTCTTCCACAACGCGAAGGAGCTGCTGTCGCGAGGCTCCGGTCCCTACTACTACCTGCCGAAGATGGAGTCGCACCTCGAGGCGCGGCTCTGGAACGACGTCTTCACCCTCGCGCAGCGGGAGCTCGGCGTCCCGCACGGCAGCGTGCGCGCCACGGTCCTGATCGAGACGTTCCCCGCGGCCTTCGAGATGGACGAGATCCTCTGGGAGCTGCGCGAGCACTCCTCCGGGCTCAACATCGGCCGCTGGGACTACATCTTTTCCTGCATCAAGAAGATGCGCTCCCATCCGGACTTCTGCCTCGCCGACCGCTCGCAGGTCACGATGACGGCGCCGTTCATGCGTGCCTATGCGCTGCTGCTCGTGAAGACCTGCCACCGCAGGAACGCTCCCGCGATGGGCGGCATGGCGGCGCAGATCCCGATCAAGAACGACCCCGCCGCGAACGAGGCGGCGATGGCCAAGGTGCGCGCCGACAAGGAGCGCGAAGCCACCGACGGCTGCGACGGAACCTGGGTCGCGCATCCGGGGCTGGTGCCGATCGCCAAGGAAGTGTTCGACAAGCACATGCCGCAGCCCAACCAGTACGGCAAGCAGCGCCCGGACGTGAACGTGGCCGCGAAGGACCTGATGGCCTTCACGCCCGAGACCCCGATCACCGAGGCGGGCCTGCGCAACAACGTGCAGGTGGGCATCCAGTACTGCGGCGCCTGGCTGGGAGGCAATGGGTGCGTCCCGATCTTCAACCTGATGGAAGACGCGGCCACCGCCGAGATCTCGCGCTCGCAGGTCTGGCAATGGATGCGTTCGCCCAAGGGGAAGCTCGACGACGGGCGCAAGGTCACGAAGGCGCTCTTCCACGAGATCCTGGTGGACGAGCTCGCGAAGACGCCGGCGATCGTCGGCGCCGAGGCTTATGCGCAGGGCAAGTACGAGGAGGGCGCGAAGCTCTTCGAGGCGATCACCACGTCGGACGACTACGTGGAGTTCCTCACGTTGCCGGCGTACCGCGCGATCGATTGACTAGCGCAGCTGGCCGTTGGCCCATGCGCGCATGGCGTTGCGCGGTTGGTGCGGCCGGTTCGGCCACCGCAGGGCTCCGCCAAATGCGGGCCAGTACACGGAAGGCTCGCTCACCGGAACCGGCTCGGGATCCGGCCGCGTAATGCGCGCCACCGCTTCCGCGCTCAGCCGGTCGCGCTGCGCTTCCAGCCGCTTGTAGAGCTCCTGCTCGCGCAGCAACAGGCGCTCGCGCTCGACGACATTGGGCGCGGGATAGTCCGACGCGATGTCCGACTTGAGCGTCTGGTCGGCGCCGGGGCAGGGAAACTCCTGGTAGGTGAGCGATCCGCCGGAGTCGCGGCACTTGTAGACCGCGGCCGGCACGGCAGGCGCGAACAATGCGGAGATCGTACCGGCCAGCAAGATGTGGCGAATCTTCATTGCGATCTCCTTCCCGCGGAACCCACGACAAATACTCTACGCCTTTCGCTAGCGCCCGGATGGCAGCGGAACGGGGCGGGGCTGCGGCCGCGGGCCCGGCGGCGGATACGGCGGACGCCAACCCGGCGGGCCGGCATAGATGTACTGCGGCTCGCGCGCTTCCTCGCGCGCCCGGGCCTCCCGCTCGCGCTGTTCGTCGCGTTCCCGCTGTTCCTCGCGGCGCTTGCGATCCGCTTCCTCCGCGGCGGCGCGGGCCTCGAGCCGTTTGCCGGCTTCATCCCCGGCCTTCAGCAGCCGCTCGCGTTGCGCGGGATCGTAGTCGCTGTTGGCCGGCGTGGTGTCGACTTTTCGCGCCTCGTCCGTCTTCGGGCAGGGCGACTGCTGGTAGGTCACCTTGCCGTCGGCTGCCGTGCAGCGGAAAACCTCCTGCGCCCAGGACGGCGAAGCCGCGAGCGCAAGGCCAAGCGCCCCCAGCAGTCGCATCCTCATTCCGGCATTCGCCACGTCGCGCCACATTGCTTGCACCTTACGCGCATCCACGCGACCTGCAATGGGGCCACCGCCTCGGCCGTCGGGCCGGGGATCGAGTCGATGCCTGACTCAGTGACCACGAAGCGCCCATAGGTTGTGCACGTCGCGCATGTCGAGCGCTCGCCGTAGCGCTCGGCGCGTTCGAGCACGGTGATGTAGTGGCGCCATGCGAACGTCCCGATCACCCCCGCGGCTGCGACGATCGCGAGGGCCGTCACCGGGATGCCGCCCGCGCGGGTCGCCACGACCACTTCGTCCAGGAGGATGGCGAAGGTGAGGCCGCAGAGCAGGAGGGTGACCAGCGAGGCGTGCGATTCGATGAGCTGCCGCTCGTACCACTTGCGGAATCCGATGCGGCGGATCGTGGCGACGGGATCCATGGAGTGGATACGCCGGCCCAAAAGCGCCGGATGTCTCTCAGGCGGCGCCGGCGTCCATCGCTTGGCGATCGGCGTGATACGAGGAACGCACCATCGGCCCGCACGCGGCGTTGGTGAAGCCCATCGCTTCGCCCTCGCGCTGGAACATCGCGAAATCGTCGGGATGCACGAAGCGGAGCACCGGCAAATGGTGCTTCGAGGGCTGGAGGTACTGGCCCACGGTGAGCATGTCCACGTCGTGGGCGCGAAGGTCGCGCATCACGCCGAGGATCTCCTCGTTGGTCTCGCCCAGGCCGACCATGATCCCGGACTTGGTCGGCACCTGCGGATGCGCCGCCTTGAAGTCCTTCAGGAGCTTCATCGAATGCGCGTAGTCCGAGCCCGGGCGCGCGGCCTTGTAGAGGCGCGGCACGGTCTCGAGGTTGTGGTTCATCACATCGGGCGGCGAGGCGTTCAGGATTTCCAGCGCGCGGTCCAGCCGCCCGCGGAAATCCGGCGTGAGGATCTCGATCTTCGTGGCGGGCGAGAGCTCGCGCACGGCGCGGATGCAATCGACGAAATGCTGGGCACCGCCGTCGCGCAGATCGTCGCGGTCCACGCTCGTGATCACGACGTACTTCAATTTCATCGCCGCGATGGTCTCGCCCAGGTGGCGGGGCTCGTCGGCATCGAGGGGCTGCGGCCGGCCGTGGGCCACGTCGCAGAACGGGCAGCGGCGCGTGCAGAGGTCGCCCATGATCATGAACGTGGCCGTGCCGTGTCCGAAGCACTCGCCGATGTTCGGGCAGGACGCTTCCTCGCAAACGGTGTGCAGCTTGGCCTCGCGCAGGATCTTCTTGATCTCGAAGAAGCGCTCCCCGCCGCCGGCGCGCGCGCGGATCCAGTCGGGCTTGCGGAGCGGCTCCGAAGGCACGATCTTGATGGGGATCCGAGCGGTCTTCAGCTCGCGCTTCTGCTGCGTCTTGAGGATGTTGTCGGGCATGGGCCCTTAGGCGAGGGTGCGGGCGAGGGACTCGCCCAATCGGTGCTGCACGGCGTCAATTTTATCACCGACCCCGAGGTCGGCCAGCCGGGTGGCCGCCAATCCCGGATAGCCGCAAGGGTCTATGCGCGAGAAGGGCTCCAGGTCCAGGTCCACGTTTATCGCGAGGCCGTGGTAGCTGCAGCCGCGCGAGATGCGCAGGCCGATCGCGCAGACCTTCGCGTCTTCGACGTAGACACCGGGCATTCCGTCGCGCCGGTGGCCGCGCAGGCCGTAGCTTCCCAGCACGTCGATGGCGGAGGCTTCGAGGCGGCGCACGAGCTCCTTCGCTCCGATGCCCAGGCGCTTCAGGTCGAGCAGCACGTAGGCGATCGCCTGGCCGGGGCCGTGGTAAGTCACCTGTCCGCCACGGTCCGTCTTCACGACGGGGATGTCGCCCGGGGCGAGCACGTGCTCGGCGCGTCCGGCGAGGCCGAGGGTGTACACCGGGGGATGCTCCACCAGCCAGATTTCGTCGGGTGTGTCCGCGCCGCGGGCGCGGTTGAACGCCTGCATCTCGTGCCAGGCGGGCATGTACTCCAGCCGGCCGCGATCGCGGATCACAGCACCATCATCACCATCGGATGCTTCGAGAGCTCCGAGTAGAGGGCGTCCAGCTGCTCGCGGGACCTGGCGTTGATCTCCACGGTGATGGAGATATAGCGTCCGTTCTTGGACGTGCGCATCTCGATCGTGGAGGGGTGGAAATCGGGCGCGTGCTTCTGCACCACTTCGGAGACGACCTGGGCGAACCCATCTTCACGGCGCCCCATGATCTTCATGGGGAACACCGTCGGGAAGGTGAGCAGCGACTCCCGAGCGATCTCGGGCTTCTCGAAGTCGTCGTCCGGGGTGTCGGTCGGCATCTACGCGGCGACGGCGTCCTTGCGGCCCAGTCGCGATTTGTAGTCCTGGTAGAGGGCGTGCATCTTGCGGAACATGGGGCCGGGCTGGCCGTTTCCAACCGGCTTGCCGTCCAGCGTCGTGACCGCCAGCACCTCCTTGGTGGACGAGGAGAGCCACACTTCGTCGGCGGCCAGCACCTCGGCGCGCGAGATCGGCCGCACTTCCAGCTTGAGCGTGCCGTCCTTCGCGAGCTTCTCCAGCAGCTGGTAGGTGATGCCGAGCAGGATGAGATTGTCCTGCGGTGCGGCGAGCACGGTGCCGCCCTTCACCACGAACGCGTTCGAGGCCGAGGCCTCGGTCATGAAGCCATCCCGGAACATGATCGTCTCGACCGCGCCCGCGTCCACGGACACCTGGCGAGCCAGCACGTTGCCCAGCAGCGAGATCGACTTCACGTGGTTCTTCTTCCAGCGGAAGTCCTCGGCCGTGACGCAGGCAACGCCGTTCTCCACGCTCTCCTTCGACGGGGACGCGAGCGGGTAGCAGAACATCATCACGGTGTTCGGCAGGCCCTTCGGGATCACGTGGTCGCGCTTCGACTGCACGCCTCGCGTCACGTGGATGTAGACCGACTGGTTGCCCGGATGGTGCTTCAGGAGATCCATCGTGATCGCCATCCACTCGTCGGTGGTGTGCGGGTTCTTCATGAGGATCTCGTCGCACGAGCGCTGCAGGCGGTCGAAATGCTCGCGGCCGTGCAGCGGCACGCCGTTGTATACGGGCACCACCTCGTAGATCCCGTCGCCGAAGATGAAGCCGCGGTCGAGGGGCGAGATGCGGATCTCGTCGAGGGGGAGGAATTTCCCGTTGAAGTACGCGATGTCGGAGGTCATGGCGGTCAGCGCAGGAGGAGTCGGAGGGTGTCCCAGCCCCGCGAGAGGAAGCCCGCGACGGGCACGTCCTCCAGGGCGACCACGGGAAGGTCCGCGACCTTCGCGTTGTCCCGGGTGAGCTTCATTATCCCCGCTTTTTCTCCGGCGGCAAAAGGCGCCACGAAGGGCTGCTTCGTCTCGAGCGTGGACTGCAGGCCGGTGAACTTGTCGCGCGGCAGCGAGAGCCATACGTCGTCCTTGAAGCCCACGGAAAGCGTCGACTTCGTGCCCTTGAAGATCTCGGGCGTGCCCACCGCGGCGTTCTTCTTGTAGAGGAGCCGCGTCTCGTACGCCTGGAAGCCGAAGTTGAGCAGCTTCTGGCTCTCCGTCATGCGCAGCACGTCGGACTGCGCGCCCATCACCACGCTGATCAGGCGCCGCTCGCCACGCTTGGCGCTCGCCACCAGGCAATAGCCCGCGGCCTCCGTGAAGCCGCTCTTCATGCCGTCCACGGTGGGGTCGATCCACAGCAGGCGGTTGCGGTTCGCCTGCGTGATGCGGTTCCACGTGTAGTCCTTCTGCGAATAGAGCGGATAGCGGTCGGGGAAATCGCGGATCAGCGCGGCGGCGAGCGTCGCGAGGTCGCGCGCCGAGGCGTGGTGGCCGGCGGCGGGCATGCCGGTGGAATTCATGAAGGCCGTGCTGGTGAGGCCCATCTTCTGGGCCTGCTTGTTCATGAGCGCGACGAACGCTTCCTCGGTGCCGGCGACCGCTTCGGCGAGCGCGATCGTCGCGTCGTTGCCCGACTGGACGACCATGCCGCGCAGGAGGTCCTCGGTGGTGACGGGCTTATTGGGCTCGATGAACATGCGCGAGCCGCTCGCCTTCCAGGCGCGCTCGGACACGTTCACCGTCGCGGCGGGGTCGAGCTTGCGGTCGCGGATTGCCGAGAACACGAGGTAGGCGCTCATCAGCTTGGTGAGCGATGCGGGCTCGAAGCGGTCGTCGCCGGCGGTGGCGGAGAGCACTTGCCCGCTCTGGACATCGAGCAGGACGAAGGCGCGAGCGGCGATCGGCGGCGGCGCCACGCCCTGGGCTTGCGAGGAGAGGGCGACGAGGCCGGCCAGGAGTACGGCAAGGCGTTTCAGCATTGCGGGTTTCTTCAGCGGTTCGTGAGGGCGGGGGAATATCCGAGCGTGGAGCGCACCTTCTCGGCGATGGCGAGCGCCTCGTCGCGGTTGCGGTACGGGCCGAGGCGCACGCGATGCAGGCCATCGCGCTGCGCGATGTCGATGGGCTCGAGGTTCCAGCCCAGCTCGCCCTGCATGCGATTGCGGAAGAGCTCGGCGTTCTCGGCGGCCGAGAAGGCCCCGAGCTGGAGGTAGAGGCTGCCCGCGTCCGAGGAGACGACCGGCGTCTCGATCGTCGTCGCGATGGCCATGATCGGCGGTGTCGGCGCGAGCGCGGTGGCCACCGGTGCGGAATTCACGGGCGTCGCGACCGGCGACGCGCTCGCGACAACGGCTTGGCCGCCGAACACGCGCTCCACTTCCACGAGGCCGCTGCCGGCCGAGGCGATGCCAATGCGCGACGCCGCGGCGTACGAGAGGTCGATGATGCGATCCCCGTGGAACGGCCCGCGGTCGTTCACGCGCACGACCACCGAGGCGCCGGTGCGCACGTTGGTGACCTTCGCATAGCTGGGGATCGGCAGCGTCTTGTGCGCGGCCGTCATCGCGAACATGTCGTAGACCTCGCCCGACGACGTCTTCTGACCGTGGAATTTCTTGCCGTACCACGAGGCGACGCCGCGTTCGCGGTACGCGTCCTTGTTCACCGCCGGCACGTAGCTGCGCCCGAAGACGACGTAAGGGCGGTTCGCGAAGCGGTGGAACGGCTCGTCGATCGGCACCGCATCGGGGATCGAGGCGAGGTTGTCGGGCACCGAGGTGGGCGGGCCGTCGTCGGAGTAGTACTTGGGGCTGGTGCCTTTCGGGGCGTCTTCGGCCTTCTTCGGTGCGCTTCCGCACGCGGCTAGCACCAGGGCGACCACGACAAGGGAGAGGCGGGTGAAGGTGAATGCGCCGTGTTTAGGGGGAAGGAAGGGAAGGAAAAGCGGAGGAAGGGAAGGAAAGCGGGTCGAGTCACATCGACGGCCTTCGCAAGGGACGACGAATGGATTTCCTTCCCTTCCTCCGCTTTTCCTTCCCATCCTTCCCTTTCCCAATCCGGCGTCCATCGCTTCGACCATGCCCGCCATCGACGCATTCAACTCTGAACCAGCTGCTTGTGGGTGGCGACGGACATGAGGATCCCGAACCCGATCAGCATCGACAGCAGCGCCGTCCCGCCATAGCTGATGAGCGGCAGCGGCACGCCCACCACCGGGAGGATGCCGGTGACCATGCCCATGTTCACGAATGCATACGTGAAGAACGTGAGCGTCACGGCGCCCGCCAGCAGGCGCGAGAAGGTGGTGGAAGCGCTCGCCGCGATCATGAGGCCGCGCGCGATGATGAGCACGTAGAGCGCGATCAGCACCGCGATGCCCGCGAGCCCGAACTCCTCGCCGAAGACGGCGAAGATGAAGTCCGTCGAGCGCTCGGGCAGGAAGTCGAGCTGCGCCTGCGTTCCGTTCAACCACCCCTTGCCGAGCAGGCCGCCCGAGCCGATGGCGATCGTCGACTGGATGATGTGGTAGCCGGCGCCGAGCGGGTCCGTCATCGGGTCCAGCAGCGTGAGGATTCGCTTCCTCTGGTAGTCGTGGAGCACGGACCAAAGGAACGGCAGCGCGGCCAGGCCCGCCGTGCCCATGCCGACGATGAGCTTCCACGACAGGCCGGCGAGGAAGATCACGAAGAACCCGGAGGCGAAGATGAGCAGCGCGGTGCCCAGGTCCGGCTGGCGCGCGATGAGGCCCACGGGCAGGGCGAGGATGATCGTGGCGACGGCGTAGTCGCGGATGCGCAGCCCTTCCTCGTGGCGGTGGAAGTACCACGCGAGCACCAGCGGCACGGCAATCTTCATGATCTCGGAGGGCTGCACCGAGCCGAAGCCGAGGTTCAGCCAGCGGCGGGCGCCGTTGCGCACATCGCCGAAGACCGCCACGCCCACCAGCAGCGCCATGCCCACGACGTAGACCGGGACCGCGAGGCGCATCAGCGTCTGCGGCGGCACGTTGGCGGCGATCCACAGGGCGCCCAGGGCCACGAGGACGTTGCGCACCTGGCCGCCGACGCGGTCGAACGACTGGCCGCCCGAGGCCGAGTAGATCACCGTGAGGCCGAGCGCGATGGCGAGCATCAGCGCCGCCATGAGCGGCCCGTCGATGCGGCGGGCGACCAGGTTGAAGAGGCGCTCAATCACTGGCGGTCTCGTCGTCGCCCAGCTTCTGCTTCACGGCGGGCTTCTTCTTCAGCAGGTGGAAGTCGAAGACCTCGCGCGCGATCGGCGCCGCGGTCGATCCGCCGTGGCCGCCGTTCTCCACCAGGAGCGCGATCGCGATCTTCGGGTTGTCGGCCGGCGCGTAGGCGATGAACACCGCGTGGTCGCGGTGCGCCTCCTTCACGCGCTTCTCGTCGTACTTCTCGCCCTGCTTCATGCCGATCACCTGCGCGGTGCCGGTCTTGGCGGCGATCGTGTACGGGGCGTTCGCGCCCGCGCGCGCGGCCGTGCCGCCGGGCTTGGTGACGTCGACCATCGCGTTGCGGATGAGCTGCAGGTATTCGGGCTTGAGCGGGATCGTCTCGCCGGTGGGTGCGGCGAGCTCGCGCGTCTCGAGCGTCTTGGAGTCCTGCACCGCCTTCAGCAGCCGCGGGTGCACGACGGTGCCGCCGTTGGCGAGCGTCGCGGTGGCCGCGGCGAGCTGCAGCGGCGTCACGAGCCAGTAGCCCTGGCCGATGCCCACGCTCACCGTGTCGCCCGCGTACCACTTCTGCTTGTAGCGCTGCCATTTCCAGTCGCTCGACGGCTGGAGCCCGCCCAGCTCGCCTTCGATGTCGATGCCGGTGCGCGCGCCGAAGCCGAAGGGCGTGAGGAAGCGGTGGATCGCGTCCACGCCCATGTCGTTGGCGAGGCCGTAGAAGTAGGTGTCGCAGGAGACGACGATGGCCTTGTGCAGGTTCACGCTGCCGTGGCCGTCGGGCTTGTGGTCGCGGTAGCGGTGAGTCACGCCCGGCAGCGCGAAGAAGCCCGGGTCGGAGATCGAGAACTCGGGCGTGCGCTTCTTCGTCTCCAGCGCCGCGAGCCCGAGGAACGGCTTGATCGTCGAGCCGGGCGGGTACTGGCCGCGCAGCGCCCGGTTGTTGAGCGGCTTGTCGGGCGAGTTGTTGAGCGCGTCCCAGTTCACCGGGTCGATGCCGTCGACGAACAGGTTCGGGTCGAAGCCGGGCTTGCTCACCAGGGCCAGCACGTCGCCGTTGGTGGGATCGATCGCGACCAGCGCTCCGCGGTAGTCCTGGAAGGCGGCCTCGGCGACCTTCTGCAGCTGCAGGTCGAGCGTCACGACGAGGTTGTTGCCGGAGTGCGGCTCGTTGCGCGAGAGCGAGCGGATGGCGCGGCCGCCGGCGTCGATCTCCACCTGTTCGCTGCCGGTCAGGCCGTGGAGCTCGCGCTCGTAGGCGCCCTCGATGCCGAGCTTGCCGATGTGGTCGGTGCCCTTGTAGTTCGTGGTGTTGCCCTGCGAGTCGATGCGCTTCACGTCGGCGTCGTTGATGCGGCCGATGTAGCCGATCGCGTGCGAGGCGACCTCTCCCTGGGGGTACGAGCGGAAGAGCCGCGCCTTGATCTCGAAGCCGGGGAAGCGGAAGCGGCTCACGGCGAAGCGCGCCACCTCCTCCTCGGTCAACCGCGTGCGGATCGGCAGGCTCTCGAAGTTCTTGCTCTCCTCCTGCAGCTTCTTGAAGCGGCGGCGGTCGCGCGGGCTCACCTCGATCACTTCGGAGAGATCGTCGATGGCGCGCTCGACGTTGGACACCTTGCTCGGCGTGATCTCCAGCGTGTAGGCCGAGAAGTTGGCCGCGAGGATCTCGCCGTTGCGGTCGGTGATGATGCCGCGGTTGGGAACCACGGGCACGACGGAGATGCGGTTCTGCTCGGCGAGCGTGTGGTAGTACTCGCGCTGCACGACCTGCAGCCAGGTGAAGCGCGCCACCAGCAGGCCGAAGGCGATGAGGATGAACAGGCCCGAGAGCACGATGCGGCTCTGGAAGACCCGCATCTCGCGGCGCTGGTCGCGCAGCGCGTGGCCGAGTGCGGCGCTCACGAGTGCGACTCCGTGCGGCGCCGCCGCACCGCCGGGTGGTAGAGCACCCACGTGGCCGGCGCCCACAGGATGGCGGTGAGCAGGGGCGACAGCAGGAACGCGAAGCCCGGGAAGTCGGCGCCGAGCACGAGGTTCAGCACCACCAGCACCACGGAGGAAAGGACGAGGATGCCGGCCACGTGCAGCGTCTGCTCCGGCAAGTAGAAGGCGAGGATGCGCACGCGCAGTGACTGCGCGAGGTACACCGCGAGCACGTATTCCAGCGCGTGCTCGCCCAGCAGCATCGAGTCGCCGACGTCCATCAGCAGGCCGAGCGCGAAGGCCACGCCCTGGCCGACCATGCGCGGCTCGTGCAGCGTCCAGAAGAGCAGGGCGAGCAGCACGAAGTCCGGGCGCGCGAGGAGCAGCCACCCCGACCACGGCATGGCGCAGAGCAGGTAGGCGACGGCAAAGGACACGAAGACGAAGCCCAGCCCCGCGGGGCGCTTCATCACGTCGCGTGCGACGGGCGTGAGGTCAGCGGCTCTCACGGCGGCTTCCCTTGGGATTGGTGGCGCGCTTGCGCTCCTCGGCCTTCGCTTCCGGGGCGGGCGGCGAGGCGGGCGGCATGGGCAGCACCATCACGTAGCGGTTGCTGTCGACGCCGGCGGCCGGCTTCGCGACGATGCGCGCGAACACGAACGCCGCGTTCTTCTCGACCGTGGTGACCTTCGCGACGACGAGCCCGGGCGGATACGTGCCGTCGATGCCGGAGGTCACGAAGAGGTCGCCGTTCTGGATGTCGGCGGAGACCGGCATGAACGGGACTTCGAGGGAGCCGTCCTTGCCCGAGCCGGAGATGATCGCGCGCACGCCGTTCCGCACCAGCATCACCGGCACCGACTGGCCCTTCTCGGTGAGCAGCGTGACCTCGCTCGTGAACGTGCCGACGTTGGTGACCTGGCCCACGACGCCGCTGCCGTCGATCACCGGCATGCCGGCGCGCACGCCCTGCGTGAGGCCCTTGTCGATCACGATCTTGCGGATGAAGGGGTTGCGGGCGTTGTAGAGGACCTCGGCGACCATGCCCTCCGATGCGTACTTGGACTTGCCCGGCGCCATGCCGAGCAGCAGCTCCTGCTCCTTCACCAGCAGCTTCGCCTGCTGCGCGGCGGCGGATTGCTCGAGGAGCTGGGACTTGAGCGCCTGGTTGTCCCGCATCAGGCGGTCCTGGTTCGCGAAGTAGTCGCTCACGCGGCTGACCACCTCGCCCGGGAGGGAGGCCGCGCGCTGCGCGGGCTGGGCGAGGACGGAGATCGAGAGGCGCACGGCCTCGAGGGCCTGGAAGCGGTGGTCGGCGATCATCAGGCCGATCGCCACCAACCCGAAGAACGTGAGTCGCGCTAGGGGGGAGGGACCGCGGTGGAAGAATGGAGGCGGATCGTGAATCACGGGGGGCTGCTGCCCACGTAATCAGGGGTCAGACTCGAATTCGCAGTCCCGTGAACCGGACAGAAGCGCGAATTCGAGTCTGACCCCCGCTGCATCAGTCGTTGGTGAAGACGGTTCCGAGCTTGTCCATCTCTTCGAGCGCCCTCCCCGAACCTCGCACCACGCAGGTCAGGGGATCGTCGGCGACGATGACCGGAAGGCCCGTCTCTTCCATCAGCAGGCGGTCCAACTCGCGCAGCAGCGCCCCGCCGCCGGTGAGGACCATGCCCTTCTCGGCGATGTCGGCGCCCAGCTCGGGCGGCGTCTGCTCGAGCGCGCTCTTCACGGCCGAGACGATGGAATTGAGCGGATCGGTGAGCGCCTCGAGGATCTCGTTGGACGAGATCGTGAACGAGCGCGGAATGCCTTCGGCGAGGTTGCGGCCCTTCACTTCCATCTCGCGCACTTCGCTGCCGGGGAAGGCCGAGCCGATGGTCTTCTTGATGTTCTCGGCCGTGGACTCGCCGATCAACATGCCGTAGTTGCGGCGGATGTAGTTGATGATCGCTTCGTCGAACTTGTCCCCGCCGACGCGAACGCTCGCGGAGTAGACGATGCCGCCGAGCGAGATGACACCCACTTCCGTGGTGCCGCCGCCGACGTCGACGACCATCGAGCCCGTGGCTTCCGCGATCGGGAGATCCGCGCCGATGGCCGCGGCCATGGGCTCCTCGATCAGGAAGACCTGCGAGGCGTTGGCGCCCAGCGCGCTTTCGCGGATGGCGCGGCGCTCGACCTGCGTGGACCCGTACGGCACGCAGATCACGATGCGCGGGCTCGGGCGGAACCACTGGTTGTCGTGGATCTTCTTGATGAAGTACTTGAGCATCTGCTCGGTGATGGTGAAGTCGGCGATCACGCCGTCCTTCATGGGGCGGATGGCCGTGATGTTCCCCGGCGTGCGCCCGAGCATCTGCTTGGCGGCAAGGCCGACCGCCTGGATCGTCTTCTTGCCGTTGGGTCCGCCTTCCTGGCGGATCGCGACCACGGACGGCTCGTCGAGGACGATGCCTTTGCCGCGGACGTAAATGAGGGTGTTGGCGGTGCCGAGATCGATCGCGAGATCGGTGGAGAAGTACTTGGAAACGAATGAGAACATCTTGATCCGTAACGTATTTCGGGGCGTTGCTGGTCCCCGGCGGTAAGGGGCCTTTATAATAACTCCGAAATGCCGTGAAAATTGAAGCCCTTAGGCGATTTTTTGCATGCTTTCCCTCCAGGACGTCCAGCGCATTGCCCACCTCGCCCGGCTCGAGCTCTCCGCGGCCGAGGCGGAAGCCATGCAGGCGCAGATGAACTCGATCCTCGCGATGGTCGACCAGATGTCCGCGGTCGACACGAAGGGCGTCGAGCCGATGTCGCATCCCCAGGAAGTCACGCAGCGCCTGCGCGATGACGTGGTCACCGAGCCGGACCGGCGCGACGATTTCCTGGCCCTCGCCCCGCAAGCCGAAGACGGCCTCTATCTCGTCCCGAAAGTGATCGAGTAGCCGTGCATCGCGACACCCTGAAGGCGCTCTCGGCGCAACTGGCCGCACGCAAGGTTTCCAGCGTGGAGCTCACCACGCATTTCCTCGACCGCATCGAGCGCGCGCAGCCGGTGCTGAACGCGTTCATCACCGTCGATCGCGAGAAGAGCCTGGTACAGGCGCGCGCCGCCGACGCCCGCATCGCGAAGGGCGACGTGGCCCCGCTCACCGGCATTCCCGTCGCGCACAAGGATCTCTTCTGCGCGAAGGGATGGCGCACCACGAGCGGCTCGAAGATCCTCTCCAACTTCGTCTCGCCCTACGACGCCCACGTGATCGAGCAGTTCGACCGCGCCGGCGCCGTCATCCTCGGCAAGGCGAACATGGACGAATTCGCGATGGGCTCGTCCTGCGAGAACTCCGCCTACGGGTGCGTGCGCAACCCCTGGGACACGAACGCGGTGCCTGGCGGCAGCTCCGGCGGTTCCGCCGCCGCCGTCGCCGCGCGCATCGCGCCGGCAGCCACCGCCACCGATACCGGCGGCTCGATCCGCCAGCCTGCGTCGTTCACCGGAGTGAGCGGCCTGCGTCCCACGTATGGGCGCGTCTCCCGTTTCGGGATGGTGGCGTTCGCTTCGTCGCTCGACCAGGCAGGCTGCATCGCCAAGAGCGCCGAAGACCTCGCGATGCTGCTCGACGTGATGGCCTCGTACGATCCGCGCGATTCGACATGCCTGGACCATCCGAAGGACGACTACGTCGGCGGCCTCGCGCGCGGCGTGAAGGGCCTGCGGATCGGCCTGCCGAAGGAGTACTTCACGAAGGACGTGGCGCGAGACGTGACCGATCCGATCCTCGCCGCCGTCGAGGAATACAAGAAGCTCGGCGCCACGGTCGTGGACGTGAGCCTGCCGAACCAGGGCCTCTCGGTGCCCGTGTACTACGTGCTGGCGCCGGCCGAGGCATCGTCCAATCTCTCGCGATTCGACGGCGTGCGCTACGGCCACCGCGCGGAGAAGTACACCGACCTGATGGACCTCTACAAGAAGTCGCGCGCCGAGGGCTTCGGCCCCGAGGTGAAGCGCAGGATCATGATCGGCACGTACGTGCTCTCGCACGGCTACTACGACGCTTACTACCTGCAGGCGCAGAAGATCCGCCGCCTCATCGCGCGCGACTTCACCGAAGCCTTCGCGAAATGCGACGTCATCATGGGCCCGGCCGCGCCGACGGTCGCCTACGACATCGGCTCGAAGGTCACGGACCCGGTGCAGATGTACCTGGACGACCTCTACACGATCCCCATCAACCTCGCGGGGTTGCCGGGGATGTCGATCCCGTGCGGCTTCGGCAACAAGGGGCGGCCCGTCGGCCTGCAGATCGTCGGCAACTACTTCGACGAGGCGAGGATGCTCGCCGTGGCGCACGCCTTCCAGCAGGCGACCGACTGGCACCAGCGCGAGCCGAAAGGCGCGGCATGAAAGCCGGCTGGGAAGTCGTCATCGGCCTCGAGACGCACGCGCAGCTCACGACGGCATCGAAGATCTTCTCGGGCGCGGCTACGACGTTCGGTGCCGAGCCCAACACGCAGGCCTCGGCCGTGGATATCGCGCTGCCGGGGACGCTGCCGGTGTTGAACAAGGGTGCCGTCGAGCGCGCGATCCGCTTCGGCCTCGCGGTCGGCGGCACCATCGCGCCGCGCTGCATCTTCGCGCGCAAGAACTACTTCTACCCCGACCTCCCGAAGGGCTACCAGATCAGCCAGTACGAGCAGCCCGTCGTCGCCGGCGGCACGCTCGCGTTCCTGCTGGATGGCGAGGAGAAGGTCGTCCACCTCACGCGCGCCCACCTCGAGGAGGACGCGGGCAAGCTGCTGCACGACGCGGTGCCCGGCACCTCGGGCGTGGACCTGAACCGCGCCGGCACGCCGCTGCTGGAGATCGTGACCGAGCCCGACATGCGCTCCTCGGCCGAGGCGGTGGCGTACGCGAAGGCGCTGCATTCGCTCGTGCGCTGGATCGGCATCTGCGACGGCAACATGCAGGAGGGCTCGTTCCGCTGCGACGCCAACGTCTCGGTGCGCAAGGTCGGCGATCCCAAGCTGGGCACGCGCTGCGAGATCAAGAACGTGAACTCCTTCCGCTTCCTCGAGAAGGCGATCGAGTTCGAGATCCGCCGCCAGATCGAGGTGATCGAGGACGGCGGCAAGATCGTGCAGGAGACGCGCCTCTACGACGCCGACCGCGACGAGACGCGCTCGATGCGCTCGAAGGAAGACGCGCAGGACTACCGCTACTTCCCCGACCCCGACCTGCTGCCGCTCGCGATCGGTGCTGACTGGATCGCTGAGATCGAGTCGAATCTCCCTCCGCTACCAGCAGAGCGAAAGCGCCACTACGTCGAGCACTACAAGCTGGGAGCTGCCGAAGCTAGCTTTCTAACCTCGTCGAGAGAGATGGCAGAGTTCTTTGAGGAGTCGGTTTCGGCAACTTTGCGAACTCTTGAGGCTGATGTACGTTTTGTCGATACGAGAGAAACGGGTGTCGCAAGAGCTGTGTGCAATTGGCTTGTAGGTGCGATGTCCGCGAAGCTGAACGAAACGGCCCTGACCATTGACCAGTCGCCAGTGCGTCCAATGGCCATAGCTGGATTGATACATCGCGTATTCGACCAAACGCTCAGCAGCCGAACAGCGAAAGACGTTTTTGAGGTGCTTTGGGGCCCGCAAGGAGATCCACCGACAGGCGGGCGAGTTATCAACGTCTCAGTTCATGAGCACGCGAATGCGACGGATGCAGTGGATGCCATTGTCGAAATGCGAGGACTCAAGCAGATCTCGGATTCGGGCGCGGTCGAGGCCGCGGTCGACCAGGTGATGGCCGCCAACCCGAAGCTGGTCGAGGACTTCCGCTCCGGCAAGGAGAAGGCCTTCAACGCGCTCGTGGGCCAGGTGATGAAAGCCACGCAGGGCAAAGCCAACCCCGCGCAGGTGAACGCGATCCTCCGGGCGAAGCTGGGCTAGCGTCTAGAGGCGGGGCGCTTCGCAGGCGACGGTCTGCCACGTGCCGTCGGTCTTCAGGCACAGGAACGACTCGCCGCGGCGGCAGGAGAGGGTCTTGTCGCCGCACTTGGCGCTGCCCCGGGACCAGTTGAGCGGCACCGCGGTGGACGGCGCGTTGGCGTCGTTGCGCACCAGACCGGGATTGGTCTTGAGCTCGGCCCAGCGCTTCTTGTCCCCGTCGTACTTGGCGCGGATGTCGGCGATTTCCTTCTCGTACTGGGCGATGCTCTTCTGCAGCGACACCTTCTCCGCCTGGACGCGTTCGTGGTCGGCGGAGAGCTGGGCGGGCATCTCGGCCTTCTTCGCCGCCTTGCTCTTGCCGGCCTTGTAGAACTCCATCTCGTCGGAGAGCTCCTGGGCGCGCTTGTCGACGGCGGTAATGCGTTCCTGGGTGAGGCGGATGCGCGCCTGCACCGGCTCGACGTTGCGGTCGCGGGCCATGTCCAGCTCGGCGGGACTGCTGTAGGTGGCCATCAGCGCGATGTCCTTGCGGCGCTGCTCGGCGGCCTGCTTTTCCTTCTCCTTGCGGTCCGCGGCCTCGGCCTCGCGGCTCTTGGCTTCCTCGGCGGTGGGCGTGGGGTCGATCTTGCGCAGCACCGTGCCGGAGGTGGAGATCTCGAACAGCGGCACCTTGGCGCAAGCGGCCGGAGGCGTGTCGCCGATGTGGGTTACGCCTTTTTCATCCACGCAACGGTACGCCGCGTGCGAGCTGCCCGCCGCGAGTGCCGCCACCACCAGGAAAAGCACCTTTCTCATTGTCATCCCTATGTGCGCCATCGGCGGGCAGCGGCATGGGCCGCCCGTTCCGACACTTCGTTCAGGCGGCGACGCCGTAGCGCCGCCGGTAATCCTCGATGTTCTCGATGTTCGACTTCTGGTCCGGCCGGCTCCGCAGGGTCGCCAGGATGTCGTCCAGGGTGGCGATGGCCGCGACGGGCACGCCGAAATCCCGGCCGACTTCCTGCGTGGCCGAGAGCTCGCCCTGACCCTTCTCCTGACGATCGACAGCAATTAGCACGCCAGCGGCGGCCGCTCCCGCCTGGCGGATCAGCTCCATCGACTCCCGCACCGATGTCCCCGCTGAAATCACGTCGTCCACGACCAGGACCCGGCCCGACAGGGGTGCTCCGACGATGTTGCCCCCTTCCCCATGGTCCTTCGCCTCCTTGCGGTTGAAGCTGTACGGCACATTGTGACCCAACGCGGCAAGCGCCATGGCCGTGCCGGCAGCGAGCGTGATGCCTTTGTATGCGGGTCCGAACAGGAGGTCAAACCGGATTCCCGACGCCAGGGCGGCCTGGGCGTAGAAACGGGACAGCTCGCCCAGGCTGGCGCCGTCGTTGAAAAGGCCGGCGTTGAAGAAGTAGGGGGACAGGCGGCCCGCCTTGGTCTTGAACTCGCCGAAGCGCAGCACCCCGACACGGATGGCGAAGTCGACAAACTCTCGCCGGAAGGCTCGGGGATCGGGGTTCGCGGCGGCGGAAGCGGCGCTCATCGGGGTCCGGGCAGGTACGATACGCGCTATTTTGCCTCGATCCGGCGGGAACTGCCGGTAATCCATGCGTATCGTGACGTTAAATGTGAACGGGCTGCGCTCCGCGGCCGCCAAGGGCTTCCTGCCCTGGATGAAGCGCCAGAAGCCCGACATCGTGTGCCTGCAGGAGATCAAGGCGCAGGAAGCCGACCTTTCGAAGGAGCTCCTCGCGCCGCCGGGCTTTCACGCCTTCTTCCATCCGGCCGAGAAGAAGGGCTATGCGGGCGTGGCCATCTACACGAAGTACGAGCCCGACAAGGTCGTCATCGGACTCGGCATCAAGGACATCGATCAACAGGGCCGTTTCCTGCAGGTGGATATCGGCAAGCTCTCGGTGATCTCGCTCTATCTTCCATCGGGCTCCAGCGGCGAGGAAGCGCAGGCGCGCAAGTTCTCCTTCATGGAGCGCTTCCTGCCGCGCCTGGAGCAGATGCACAAATGCGGACGCGAGATCGTGCTGTGCGGCGACTGGAACATCGCGCACAAGGAGATCGATCTGCGCAACTGGCGCTCGAACCAGAAGAACTCGGGCTTCCTCCCCGAGGAGCGGAAGTGGATGACGGAGATCTTCGAGCGCGTGGGCTGGGTCGATGCCTTCCGCGTCGTCGAGCAGGGCCCCGACCACTACACGTTCTGGTCGAACCGCGGCGACGCGTATAACAAGAATGTCGGTTGGCGCATCGACTACCAGGTCGCCACCCCCGGGATCGGCAAGCTCGCGCGCAAGGCTTCGATCTACAAGACGAAGCGCTTCTCCGACCACGCGCCGCTCACCATCGACTACGACTACAAGATCTAGACCTTGCTTCGCATCTCCAACGTAACGCTGCGCCGCGGCGCGAGGGTGCTTCTCGACGACGCCTCGATGAACGTGCACCCGGGCCACAAGGTGGGCTTCGTCGGGCCCAACGGCGCCGGCAAGTCGAGCGTGTTCGCTCTTGTGCTGAACGAGCTGCACGCGGACTCGGGCGAAGTCGCTTACCCGCCGCGCTGGGTGCTCTCGCACGTCTCGCAGGAAACGCCGGCGGTCGACCGCCCCGCGATCGAGTTCGCGCTCGATGGCGACGTGGAGCTGCGCGAGATCGAAGCCGCGATCGCCGCTGCCGAGGCTTCGCACGAGGAAGGCGAGGAGCTCGCCCACCTGCATTCGCGCTTCGAGGAGATCGGCGGCTACCAGGCGCGGTCGCGTGCGCAGAGCATGCTGGGCGGTCTCGGCTTCGATGCCGAAGCGCAAGCACGCCCCGTTGCATCGTTCTCCGGGGGCTGGCGCATGCGGTTGAACCTCGCGCGTGCGCTCATGTGCCGGGCGGACCTGCTGCTGCTGGACGAGCCCACGAACCACCTCGACCTCGATGCCGTGATGTGGCTGGAGGACTGGCTCAAGGCCTACGCGGGTGCCGTGCTCCTGATCACCCACGACCGCGAGTTCCTCGACACGGTGGCGCAATCCATCGTGCACATCGAGAACCGCAAGTTGAACACCTACGCGGGCAACTACTCGGCGTTCGAGACGCAGCGCGCCGATCGCTTGGCACTCCAGCAGGCGTCGTACGAGAAGCAGCAGAAGTCCATCGCGCACCTGGAGGCCTTCATCGCGCGCTTCCGGGCGAAGGCGACCAAGGCCGCCCAGGCGCAAAGCCGCATCAAGGCGCTGGAGAAGCTGGAGCGCATCGCGGCCGCGCACGTGGACTCGCCATTCACCTTCACCTTCCGCGAGCCGGCGGAAAAACCGAGGACGCTCTTCCGCCTGGAGGAGGCGAACCTCGGCTACGGCACGAAGGCGGTCCTCTCGGGCATCGAGTGGAGCGTGATGCTGGGCGATGCGATCGGTTTGCTGGGGCCGAACGGCGCAGGCAAGTCGACGCTGCTGAAATCGGTGGTCGGCAACCTCCCGCTGCTCTCGGGCGAGCTGCAACGCGCGCAGGGCCTTCGCGTGGGTTACTTCGCGCAGCACCAGGTCGACCAGTTGCGCCTGGAAGAAAGCGCGCTCTGGCACCTCGGCCACATCGCGCCGGGCGTACGCGAGCAGGAGCTGCGCGACTTCCTCGGGGGCTTCGATTTCCGCGGCGACCAGGTCATGCAGGCCTCCGCGAGCCTCTCCGGCGGCGAGAAGGCGCGCCTGGCATTGGCGCTCATCGTCTGGCAGCGTCCCAACCTGCTGCTGCTCGACGAGCCCACGAACCACCTCGACATCGAGATGCGCGAGTCGCTGGCGCAGGCGCTCACGGATTTCGAAGGCGCCCTCGTGGTCGTCGCGCACGACCGTGCGCTGCTCGCCGCCGCCACGGACCAGTGGCTGCTCGTGGCGGACGGTGCGGTGGTCCCGTTCGATGGCGATCTCGACGACTACAAGGAGTGGGCCAAGGCCTATCACGCGCGCGGCACGCAGCGCGAAGAGAAGGCCGGTGTTGTCGACCGGAAGGCCGAGCGCCGCTCGCAAGCCGAAGCCCGGCAGCGGACCGCGGATGTCAGGAAGCCCTTCGAGAAGAAGATCCGCGCCATCGAGACCGAGCTCGAGGTGCTGCAGAAGGAAAGCGCGGAGGCCGAGGCGTGGCTCGCATCCGGCGAGGCCTACGAGGAAGCCCACAAGGACCGGCTGAAGACCGTGCTGCAGCGCCGCGGCGAGGTCGCGACCCGCATCGCCACGCTGGAGGAGGACTGGCTGTGGCAGCAGGCCGCCCTCGATGCCGAGGTCAACCGCGTCCGCGAGTAGGCGTTGTTCGGGGAGCCACTCGCCCCCCTGCATGCGATGGGCCCATCCATCTCAACCAGGGAGGTTCCCATGCAACTGCAGTCCGCACTGCCCATCGTCCGCGCGCTCGCCGACGGCATCAACCCGCTCACCGGCGAAACGTTCAACGACGAAAGCCCGTATTCCGAGCCGCGCACGTTGCGTGCGCTTTTCTCCGCCGTGGAGCTGATGGAGCGGGAGGTCGAGCGCGAGAAGCGCCGCGAGCGCTTGCCCGCCAACTTCGGCAAGCCGTGGACGGAGGGTGAGGACCAGGCGCTGGCCGGCTCTTTCGACGCCGGCCACGCCCTGCTCGAGATCGCGCGCAAGCACGCGCGCACCGTGAGCTCCATCCGCCTGCGGCTGGAGAAGCTCGGGAAGATCGAGGCCCAGCCCGCGGCCTGACCGTCGCTCCCGCGAAGCATGCCCCCGAGTGAATCTATCGGGGGGCGGGAGCCTAGTCCTTCTCGAGTTTCATCACCGTGCCGTTCATGCAGTAGCGCAGGCCCGTGGGCTGGGGGCCGTCGTCGAACACGTGGCCGAGGTGCGCTCCGCAGCGCCCGCAGTGCACCTCGGTTCGCGTCATGAACCAGCTCTTGTCCACCGTCTCGCCCACGTTCTCCCGGCTGATGGGCGCGAAGAAGCTCGGCCATCCGGTGCCGGAATCGAACTTCGTGTTGGCGTTGAAGAGCGGCAGGTCGCACGCCACGCAGTGATAGACGCCCGGCTCCTTGCTGTCGTGGTTCGGGCCGGTGAAGGCGCGCTCGGTGCCGTGCTTGCGCGCGATCGTGTATTGCTCGGGCGTGAGGAGCTTCTTCCACTCCTCCTCGGTCTTGACGATCTTGTCCATGTCGATCCTCGTGTCAGGTCATCCCCGCGGAGCCTGCCCCCGAGCGCTTCAATCGGGGGGCGGGGAATCAGTCGGGAAATTATAGTCGGGGCGCTGCTCCAAACCTTACGTCCGGTATCCTTGCGCCACCTTGGCCACCAACGCATATGCCGCCGTTTTCCGCGATCGCAAGCTCGCGGTCCTGCTCCTCCTCGGCTACGCCTCGGGCCTTCCAATTTCGCTGGTCACCTCCACCTTCCAGGCGTGGGCCACGGTGGAGGGCGTGAGCCTGGTCGCGCTCGGCATGATCACGCTGGTCCAGCAGCCCTACACGTACAAATTCCTCTGGGCGCCATTCATGGACCGCTACGCGCCGCCCTTCCTCGGCCGTCGCCGCGGATGGCTCCTCATCACGCAGGTGGCCCTCATCGGCGGCATCGTTTGGATGGCGATGTACTCGCCGGGCGTGGACATCACGACGATGGCGCTGATCGCCGTGTTCGTCGCCTTCGCCTCCGCGTCGCAGGACGTCGTCTCGGACGCCTACCGGACGGATATGGTGACCAGCCCCCGGGAGCGCGGCCTCATCAGCGCGTTCTTCGTCGTCGGCTATCGCATGGCGCTGCTGGTTGCAGGTGCGCTCGCGCTCCTGATGGCCTCGGGCACCTCATGGCTTCCGGCGATCGGCTGGCAGAACACGTACTTCGTGATGGCGGCCCTGATGGGCATCGGCATCATCGGCGTGTTCTGGGCGAAGGAGCCGCAAGGCGTCACGCCGCCCCGCAACCTGCAGGAGGCCGTGTTCGCGCCGCTCTTCGAGTTCGTCCGCCGCCCGGGCGCGCTGATCCTCCTGGCGATGGTGATCCTCTACAAGGTGGGCGACGCCTTCGCGCTCTCGCTCACCACGCCCTTCCTCATCCGCGGCGTGGGTTTCTCGCTCGAGGACGTGGCCTACGCGAACAAGGTGATGGCGCTCATCGCCGCGCTGGTCGGCGTGGTCCTGGGCGGCGTGCTGATGCTGCGCTGGGGTCTCTTCAAGTCGCTGATGGTCTTCGGCATCCTGCAGGCCATCTCCAACCTGGGCTACATGGTGCTGGCCGTCGCGGGCAAGGACTACGCGGTGCTCTACGCCGTCATCGGCTTCGACCAGCTCGCCGGCGGCATGGGCACGGCGTCCTTCGTGGCGCTGCAGATGGCGCTGTGCAATCCGCGCTTCACCGCCTTCCAGTACGCGCTCATCTCCGCGCTGGCTGCCCTGGGCCGCGTCTACGTCGGGCCGGCTGCCGGGTACATGACCGATCCGCAGTACATGGGGTTGCCTTGGTCGACGTTCTTCTTCGTCACCTTCCTCGCGGCCCTGCCGGGCCTGGTGCTGCTCTGGTGGAAGAAGAAGACGGTGGTCGCGCTGGACGCTTCCACCTCTTGATTCAAGATCTCTCGGGCCCCCTTGAACCACGGAGGCACGGAGACACGGAGGGCCACGGAGTAATCCTTGAATGAACGTGAAGGATTCGGTCGTCGGCGAATCGCGACTGCCCGCAACTGCAATCCCTTGAAGAATTCCTCCGTGGCCCTCCGTGTCTCCGTGCCTCCGTGGTTCAAGGGGTCCCGAGTCATTTCCTCTTGAACCGAAAGACCGCGAGGTCTCCAAGCAGGTTGGGCATGAAGTTCACCTGCCGCCCCCCGGTGATCACCCGCTCGTCCAGGATCTCCGCCCCGACCTTCACGCACAGGTCCTCGAAGTCCTTCACCGTGCACAAGTGGATGTTGGGCGTGTCGTACCACTGGTAGGGCAGCGTCTTCGAGACGGGCATGTGCCCCATCGCGATGTCGAGGCGATGCTTCCAGTAGCCGAAGTTCGGGAACGTGACGATCCCCTGGCGGCCCACGCGCAGCATCTCGTGCAGCACCTTCTCGGTGTTCTTCATCGCCTGCAGCGTCTGCGACAGGATCACGAAGTCGAACTCGCCGTCGCCGAACGTGGAGAGCCCCGTCTCGAGGTCGAGCTGGATCACGTCCACGCCGTTGGCCACGCTCGCGAGCACGCCGGCCGGATCGATCTCCACGCCGTAGCCCACGACGCGCTGCGTGGCGGCGAGGCCGGCCAGCAGCGTGCCGTCGCCGCAGCCCAAGTCGAGCACGCGTGCGTTCTCGGGAATCCACGAGGAGATGAGCTCGAAGTCGTAGCGCTGTTGGGAGGGACTCATTCGCCGCCTCCCTCTTTCCCGCCGTAGCCCTTCATCTCTTCGAGCTCCGTGCCGCCGATCACGAGGGCGCCCGCACGCGACCCCAGCCCGATCTCCGCGGCCACGTTGTCCGCATAGGCGGCGACGATCTTGTGGTAGTGGACGTCGTCGAGCAGGAAGGCGTCGTGCCCGTGCGGCGCGTCGATCTCCGCGTACGTGACGCGCTTCTTGCCCGCCACGAGCGCGCGAACGATCTCGCGCGAGCGAGCCGCCGGAAAGCGCCAGTCGCTGCTGAACGAGGCGACGAAGAATCCCGCCTTCGCCGGCGCCAGCGCCTTCGCGAGGTCGCCGCCCGACTCCTTCGCGGGATCGAAGTAGTCGAGCGCCTTGGTCATGATGAGGTACGTGTTCGCGTCGAAGACCTGCGCGAACTTGTCGCCCTGGTAGCGCAGGTACGACTCGATCTCGAACTCCACGTCGTAGTTGAACGCGTAGCCCTCGCCCTTCGTCTCGCGACCGAACTTCTCGCCCAGCAGGTCTTCGGAAAGATAGGTGATGTGGCCCAGCATCCGCGCGAGCTTCAACCCGCGGGCCGGCACCTTGCCGTGCGCGTAGAAATTCCCGCCGTGGAAGTCCGGGTCCTGCACGATCGCCTGGCGCGCGACGTCGTTGAAGGCGATGTTCTGCGTCGAGAGCTTGGGCGCCGCGGCGATCACGAACGCGTGGCGGATGCGCTCGGGATACGTGATCGTCCACTGCAGCGCCTGCATTCCGCCCAGCGAGCCGCCGATCACGCCGGCGAGCTTCTCGATGCCGAGGCGGTCCATCAGCCGCGCCTGCGAAGCGACCCAGTCCTCCACGGTCACCAGCGGGAAGCCCGCGCCGTACGGCTGGCCCGTCGCGCGGTCGATCGAGGTGGGGCCGGTCGAGCCGTGGCAGCCGCCGAGGTTGTTCACGCCGATCACGAAGAAGCGGTCGGTGTCGATCGCCTTGCCCGGGCCGATCATGTTGTCCCACCAGCCGATCTTCTTCGGATCGTCGACGTAGTGGCCGGCGACGTGGTGGCCGCCGGAGAGCGCGTGGCAGACGAGGATCGCGTTCGAGCGATCGGCGTTCAGCGTCCCGTAGGTCTCGTAGACGAGCTCGTACGCGGCGAGCGTCTTGCCCGCCTTCAGGATCAACGGCTCGAGGAATCCCGCCTTCTGCGGCGTGACGGCCCCGACCGATCGCTGTTCCGAAGTGCCCATGAATGAAAAAACCCGACGGCCTGAAACAAGGGGCGTCGGGTTTTCCGGGACGTCACTCGTTTAGCCGCATTTATTGAGCGCCCGCAATCTGAGTTTCAAATCGGCGCTGACAAACTACATGTTACCGCAATTCCTTGATGCCTTTCACGTAGGCCTTCACCTTGTGGAAGACGAACTTCTTCAGGTCCGCGGGGAGGCTCTCGCCGGCCACCTTGAGCTTGCGCGAGACGATCACCGCGGGGAACACGCCGGCGTCGCCCTGCAGCAGCGCCGCGCTGTCGTCGGTGGCACGGCCCGTGAGCACACGGAGGTGATCGAAGCCGTGGTCGCGGCGCCACGAGAGCGCTCGCTCGTCATTGCGCTTGTCGTAGCAGAGCTGGAAGGCGACGGTCTTCCCGTCGCCCAGCTCCTGCCACGTCCACAGGTCGAAGTAGTCGTCCTGGAACCAGCGCCGCTTCACCGCGACGTTGTCCTGCCGGACGTGGGGAATCTCGCGCAGCATGCCTAGGCGCGCAGCCCCGGCTTCACGATCCAGCCCGCTTTCTCGAGGCCGGCCTTCGCTTCGGGGCTCGCCTTGCCGGCGATGAGGAGCGTGCGGCTCTTCGCAGTGAGCTCCTTCCTCTGCGTGAAGGCCTTCGCATCCGCGTCCCACAGGGCGTAGTCGATCGCGAGGGCCGCGACCACGCGACCGTCCGCGGTGCTGCCCACCGGCACGAGGTTGCTCATGCGGATGCGCGTGAGCTTGCCGTCCTTCTCGTGGAAGGCGGCCAGCATCGCCAGCGACTCGAGCAGGAAGCGCGCGCGGACTTCACCCTGCGTGTTGGCGGCCGTCGCGATGACCGAATCCATTCCGTCGATCCTGCCGAGGGCACCGAGGCGTGCCACGAGCGCGGTCTGCAGCGAGGGCGTGAACCACTTGTTGCGTGCGAAATCCCGTGCGGTGCGGTCCTTCACGCCCAGTGCGAGCAGCTTCTCGAGGTTCTCCTTCTCGAGGTCCACCGGCGCCTTGTTCCACACCGAGTCGCGCACCGTCTCGTCGAACGAGTAGGCGTACGAGATCGGCGCCATCGCCGCGCCCAGCGTGAGGTTCACGGCGAAGTTGCCGGCGAAGCTCGCCTGTGCGGCGCTGTCGAGCAGCGGACGCAGCACGGGGTTCGAGGTGTACGGGTCGATGTTCAGTTTCTTCGCCCATTCGCGCCGGGCCTTGTTGTAGCCGAAGGGATCGCCCGTGAAGGACGGCGGCGCGGGGTCGCCCGCAGGGGCGCTGCCACCGGCCCCCTTCGAGGCGCCCGTCGTCGCATCGACCGCCTTGTCTCCCACGTAGCTGGCTCCCGATTTCGCCATGTAGCCCATGCGGCCGAAGACGGTGCCCACGCCCTTGCCGATGCTCTCGGCCGTCTTGCCAGGATCGTCGACGGTGTTCACGGCGAACTTGGCGATCCCGGAAGCGGACTTGCCGAGCGCTTCGGTGAACGCGGAATCCTTCTGCACCTTCTGCAGCTCCTCGATCGCCTGCAGCTCCTGGACGCGCGCGGCGAGGAGGTTCGTGCCGCGCACGGTGAACTTGCCGAACTTCGACTCGATCACGAAGACGCCGAGGTGGCCCTCGACGGTGACGGGCTCGGCGACCGTGTGGCGGGGACTCTTCAACAGCGTGGCCGGTGCGAGCTCGGCGCCGGAGAGGGTGACGGACTGGGCCAGTGCGGCAGTCACCGCGGTGGCGAGGCCGGCGCAAAGCGCGACCTGGGTGACGAAGAGGCGGTTCATTTCGGGGGGGCTCCGGTTCTTGTTGGGCTTTGGGCGGACGGAAGGCCGCAGGATGATTGTGCGCCCCGAGCGCCCCGGAGGGCATTGCCCTAAGGTCTTAAGGGGCGGGCACCTGCAGGGTTCCCGGCGGCGGCTCCATCGCATCCACGTCGTCGCGAGTGACGACGCGATGCACGAAGTGGAGCTTGGCGACGGCCGGAGCGTTGAGCACGAACGGATAGATGTCGGGCTGGCCCATGCTGCGCGCCGTCTCGTTCAGCACCGTGGTGAGCACCACCCACGCGTTGATCCACGCGAGGAAGGCCTCGCCCGCCTCGCGCGGCGCGTGGCCATAGAGTGTCTCCGGGCCGAAGGGCGTGATCTTGAGCGGCACGGAGTTGGTGTCCAGCCGGTAGCTCGCCACGGTCTCGAGCGTCGATCGCAAGTGGAGGTAATGCGCCCAGCTCTCCGCCCAGTCCTCCCATGGGTGCGAGGCGGCATAGCTGCTGATGAAGCGTTGTCGCCAGTCGGGCGGCGGGCCGTTCGCGTAGTGATTCTGCAGCGCGGCACCGTAGTCGGCGCGCTCGTCGCCGAACAAGCCGCGAAATGGCCGCAGCCACGGCCCGTCGCGCAGCAGCCGGTCCCAATAGTAGTGGCCCAGCTCGTGGCGCAAGTGGCCCACCAGGGTGCGATACGGTTCCGAGAGGCTGTCGCGATTGCGCTCGCGGTAGTCGTCATCGGCTTCGGCGACGTTGAGCGTGATCACGCCCGCGGCGTGGCCCGTCATCACCGGCGGCTCGCCTTCGAGCGTCTCGAGGAAGTCGAAGGCGACGCCGCGCTCGGGGTCTTCCTCCTGCGGCACTACGGGAAGGCCCATGCCGAGGATGTTGAAGAGCACGCGCCGCTTGGCCCCTTCCAGCTCGCGCAGGCGTTGCGGGTTACGCGGGCGCGAGAGGATCGGGATCATCCGTGTCGTGCGGCACGAGAGGCAATCGGCGAACGGCTCGTGCGCGGGCACCATCCAGTTGCAGGCCACCTCGGTGGCGCGATGCGCGCAAAGACGGAAGCGCTCCACGTTGGTGCCCGCGCCGCGAAAGGTCCACGTGCCGTCGGAAGCGGAATCGATGGGGCCCAGGCGCGCCACGTAGGGATCGAACCCGATGTCGGCGCCGCAGCCCACGCAGCGCGTGTTGTCGAAGAAGATCGGCTGCCCGCAGGCGCACGAATAAGCTTGCATGGCCGAGACTATAGGTCACCGGAGGCTCACCGTGTTCTGCTTCCACGCCGGATCCTGCCAGCGCTGGAACGCGGAGAGGTGCGAAGGTTCCTCGGCCGTGCGCACCGTCGCGAGCGTGTCGAGGCGGATCAGCTCGAACGCGCGCTGGTAGCGTCCGTCGCCCGAGGCTTCGCGCGCCACGAGCATCTGCGAGCCGCCCGGCACCCAGCCCGCGACTTCCGCGTAGCCGACCCCCGGCGCGAACGTCGCCGGCGGCAGCACGCGCACGGTCCATGCGGCCCCGGCCTTGCGGAAGACCCAGGCCTCGCGCCACGTGTCGGTCTGCTGCACGGCCACGGCGACCGCATTCGACTCGCGATTCAGCGTCGCGGATTCCATCCACGGCAGCCCGTAGGTGCAGCGGCGCGCGAGGGGTGCCAGGACGTCGTTCTTCGCGTCGACCAGCAGCAGGCACGTCTCGCCCACGTTGCCCGAGACCGCGACCAGCCGCGGGCGCGAGTCGGGCTGCTTCGGCGCGGGCTTCGCCGGGATCGTCGCCCACCGCGAGGCACCGACACGCATCACCGCGTCGCTGTAGGCCCGCGTGTCGCTCTCGGTGAGATCTTCCTTGCGTACGGAAGCCAGCTCCGCGAGTGCGCGTTGTGCCGCGTCCGTCGTGGCCTCGCCGCGGCGCGCCTGGTGGTAGGCGAGCCCGGACCACACCGCGGCACGGCGCATGTGCACGCGATTCTTCATCGCGGGCGGCAGGTCGGCCACCGTCACGCGGTCGAGCATCTCCGAGCGCCACGCGTCGAGGGCCTGGCGCTCGCCGGGACGGAGGCCCGCGTCGATGCAGTCGCTACGCGTCACGGCGAGGGCGGCACGGGCGCGCTGCTCGGGGGTCGCGGCCATCGCCAGCACGCGCTTGAATGCGTCGCCGTCGTAGCAGAGGAGCACGCGGCCTTCGGCCTCCCGCGAGGTAAATCGCACACCGTGGCGCAGCGCCACGTCGAGGTGCGCCGAGACCTCGGCCTGCTCGGCCTTGCCCAGCGTGCCGGCGCTTGCACGGCGCGCGAGCCGCTCGGCGAACGTCCCGAGGGCATCCAACGCCTCCACGCCGTTCGGCCCGTTCATGACTTCCTTCGGCGCGGCCTGGATGTACGCGGCCGCGAACCCGATGCCGAGCGCCTCGCGCCCGGGCATCTCCCGCAGGAACCGGATCACCGCGAGAAGCTCCGGGGCCTCGGCCGCGTCGAGGCGGAAGCGCTGCACGAGGCGCGCCGCGACCCAGCCGCCGCGCTCGCGGCGGTAGTCGTAGACCTGCACGAACTCGAGCTTCTCGCCGCGCACCTCGAGAGCCTCGCCCTGGGAGAGCAGCGTGTGCGGCTTGCTCGATTCCTTCGGCGCCGCGCGAAGGCCCGCGGGCTCCTGCGTGACGATCGCGATGCCCCGGTCGCCGGATATCCCGGTCTTCACGGCCGGGGGCTCGGCCATCGCGGTCGCGGCGAGGGCCAGCGCCGCCAGCGCGAAGACGAAGAGCAGGCGCGTGTTCATTTCCGCGGCCTTCCGAGCAGCGCCGCGCTCACGATGTCGCCGTCCCCGCCGGGCGGCGCGATGATCACCTGCACCTTGTCGGAGAGCTTCTCGGCCATCGCCTTCTGGATCAGCAGCGGATGCGCCGTGACGATGAGGCCTTCGCGCGACATCTGGTCGGCATTGGCCTTGCCCACCTTCTCGAGGCGGTACGCCTCCGCGTCGGCAAGCTTCTGGCGCGCGTCGGCCTCGCCATTGGCTTCGATCTTCCGGGCGGCGGCACTAGCCTCGGCACCGCGGATCCGAGTCTGCTTGTCCGCCTCGGCCTCCAGCTTGCGTTGTTCGATCTGCCGCTCCTTCAACGGCAACACATGCTTCATCGCTTCTTCCTGGCCGCGGGCGGCGATCACCTGCTCGCGCGCATGCGCCTCGGCCGTCTTCTCGCGCCGGGTCTTCTCCGCCTCGCCGTCCAGCGCCACTTCCTTCACGCGCTTGTCCTTCAGCTCCAGCGTGTAGCGCATCTTCTCGGAGGCGAGCTCCTCGGCCAGGAGCTGGTCCATGCCGCGGCGGTAGTCGGCGGGCAGGTCCACCTTGCCGATCACGATCGAGCGCAGCAACACGCCGTCGGCGGCGAGCTTCGCCTTCAGGTCGGCCTCGACCGTCTTCAGGATCTCCGGGCGCTGCGTCGAGAAGATCTCGCGCACCGTGTACTTGGCGAACTCCTTGTAGATGGCGCCGCGGATCGCCGGCTCGACGATCTGCTTGTCGAGGTCTTCGGGAAGCCGCGAGGCCACGTCGCGAAGGCGCGCGGGGTCGAGCGCATAGCGCACCGAGAGGTCGACGCCGAGCGAGAGTCCCTCGCGCGACTGCAGCGGCGCGGGCCCGTCGGAACGCGCCATCTCGGTAGGACGGTAGTTGCGGTCGCGCAGCGAGAAGACGCGCATCTCGTGCAGCCCCGGCAACACGAGGACACTGCCGTCGCGCCACTGCGTGACTTCGCCGTTGAAGCGGTTCTCACGGACACCCGCTTCGCCGGTGCCGACCGTCTGCACCGGCGGGTGGCTCAGGATCACGTAGGCGACCGCGCCCACGATCGCGACGGGGACCACGAGCCCCCAGGGAAACTGCTTGCGGATCGACTGCACCATCTCCTTCACGCGCGGCAACATCGCTCTGGCCTCCAGGTAGGCCGGCCCCGATGGGCCGGTAGAGGCATTGCAACGTCCGGAGGAGATGCGGTGCTGCGCGAGCTATGGAGAGGCGGCGCTCAATTGTGGCAACGCGATTGCAGCCGCTGGCGCGGCTGGTGCTACAGCAACGTCAGTGAGAAGCCATCCACGCAGTGGCATCCGCCGCGGGCATGGGGTAACCGATGAAATACCCCTGCCCCTCGTCGCAGCCGTGCACACGGAGCGCGTCGAGCGTCGCGGCATCCTCGATCCCCTCGGCGGCGACCGAGAGGCCGAGCTGGTGGGCGAGGCCGATGGTGCTGTCGACGATCGCGCCGTCCGCGGGGCTGGCGAGCATCTGCCGCACGAACGACACGTCGATCTTGAGCTTGTGCAGCGGCAGGCGCTTCAGGTGCGAGAGCGACGAGTAGCCGGTGCCGAAGTCGTCGATCGCGATGCACACGCCGAGGTTGCAGATGCGCTCGAGGATGGCCTGCGCGCGATCGGGATCGCCGATCAGGCTGCTCTCGGTGATCTCGAGCTCCAGCATCGAAGGCTCCGCGCCGCTCTCCGAGATCACGCGGGCGATCTGCTCCGGGCAGCTGTCGTCCATCAGGTGGCGCGCGGAGAGGTTCACGGCCATCACTCCGCCCTTGTTCCAGGCGCAGCGCTGCTTCAACGCGGTCCCCAGCACCCACAGCGTGAGCGGGCGGATCACGTCGGAGAGCTCGGCGAGCGGCACGAACCGTCCCGGCCCGAGCAGGCCCAGGCGTGGATGCTCCCAACGCGCCAGCGCCTCGAATCCGGAGAGCTCGCCGTTCAGGAGGTTGCGGCGGGGCTGGTAGTGCACGCGCATCTCGCCGCGGCCCATCGCGCCGCCCAGCTCGGTGAGGAGCCCCAGGCGCTCGACGGAATACGGATCCTGCGTCGCCTCGTACACCACGAAGCCCGAGCCGTGACGCTTCGCTTCGTACATGGCCACGTCGGCGCAGCGCAGAAGGCCGCTCGGCGAGTCCGCATGGTCGGGGGCGATCGCGATGCCGATGCTCGCACCGACTTCGAGGCGGTAGCCTTCGATCTCCAGCGGTGCCGTGATCGCGGCGAGCGCCCGGGCGGCGGCGATCTCCGCCGTCGCATCGCGATCCAGGTGCTCGATCCACACCGCGAACTCGTCGCCGCCGAGGCGCGCCACCTGGCCGCCCCAGCCGGTGCGCATCTCGCGCTCGAGCCGGCGGGATAGTCGGATCAGCAGCGTATCGCCCACGTGATGGCCAAGGGTGTCGTTGATCTCCTTGAAGCGGTCCAGGTCCAGCAGCAGCAACGCACCGCGCCGCCCGGCCGCCGCGTTCGCGCCCATTCCCGCCTCCAGCATCTCGCGCAGCCGCACGCGATTGCCCAGGCCGGTGAGCGGATCGTGCCGCGCCTGGTGCTCGAGCGAGCGCAGCTGCTGCCGGCGTTCCATCTCCGCCGAGGCCCGCGCGGCGAAGATCTTGAGCAGGTTCTCGGCGAGCGCCACGTCGGCGAGCGGCCGCTTGAAGAGCACGGCGATGAGGCCCAGGGGCTTGCCGCTCGCGTCGATGAGCGGGGCGCCGACATAGGCCTCGATGTTGTTCTCGCTGAGGGCGCGGTCGTGCGGAAACCGCACGGCCACGCCGCTCGGATAGGCGCACACGCCGTGCGCCAGGATCGTCTCGCACGGCGACCCGTCGAGCGGATATTCGAAGTCGTCCCTCGGCTTGCCGTGGTCGCTCGTCGCGATGCTGCGCACCGTGCCCGTCTCCGGACGGCCGAGCTCGCCCACGAAGGCCAGGTCCGCTTCCAGGGCCCCGGCGAGATGGTCCACCAGCGAGCGAAAGAACGACTCGCCGATCGCCGCACCGACGCCGCGCGCGATGTCGGCCACCAGGCGCTCGCGGCGCTTCAGCTCGGAGATGTCGCGGCTGCTCGTGACGACGCATTGCTCCCCGCCGATCTCCACGCGGTGGCCGGAGAGCAGGAAGGTCCGGCGCTCGCCCGCCTTCGTGAGGAACTCGACCTCGTACTCGCGCACGAGGCCTTCGGTGCGGATGCGCTCGATCCAGCCCGAGCGCTGCTTGGGGTCCGCCCACAGGCCGACCTCGACGGTCGGGCGGCCCACCACTTCGGCGGCGGCGTAACCCGATTCGCGCTCGAAGGCGTCGTTCACGTGGAGGATCACGCCGTCGTCCATGCGCACGACGGAGATCCAGTCCGGGCTGGAGCGGAGCGCGCGCGAGAAGAGCGTCTCGGACTCGTCGAGCTTGGCGTGCGCGGCGCGCAGCGCCTCGTTGTCCAGCACCGACACGGCGAGATCGGCGATCGATCCCGTGAACTGCTGCTCGTCGGCGAACCAGTCGCGTCGCTCTCCGACGGATTCGAGGCACACGACACCGCGCGCGGCGCCGCCCCGCCAGATGCCGGCGTCCAGCATCGACACGATGTCGAGCGGCTCGAGATAGCCGTTGGCGAACTCCTTCGTGTGCGGATCCGTCGCGGCATCCGGCGCCACGATCGCGCGGCTCCAGCGCAGCGCGTGGAAGTACGAGGGGTATTGCTGGGCCTCCAGCGTGAGGCCCTTGGTGTGGCGCCCGGTCTTCACGTCGTAGAGGTCCTGGAGCATCAGCCGGTCGCGCTTGTCGTCCAGCAGCCAGATCGAGGCACGCTGCACGGAGAGCGTGCGCGCCGTGGCCTCGGTGAGCGCCTTCCACGCATCGGCGGCCAGCGCCGTCGGAATGCCGCTCTTCAGCAGCGCGAACAGGGTCGCCTGCTGTGTCTGGACCCGCAGCGCCGCTTGGTCGTGGGCTCGGTTCATGTCGGCAACCTACGCGTTCAGCTTCTCCATGAGGGCCTGCAGGCGTTCGGGCTCGTCCGTCTTGAGGATGCGGGCGACGAAAGGGGCGATGTCGGGGAGGCTGGTCGAGAGCACGCGCTGCTTCACCGTGAGCACGTGCGCGGGATGCATCGAGAAGTTGCGCAGGCCAAAGCCCAGCAGCAGGCGCGTGAGGTCCACGTCGCCGGCCATCTCGCCGCAGACGGCCACCGGCTTCTCATGCTGCTGCGCGGTGCGGATCACGCCCGCGAGCAGGTTCAGGATCGCCGGATGCAGCGGGTCGTAGAGGTGCGCCACCGCGTCGTCGGCGCGGTCGATGGCGAGCGTGTACTGGATGAGGTCGTTCGTGCCGATCGACAGGAAGTCGAGCTTGCGGATGAACATCGGCAGCGCGATCGCCGCGGCCGGCACCTCGATCATGCCGCCCACCGGCACGTACTCGTCGAACTTCACGCCTTCGGTCTTCAGCTGCTCCTTGGCCGCGGCCACGGCGAGCAGCGCCTGCGTGATCTCCGCCCAGGTGGAGAGCATGGGGATGAGGATCATCACCTTGCCGAAGCGCGAGGCGCGCAGGATCGCGCGCAGTTGCACGTTGAAGATGTGCGGCTCGGCGAGGCAGTAGCGGATCGCGCGCAAGCCCAGCGCGGGGTTGATCGTCGTGATCTCCTGGCCGTCGATCGCCTTGTCGGCGCCGCTGTCCAGCGTGCGGATGGTGACCGGCATGCCCTTCATGCCCTCGACCACCTCCTTGTAGGCCTCGAACTGCTCCTCCTCGTCGGGGAGCCCGCGGCGGTTCATGAACAGGAATTCGCTGCGGAAGAGGCCGACACCCGTGGCGCCGGAGGCGCGCACCGGCTCGACGTCCGAGGGTAGCTCGATGTTGGCGAAGAGCTGCACGGTGGTGCCGTCCAGCGTGGCGGCCGGCGCCGTCCGCAGGCGCTTCAATTTTTCCTTGTCGAGCCGCGCCTCGTTCTGCTTCAGGCGGTACTCGGCCAGGACGTGCTTGTCCGGGTTGACGATCACCACGCCCTGGGTGCCGTCGACGATGATCAGCTCGTCCTCGCGGATCATGCTGCGGCCGTGGTGCAGGGCGACGATCGCCGGCATGCCCATCGAGCGCGCGATGATCGCGGTGTGCGACGTGGCGCCGCCCAGGTCGGTCACGAAGGCGGCGAACGGGTGCTGGCGGAAGAGGATCACGTCGGCGGGCGAGAGGTCGCGCGCCACGAGGATGGGGGAGTCCTCGCCGCGCACCGGCTTCGCGACGATGCGCCGCTTGGTGCCGGCGAGGGCTTCGAGCACGCGCTCGGCTACCTGGCGCACGTCCTCCTCGCGCTCGCGCAGGTAGGGGTCCTCGATCTCGTCGAACTGCGCCGAGAGCTCGTCCAGCTGGATGCGAAGCGCCCATTCCGCGTTGCAGTGGCGCTCGCGGATCAGCTCGCGCGGCGCCTCGGTGAACGCGGAATCGTCGAGCAGCATCAGGTGCACGTTCACGAACGGCGCCAGCTCCGCCGCCGCGCTATGTCGCACGCTCGACGCGAGCTCCTTCAGCTCGTCGCGGACCTCCTTGACGGCCCGGTCGTAGCGGCGCTGCTCGCGCAGGATCTCTCCGGGCGGAACCTCGTAATGGTCCACCTCGGTCGACATGCCGAGGAACAAGTGCGCGTGGCCGATCGCGATGCCCGAGGACACCCCGATGCCGTGCATCGTGAAGCAGACGCTGGAAGCCTTCGCGTCCATGGGCTAGCTGCCCTCTCCGAATTTGTCTGCGAACAGCTTCTCCAGCGTATCCATCGCCGCCTGCTCGTCCTCGCCCTCGGCCTCGATCTCGACCGTGGCGCCGAGCCCGGCGGCCAGCATCATCACGCCCATGATGCTCTTCGCGTTCACGCGCCGGCCGTTGCGGGAAAGGAACACGCCGCTCTTGAAGGTGGAGGCCGTCTGCGTGAGCTTGGCCGAGGCCCGCGCGTGGAGGCCGAGCTTGTTCACGATGGTGATGGTTTTCTTGATCATGGCGTGCGGTGGGGCATGCGCGTGAGGCCGTCCTGGCCGCCCGAGAGCGCCTTGCCGATCACGACCTCGAGCGGCTCGTCGCGGTACGTGAGGGCGCGGATCAGCATGGGCAGGTTCACGCCCGCGATGCCTTCCACCTTGCCGGGCTTGAGGATGCGCGCGGCGATATTCGAGGGGGTGGCGCCGTAGATGTCGGTCAGGACCAGCACGCCCGCGCCCTGGTCGAGGAAGCGGATCAGGTCCTCGGCCACCGGGAGGATCGCGTCCGGGTCGTCGTGGATGGTCACGCCCAGCTGCCGCAGATAAAGGGGCCGCTTGCCGAGCACGTGGCTCGCGCAGTGGATGAGCGCTTCGCCGAAGGCGCCGTGGGAGACGATCAGGATGCCGATCATGGAGCCCATTCTAGCGGCGCTCCGTAAATGCGTCCTGAGCCATAATGGGGCCATGGATCGCAAACACCCCGTCCCGACCGAAATCACCCTCCACCAGGCCTCGAACCGGCTCGAGATCGCCTTCAACGACGGCCAGGCCTTCGACATGTCGACGGAGTACCTGCGCGTGTTCTCTCCCTCGGCGGAGGTTCGCGGGCACGGGCCCGGCCAGGAGGTGCTGCAGACGGGCAAGCGCAACGTCGGCATCACGGCCATCGAGCCGGTCGGCGCCTACGGGGTGAAGCTCGTCTTCTCCGACGGGCACGACACCGGGATCTACTCCTGGGACTACCTCTACGACATCGGCGCCAAGCAGGACTCCAACTGGCGCAGCTACCTGGCGCAGATGGAGCAGGCCGGCGCCTCGCGCGACGTCGAATCCGCCCTCGCAGCCCACGTCCACGGGCCGGGCTGCAGCCACCACTGATGGCGGGCAAGACCCACTTCGGCTTCCAGCAGGTCGACGAAGCCGAGAAGGCGGGCAAGGTCGGCGCGGTCTTCAAGTCGGTCGCGGGCAACTACGACCTCATGAACGACCTCATGTCGTTCGGCCTGCACCGGGCCTGGAAGCGCTTCACGATCGAGCTCTCGGGCGTCCGCGAGGGCTCTCGCGTCCTCGACGTGGCCTCGGGCAGCGGCGACTTGGCACTCGCGTTCTCCAAGCGCGCCGGTTCCACCGGCCAGGTGTGGATGACGGACATCAACGGCGCCATGCTCGCCGTGGGGCGCGACAAGGTGCTGGACGCCGGCTTCTTCCCGCCACTGGCCCTGTGCGACGCCGAGAAGCTCCCCTTTCCGGCCGATTCGTTCGATTGCGTGAGCGTCGCCTTTGGGCTGCGCAACATGACGCACAAGGATCGGGCGCTTGCGGAGATGGCGCGCGTCACCCGCCCGGGCGGGCGCGTGCTGGTCCTGGAGTTCTCCAAACCGCACAAGGTGCTGGAGAAGCCGTACGACACCTACTCGTTTTCGATCCTGCCGAAGCTCGGCAAGTACGTCGCGAGAGACGAAGAGGCCTACCGCTACCTCGCGGAATCGATCCGCATGCATCCCGACCAGGAAACGCTGAAGTCGATGATGGAGACCGCGGGCCTCACGCGCGTCGAGTACTTCAACCTCACGGGCGGCGTGGTGGCGCTGCACCGCGGCTTCAAGGCCTGATGGGCCCGCGTCCGGTCACGGCCGCGCTGAACCACGTGCTGCGCTCGACGCCGGTCGCGATGGAGCGCCTCGCCCGCTACGCCGGCAAGACCGCGGCCTTCCACGTCGGCCCCGTCACGTTCGCCTGGACGGTGCAGACGACGGGCGAGGTGACCGCGGCGATCCCCGGCGTTACGCGCGATCTCGAAGTGCGCATCTCGCCCTTCCTGCTGCCGCGCCTCGCGATGCACGACGAGGCGGCGTACCGCGAGGTCGGCATGACCGGCGACGCGGAATTCGCGCACGAGGTGTCCTTCCTCGCGCGGAACCTGCGCTGGGACGCGGCCGAGGATCTCTCGAAGGTCGTGGGCGACGTCGCGGCGAATCGCGCGGCGGGTGCGGCCAACGCCACGGCGCACTGGGCGAGCGAGGCGGTCAAGCGCACGACGGCTGGCGCGGCCGAGTACTGGACCGAGGAAAGCCCGCTCATCGCCTCGCGCGTGAAGGTCGAGGACTTCACCCACGGCGTCTCGGAGCTGCGCGATGCGGTCGAGCGCCTCGAGAAGCGGATCGAGCGCCTCGCCCCCGGAGCCTCGACGCCGGGCTAAAGCCCGGACTGTGGAGACATTCTGGATTTCGCGGTTTCCCGCCTGCGTTCCATTGCCCGCGCCGGAGGCCTTGCCGGAAAATGAGGCATGCGATTTTCTCCCGGCATCACGGCGAAGCTTTTCGCCGCCTTCCTCGTCACCAACATCGTGACCGCGGTGGTGGTGGGCTGGGGCGTGCGCGCGGCCTTCGACACCGGCTTCGAGGCGTACGTGAAGGAGCGCGAGGAGTCGCGCCTGAACCGGCTCGCGGCGGTCCTCTCCACGGCGTACACCGAAGCGGGGAGCTGGGACTTCCTTCGCGGCAATGAGTCTTTGTGGCTGGACCTCAATCGTTCGGTGCGTCCCGAGCCGCGCGGCTTTCGCACTTCGCCGCGCGAGCCGATGCGGGGCGGGGAGTTCGGCAGGGGACCGGCACCCGGCGACTTCACCAAAGGTCCGGGTGAGTTCGGAAGGGGGCCGCCTCCGGGTGAGCCCGGCAAAGTGCAGCCTTCGCCGCGCGAGGGCTTCGGCATGGGCCCGCCTCCGGGACGCGAGTTCGGTCCGCCGCCCGCCGTCGTGCTCGACGAAGCCGGCCGTGTCGTGGCCGGTCGCAGCAATCCCGGCGAGGAATTGATGCGCCGCCCCGTTGTTTCCGGGGGACATCGCGTCGGCTGGATCGCGGCACCGATGCGCGAGACCGCGTTCGACTTCGCCGACCGCCGCTTTCGCGACCAGCAGTGGCGCGCGGGATGGATCGTGGCGCTCGTGGCCGTGGCGCTCTCCGCGATCGTCGCGGCTTTCCTCGCGCGCGGGCTGCTCTTTCCCGTGAAGCGCATCGCCGCGGCGACGCGGAAGCTCGCCGACGGTGACTACGCCACACGGGTCGAAGCCACGTCGAGCGACGAGCTCGGACAGCTCGTCGAGGACTTCAATCGCCTCGGCAACGCGCTCGAGAAGCACGAGGCCGCGCGGCGCAACTTCATGGCGGACGTGTCGCACGAGCTGCGCACGCCGATCGCGGTGCTGCGCGGAGAGCTGGAGGCGATCGAGGACGGCGTGCGCAAGGCCTCGCCCGAGAACATGGCCTCGCTCAAGGCCGAGGTCGCGCGCCTGGCGCGCCTGGTCGACGACATCCACGACCTCTCGCTCGCCGACGTGGGCGGCCTCGCCTATCGTTTCGAAGCGGTGGATCTCGGCCGGATCGTCCTCGATACGCTCGAGCACGCCGCCGCGCGCATCGAAGCCCGCGGCCTCGACGTCGCGGTAGACGTGCGCACACCCGATGGAATGCTCGCCGTCCGCGGCGACGCGCAACGCCTGGGCCAGCTCGTGGCGAACCTGCTCGAGAACACGCTGCGCTATACGGACGAACGCGGGCAGCTTCGCATCGGCCTTCGCATCGAGGGCCGCGAGGCCGTCCTCGAGTGGAGCGACTCCGAACCCGGCGTGCCGCCCGAAGCACTGCCGCGTCTCTTCGAGCGTCTCTTCCGCGTCGAGACTTCGCGCAACCGGACGCATGGCGGCTCCGGCCTCGGCCTCGCCATCGTGAAGGGCATCGTCGAGGCGCATGGCGGAACGGTTTCGGCCCGTGCGAGCGAGCTGGGCGGCCTGCGCATCGAGGCGCGGCTGCCGCGCGGGGAAGCCGCATGACGCGTCCCGCCGCGCCCTTCGTGCTGGTGGTGGAGGACGAGCCGAAGCTCGCGAGCCTTGTGGTGGATTACCTGCACGCGTCGGGATTCGAGGCCCATCACGTGGCGGACGGTCGCGACGTCCTGGCCGCCATCGTCGAGCGCAAGCCCGACATCGTGCTGCTCGATCTCATGCTTCCCGGCCGAAGCGGCCTCGAAGTCTTCAAGGACATTCGCGCGCGTGCCGACATCCCGATCGTGATGGTCACGGCGCTGGTGGAAGAGGTCGACCGCCTGATCGGCCTCGAGCTCGGCGCCGACGACTATGTGTGCAAGCCGTTCAGCCCACGCGAGCTGATCGCCCGCGTGAAGATGGTGCTGCGTCGTGCGGCGCGTGCCGAACCGACGGCCACGCCGGGCCTCACGCTCGACGAATCCCGCTACGAGGCGCGCCTGGACGGCGAGTCGCTCGATCTCACGCCTGTGGAATTCCGCCTGCTCAAGATGCTCGCCTCGAACCCGGGCCGCATCTTCCCGCGGGACACGCTGCTGGACGGCCTCTATGCCGATCATCGCGTCGTTGCCGACCGCACGGTGGACAGCCACGTGAAGAACCTGCGCCGCAAGCTCTCGCGCGTGCGTCCGGAGGAGGACCTCGTCCACTCCGTCTACGGCGTTGGCTACAAGCTCGACATCTAGCAGGAAGGAAAAAAGGAGCCGGCTCGGGAGAAACCGGCCCCAGGAGGGACCCGCGATTCAGGGGGAATCATCCAATCGGGGTCTGTTGCGGGATCAGTGGCGCGGAGGGCCGGGCGGGCGCGGCATCAGCTGCTTCAGCTTCGCGAGCTCGTCGGCATTGAGCACGGTGGCCAACTGCTTGTCGGTGTCCTCGCGGACGGCGCGCATCTTCTCGCGCGAGGCGGTGAGGATGGCCTCGACCTTCGCGCTGCGCGTCGCGTCGAGATTGAGTGACGAAAGGTCGGGCCGCGGGGGTGGGCCGTCGGGGCGCTGGGCGAGGACCGTGGTGGTGATGGCCCCGGCGAACAGCAGGGCGAGCAGGCGTCGGAAGAACATTTTCTCTCCTGGAAGTCGGGTAGGTACGCCGCCAGATTGGCCGGGAAGCGTGCAGCCAATATGGAGCGAATGAGGAGAATCGGCGCCCGCGTGTCGGAAACGACCCACAGACCGGGGGGAATCGCCCGGGGAAACTAGGGCTCTCGTGAGACCGGCCCGTCCCGGGCCGTAAGATAGGACCCCTTGAGCTCGCACGCCGTACTTCTTCGCCGGGGGTTCCGGGCCCTCGCGCTCCTCCTCGCCCTGGGCGCCGCGGCTGTCTACGCGCAGGCGCCCGCGTCCGTTCCTGCGCCCCCGGCGACCGCCAAGGCGGCCGCCGACGCCGTGGACCACGAAGCGGACGACGACGACAAGGAAGAGGAAGCCGACCAGAAGCAGCGCGAATCGGCGCGGGCCACGCGCCGGGCGCGCCTGGAGACCCTGCGCGCCGCGGCCCGCAACATCACCTGGGAGGCGCCCACCGAGCTGAAGGAGCTCTTCGAGAAGTTCGTGACGCCCCCGGAGATCGCCGAGGGCGAGGTGAAGAGCGGATCGCTGCGCATCTTCCTGCGCGAGGTGAACCGCAAGGTTCCCGAGATCGCCGCCTCCGAGGGCTACTTCTCCACGCAGGTCGCCACGCGCATCGAGGGCGAGGGCAGCGACCGGAAGCTCGTGGTGAGCGTGACGCCCGGCCCGCGGACGATGGTCGACCGCGTGATCGTCGAATTCGAAGGCGACATCGCGCAGGCGGGCGACGGCCGCGAGGCGCAGCGCGAAGCGGTGGAGAAGGCGTGGACCCTGCCCGCGGGCCGCCCCTTCCGCCAGGCCGACTGGGACGACGCCAAGAGCCGCATGCTGGAGAAGATCTCCGAGCGCTACTACGCCAACGCGACCATCGCCGACAGCGTGGCCATCGTCGAGGCCGCCGATGCGAAGGTGCTGCTGAAGGTGATCCTCGAGAGCGGCCCGCGCTACACGTTCGGGCCGCTCGTGGTCACGGGCCTCAAGCGCTATCCCATGGACTTGATCCAGCGCTACAACCGCATGGAGATGGGCCAGCCCTACGAGCTCGCGAAGATGCTCGACTTGCAGCGTGCGCTGCAGAACGCGCCCTGGTTCGCGAGCGTCGCGATCGACATCGACCGCGAAGCCCCGTCGCCGGAAAACATCCCGGTCAACATCACGCTCATCGAGCGCGCGCCCATCGACGTGGGCCTGTCGGTCGGCTACGGCACCGACACCGGGGCGCGCGGCGAGGTGTCGTTCCGCCACCGCGATGTCTTCGGCACAGCGCTCGACATGCAGAGCGCCCTTTCCGTCGACAAGATCCGCCAGGTGGGCTTCGCGGATTTCTACCTTCCGGCGTTGAGCCTGGGCGGCCCGCTCGGCGATCGGCTCACCACGCGCGACAGCTTCGGCTTCCTGGTGGAGCACAAGGAGAACAACGGCCTGGAGACGCAGCGTGTCGCGTTCGCCGCGTACCGCGCCTTCAAGATGATCCGCCCCATCGACGACTATCGCGTGGGCCTGTCGTACCAGTTCGAACGCAAGATGCCGGACAACGCCGAGGACTCGATCGCGCGCGCACTCGCCCCGGTCGTGGAGGCCACGTGGCGCTGGGTGGACGACCTCATCGATCCGAGGAAGGGCGGCGTGCTGAAGGTGCGCCTCGCCGCGGGCAGCAACGCGTTGCTCTCGACGCAGGACTTCATCCAGGCCTACGGCACCTACCAGCATTGGATCCCGCTGGGCGAGAGCGACCAGCTCCTGCTGCGCGGCGAGATCGGCCGCACCTTCGCCGTGTCGCGCGAAGGGATTCCCGAGGACTTCCTCTTCAAGGCCGGCGGCTCGCGCTCCAACCGCGGCTACGCGTACGAGAGCCTCGGTGCGCGCGATGGCGATGCCGTCGTCGGCGGCCGCTTCCTCCTCACGGCGAGCGCCGAGTACGTCCACTGGTTCGGCAAGGTGTTCGGCGGCGCGCTCTTCTACGACATCGGCGATGCGGCCGACGACCGCACGGCCCTGAACGGCAATCCCAGCTACGGCGTCGGTGTTCGCGTGCGCACGCCCGCCGGCCCGCTCGCGCTCGACGTCGCGTATGCCGAGAACGAGCGCAAGGCGCGCGTGTCCTTCTCGGTATCGGTGGCCTTCTGAGATGAATGCGTCCGTACCTCCCGAGATGAACGCGCCGGTTCCCCGCAAGGCGTTCCGCCATCGCCGGCCGTGGGTCTTCCATTCCGGCCTCGGTGCGCTGGTGCTCCTGCTGCTCGTGGTGATGGCCGTGGGCTGGTTCCTCGGCACCACGTCGGGCGCGGCGTTCCTCCTGTCCGGCGCGGGGCTCAAGGCCGAGGGCCTGCAGGGAAGCCTCGCCACGTCGCTCTCCGCCGAGCGCATCGAGTACCGCCAGCCGCGCACGATGGTGGCGGTCACCAAGCCGTCGTTCACGTGGTCGCCGATGGGCCTGCTCTCTGGCGAGCTTCGCGTGGACAACCTGGCCGCCGACGCGATCGAGTTCGCGAGCGCGCCGCCCGCCACCAAGGCGCGCGCCGAGCTTCCGGCCTCGCTCGAGCCGCCGCTCGACATCCGCGTGGACAAGGCTTCGATCAAGCGCATCTCGATCGGATCGATCGACGCGGGCGGCAAGATCACGCAGCGTTTCGAGATCTCGGAGTTCGCGCTGCGCTCCGTCGCGGGGCGCACGGCGTGGAAGTTCGACAACATCACCGCGCGGACGCCCATGGGCGTGCTGGAGGCCAGCGGCTCGATCGGTGCGGTGAAGCCGTTCCCCGTGGACATCAACGTGAACCTGAGCGGCGAGCGCGAGGGACGGCGTTATCGCGTCTCCGCGGTGGCGAAGGGCACGCTCGCGAAGTTCGACGCAGTGCTGAAGGGCGCGGAAGGCGGCATCACCGGGAACGCGACGGCGTCGATCGAGCCGCTCGAGGACGCACCGGTGAAGCGCGTCGTCGGCAAGCTGGCCGGCATCGACATCAACGCCTTCGCACCCGCGGCACCGCACACGGATCTCGCCCTCGACCTCGATCTGCGCGCGGGCTCCGACGGAGCTTTCACCGGCCCGGTGCGCGCAACGAACGCGACGCCCGGCCCGATCGACAAGCAGCGCGTCCCGGTTTCGGAGGCGCGCGGCACGATCCGCATCCTCGCGCCTCGCTACGAGCTGAAGCAGGCCGCGATCGTGTTCGGAGCCTCGGGCTCGGCCACGGGCGACGTGATCGTAGAGGGTCAGGAGGCGAGGGCGAAGCTGGTGGTGGCGGGTCTCGACCTGTCGGCCTGGCACACGGCGCTGCGTCCCACGAAACTCGCGGGCGATCTCACTGCGGAAGCAAGCGCCAAGGCGCAGCGCTTCGACGTGAACCTCACCGATCCGCGCTTCGCCATCGTCGGCAAGGCGGCGATCGAGAACGACCGCCTCACGGTCGAGACGGCGCGCGTCGCCGCGGAAGGCTCGAGCGCCGTGGTGCAGGGCACGATGGAGCTGAAGGGCAAGCGCGCCCTGGACTTCGTTGCGACGCTCGAGCACGTGGATCCGTCGAAGTTCGCCGACGCACCGGTGGGCGACCTGAACGGGAAGCTCCGCGCGAAGGGCACGCTCGAAGGCGGCCCGGCGGGCGAGGCGGTGGTCGATCTCACGCCGAGCCGCATCGCCGGCCTTGCGCTCGCGGGACGCGCCACGCTCGAAGGAACGATGAAGCGCATCTCGCGAGCGGACGTGGATGTCACGCTCGCCGATGCGCGCCTGCAGGCGAAGGGCACGTATGGAACGGCGGGAGACGTGCTCGACGTGAATCTCGTCGCGCCGAATCTGGCACCCATCGCGAAGGCGTTCAAGCAGGATGCCGCGGGCTCTCTCAACGCCCAGGCGAAGCTCACCGGCACGTTCGCGGCGCCCGCGGGCACGCTCACCGCGAGCGGCGAGAAGCTGCGCATTCCCGGCGGCTATGGAGCTTCGAAGCTCGACGTGAAGCTCGAGGTCGGCAGCCAGGCCGATGCGCGCGCCGAGGGGCGAGTCGATGTCGTGTCGCTCACGGGATCGACGAAAGACATCGTGCGCACGATGGCCGAGCGCGCGTCGATCACGATCGCCGGCACGCGCGGAGCCCATCGCATCACGCTGGACGGGCTCTTCCCGCCGGAGTCCGAGTTGGCCGGGCTGCCCACGATGCCGGCCGCGGGCACGGAGGTCACCGACACTACGGTGCAGCCTCGGCAGGCGAGCATCGTGCTGGCCGGCGGCCTCGTCGACAAGGCCACGACGCCGACGTGGAAGGGGCGCATCGAGAAGCTCGACCTGCGCGGCGAGGCACCGATGCGCCTGACCGCGCCCGCGGACCTCACGGTCTCGCGCGAGCGCGTCGAGCTCGCGCAGGCGACGCTGCGCGGCCCCTTCGGCCACGCCAACCTCGAGCGCACGATCTGGACGCCCACGCGCATCGAGGCGAAGGGCAACAGCAAGGGCCTGCTGCTGCGGCCGCTGGGACGCGCGCTCAACATGCCCGCGCGGTTCCGCACCGGGCTCGTCCTCGCCGCGGAATGGGACATCACGGCCGCGGAGACGCTCGACGGTCACATTCGCTTGCGCCGCATCGAAGGCGACATGCGCGTGGGCGATCCGTCGATCGCGTTCGGCGTCGAGCAGCTCGAGCTCTCGGTCGAGGCGCAGCGCGGGCGCGTGGACGCGACGCTCGCCCTGGTCGGCAAGCAGTCCGGCCGGCTGAAGGCGCATGCGACCACGACCATCCGCAAGGAGGGCTCCACCTGGGCGCTGCCGAAGAACGCGCCGCTCACCGGCGACGTGGAGGCCGATGTCCCGACGCTCGCGTGGGCCGCGGACCTGCTGGGTCCCGATGCGCGTCTCGACGGAAAGCTCGCCGCGCGCATCGCCCTGGGCGGCACCCTCGCCTCGCCCACGTACCGCGGCACGGTCACGGCCGACGCGCTGCAGCTCCACGATTCCACGCTCGGCTTCGAGATCGACACCGGCACGATCGCCGTCGCCCTCGACGAGCGCGAAGTGGCGATCCAGCGCTTCCACCTCGAGAGCGCGTGGCGCATTCCCAAGAACGCCGAGCAGACGCTCGAGCGCGCGAAGGTGCCCGAGAAGGGGACGATCTCCGCCGAGGGCCGCCTGGACTTCGCGGCGCGCAAGGGCGTGATCACGGTGAAGGCGGAGACCTATCCCGTGTCGCAGCTCCCGGCGCGGTTCCTCGCGGGCACGGGCGAGGCGAAGCTCGAGGTGGGCGATGCCGGCCTCTCGCTCTCCGGCAACTTCAAGGCCGACGCGGGCTACATCGGCCTCGGAGCGACCGCGTCGCCGCGCATCTCCGACGACGTGCTGGTCGACCGCGGCGAAGGCATCGAGGACACGAAGGCGCGCGTGAACCTCGACGTCCGCTTCCAGCTTGGCGACCGCGTGTACTTCGAAGGCCGCGGCCTCTCGACGCGCCTTGCCGGGGAGCTTCGCGTGCGCGGCGATCCGGGGCGGACTCTCGTGGCGAGCGGGCAGATCCGCACGGTGCGCGGCAACTACGACGCGTACGGCCAGAAGCTCACGATCGAGCGCGGCGTGCTCACCTTCCAGGGGCCGCTCGACAATCCGCAGCTGAACGTGCTCGCCGTGCGCGATGGGTTGCCCGTGGTCGCGGGCGTCGAGGTGCTGGGCACCGTGGGCCGGCCCCAGGTGCGCCTCTATTCGCGACCCGAGGTGCCCGATTCCGAGAAGCTCTCCTGGCTGGTGCTCGGCCGCGGCCCGGCCGACGCGGGCGAGGGCGACGCGGCGACGCTCTTCGCCGCGGCCAACGCGCTGCTGGGCGCCAACAGCGGCAACCGCAAGCTCGTGCGCCAGCTCGGCTTCGACGAGGTGAGCATCGGGCGCAACACGACGGGCGCCCTGGGCGCCATGCCGCAGAGCTCGATCGCGGGGAAGACCGGCTCGACGTCGGGCTCCGAGATGCTCACCGTGGGCAAGCGCCTCACCAAGGACCTCTATGTTTCGTACCAGCAGGGCCTGGCCGATGCGCAGGCCTCGGTGAAGTTCGCGTATACGGTCTCGAGGCGGCTGCAGCTCCTGCTCACCGCGGGCGACAAGCCGGGGCTGGACGCGGTCTACCGGTTCACCTTCGGCCGCGAGACCCGTTGAACGCCGTGTTTCAAACGTCGTTTTGTCACCTGGGAAACGGCTTCCCCGCCGACTTAGAATAGTCCCCAAGTGCCGCCAGGGAGGCGGCCAGAGGGAGTGTCGGCATGTACGCGTGCCCGTGGTGCGAGCGCAGGGGTTTCTCGTTCTGGCAGAAGCAGTCGCTGGTGCCCAGTCGCACCGTCGACTGTTCCGATTGCCGCCGCAAGGTGAGCGTGCCCTGGACGCGGTCCCACTTGGCCGCCCTCCCCATCTTCATCCTCGGCCTCGCCGGCCTCTGGTTCGTGGGCGACGCCTTCAACTCCAAGCTCTTCGCCCTGCTGGGTGCCCTCGGCGGCGGCGCGATCGGCATGCTGATCGCCATCCCGCTCTACCACTACCTCGTCCCGCTGGTGAAACCCGAAAAGAAATAGGGTCAGACCCTATTTCTTACCCGCAGACGCCCGTCCATCCACACGCGCTACAGAAATCGCAGCCGTCCTTGCGGATCACGGTGTAGTTGCCGCACTCGCGGCATATCGCGCCGCGCATCACGGCAGGCTCATCCTCGGCGCGCGGCGCCTGGAGGATTCCCATTTCTCGTACCGGATAGCCGCGCTCGTCGAGGACGCCGAGCATCGCATAGCGGTGGATCACGAGGCGTGCGAGATACGCGACCGTCGACGGCCAGTTCTGTTGGCGACGCTCGCCGGGCACGAAGGCCATGAAGTCACCGAGTGGCTCGGAGTAATCCAGCAACTTGCGGAGCTTCATGCCGATCCACGCAGGATCCACCACGCGCATGTCGAGCGACAGGATGCGCGTGAGGCCGTCGAGTGCGCGCGGATAGTGACCCGAGAGCCAGATCGAATACGGGCGCGTCGTGCCGTCGGGAAGGTGAGTCTCCTTCAAGCCGAGCACGAACTCATCCCCCGACGCGGGGTTCGCGATGTCGACGGTCCAGGAGAGCGTGCCCTCGGTGCCGGTGCGCGGCTCTTCGACGGAGAACATCGCGTCCAGCACCGGCGTGGGTCCGTGTCCTTCGAACGCCTTCATGCGCTCGCAGCGCCAGCGCACCACCTGCGCGAGCGCCGAGACCACGCCCGGCACGCGACGCATCTCGCCGTGCGGCGGCATCTTCATGTCGAAGGAATCGTCACCCACGGTTTGCGCGAGCACATCCAGCTTCGTCTTCAGCCACGCGCGGTCGTTGGCGCGCATGTCCATGGAGAGCGTCTTCGCCACGGCGCCCAGGCCGCGCGGCTGCTCGGCGCCGTTGGTCCACACCTCGAACGGGAAGTTACGGCCGTCCTCACCCTCGACGTGGCCCACGAAGAGCGCGAAGCGCCCGAAGGGCGACTCGATCATGTACGTCCACGCCGGGTTGCCCTCGGGCATTTCGGGGCGGCCGGGCCAGCGCAGGCTCGAGAGCACCGGCTCGGGCAGCGACTTGATCGCCACACGGCGATTGGCGCCGTCCACGGGTGCTTCCTCGGTCACGGGCGCTGCGGGCGTCGCGCTCAGCACCGAGCCCAGCACGGCGTTAGGCCGATAGGTGGCGAGCCCCTTCAGCCCCGACTTCCACGCAGCGACGTACAGATTCTCGAACTCGGCGTATGGATAGTCCTCAGGGACGTTCACCGTCTTCGAGATGCTCGTGTCCACGAACGGAGCCACGGCGGCAACCATCTCCTCGTGCGCCGCCGCGGAGATCTGCAGCGCGGTGACGAAGTAGGCGGGCAGCGGCGCTTCGCTGCCGTGCATGGCCCTGTAGAGGCGATGCGCGTGGTCCTCGACGCGGAACTCCTTCATCGTTCCGTCGGACATGCGCTTCTTGCGCGTGTACGTCCACGAGAACGCGGGCTCGATGCCGTTGGAGGCGTTATCGGCGAATGCGAGCGAGATCGTTCCCGTCGGCGCGATCGAGAGAAGGTGGGAGTTGCGCAGGCCGTGCTTGCGGATCTTCTCCTTGATCGCCGCGGGCAGGCGCGAGGCGAAATTGCCACCGGAGAGGAATAGATCGGCATTGAACATCGGGAAGGTGCCGCGCTCCTTTGCAAGGTCGACGGAGGCCTCGTACGAGCGGTCGCGCAGGAACTCCGCGATGCGCGCGGCCATCGACCGCGCCTCGGGTGTGTCGTAGCGCAGGCGCAGCATCAGTAGCGCATCGCCGAGGCCCGTGAAGCCGAGGCCCACGCGGCGCTTGGCCATCGCTTCCGCGCGCTGCTGTGCCAGCGGCCACGGCGTGACGTCCAGCACGTCGTCGAGCATGCGCACGGCCACGGCGATCACTTCGGCGAACGAAGCGAAGTCGAACGCCGCTTCGGGAGTGAACGCGCCGTCCACGAACTTCGTGAGATCGATCGAGCCGAGGTCGCAGCACCCGTACGCAGGCAGCGGTTCCTCCTGGCACGGATTGCAGGCTTCGATCGTCTCGCAATAGTGCAGGTTGTTGTCTCGGTTCACGCGGTCGACGAACCACACGCCCGGCTCGGCGTGGTCGTAGGTCGAGCGCATGACCTGGCTCCAAATCTCCCGTGCCGCGACCTTGCGGTAGACCCACTGACCATCGCCGCGCACATAGGCACCGGCCTCGCGCAGGTTCTCCGATGGTTCCGCGCGATGCACCAGCTCGACATCGCCGCCCGCCTCCACCGCCTGCATGAAGGCATCCGTGACGGCGACGGAGATGTTGAAATTCGCCAGGTCGCCTTCATCTTTCGCATGGATGAAAGCTTCGATATCCGGATGGTCACAGCGCAGCACCCCCATCTGGGCGCCGCGGCGGGAGCCGGCCGATTCCACGGTCTCGCACGAACGATCGAACACGCGCATGTACGAAACCGGGCCGCTCGCACGAGACGCCGTGCCGCGCACCAGCGCTCCGGAAGGGCGGATCGAGGAGAAGTCGTAGCCCACGCCGCCGCCGCGGCGCATCGTTTCCGCGGCCTCGGCCAGCGCGGTGTAGATGCCGGGCTTGCCGTCGACGGTCTCGGTGATCGAATCGCCGACGGGCTGCACGAAGCAGTTGATGAGGGTGGCGGTGAGCGAGGTGCCGGCGGCGGAGTTGATGCGGCCCGCGGGGATGAAGCCGAGTTCCTGCGCTTCGAGGAAGCGGGCCTCCCAGGCGGCACGCTCGTCCTCGGGCTCGGCGGCCGCGAGGGCCTTCGCCACGCGAGCGCGGACTTCGCGCGCCGTCGTCTCGCCGCCCTTCGCATATTTCTCGAGCAGCACGTCGCGCGAGATCTCCTGCGCGGGCAGGGTCCCGGGGGTTGCTGTTACAGCGGTCTTCACGCTCTGGGCCATCTTCGTCAGGTATGTATTCCGACACCGACTTACAAGGTAAGTTTGAACCCAATTGAAGCGCTCAAACAGGTCAGGAAAGGACCGCCATGACTCGTGAAATCGCAACGCTCGCCGGGGGCTGCTTCTGGTGCCTCGAGGCCGTGTACGACCAACTGAAGGGCGTGGAATCCGTCGAGTCCGGCTACATGGGCGGCAAGTCGGCCAACCCGACCTACGCCGAAGTGTGTTCGGGCCGCTCGGGCCATGCGGAGGTGGTGCAGGTCACGTACGACGCGGACGAGGTCGAGTTCCGCGACCTGCTGGCGGTCTTCTTCACGATCCACGATCCCACTACGCTCAATCGCCAGGGCAACGACGTCGGAACGCAGTACCGCTCCGCGATCTTCTACCACTCGCCGGAGCAGAAGAAGGACGCCGAGGAGGTCGTGGCCAATCTCACGGGGGGCAAGGTCTGGGCGAACCCGATCGTGACCGAGATCGTTCCGGCTTCGGCCTTCACGAAGGCCGAGGAAGAGCACCAGGAGTACTACGCACGCGTGGGAAACGCGAATCCGTACTGTTCCTTCGTCGTCGAGCCCAAGGTGGCGAAGTTCCGCAAGGCGTACTTCGACCGCCTCAAGCGCTAGGCTTTCGTGGCAAAATTCCTCGTTGCGGTCACAGGGAGGCCGTGAAACCAAGAACGGGGAAGTCATGCCGGCGGACCAGGACGAGGCGAAGGGCTGCGTGCTCTTCGCCGATGTGAGCGGAAGCACCAAGCTGTACGAGGCCGTGGGCGACAAGCTCGCCCACGCCGCCATCGACGGGTGCGTGAAGATGTTCGCTTCCGTCACCGAGCGCAACGGCGGCCGCGTCATCAAGACGATCGGCGACGAGATCATGGCGGTGTTCCCCGACGCCACCGCGGGCGGCCGCTCGGCCCTCTCGATGCAGCAGGAGCTCGCCGTGATGGCGCCCGTGGGCAACCTTCGCCTGGGCGCGCGCATCGGCTATCACTTCGGAGCGCTGGTCGAGCGCGACGGCGATGTCTTCGGCGACACGGTGAACCTCGCCGCGCGCCTCACCGAGATGGCCTCCCGCGGCCAGATCATCACGTCGTTCGAGACCGTCGAGCACCTGGAGCCCGTCCTCAAGATGGACTGCCGCCGCCTCTACGCGATCCCGGTGAAGGGCAAGGACAAGGAAGTCGCCATCTGCGAGATGATCTGGCAGGAGAGCGACGAGGTCACCACGCTCGCCACGCAGCGCGCGGCGCCCCGCTCCGGGCAGCACAGCCTGCGCCTCGTCTACAAGGACCGCACCATCGAGCTGCCCAAGGAGCGCAAGTCGCTCGTGCTCGGCCGCGACGCGACCACCGACCTCGTGATCCCCGACCGCATGGCCTCGCGCGCGCATTGCTCGATCGAGGTGCGCCAGGACAAATTCGTCATCGCCGACCGCAGCGCCAACGGCACCTACGTCCTCATCGACGGCGACAAGGGCATGGTGCTGCGGCGCGAGGAAGCGCTGCTGCGCGGCCACGGATACATCACGCTCGGACAGTCGCGCGAGACGGCGACCGAGGTGGTGGAGTTCTTCTGCGAATAACCCAACCCTAACGAGACCGAAAGCGCGCACACCCCATGGGCATCAAGGACTGGTTCGGCGGAAACAAGAACAAAGAGGAATTCCGCGAGAAGGCGAAGGAGACGTTCAAGAACGCCAAGCTCACTCCGGGAAAGGCCCTGGAGCTGAACAAGCTCGCCGAGGAGTTCCAGATCGAGGACGCCGGCGACGACAAGACGATGCTCCGCAAGGAGGTCTACAACGCCGCGGTCGGCAGCGCCAAGGCGCGCGGCAAGCTGACCGACCAGGAGGCCGCGGAGCTCGCGAAGATCCAGAAATTCCTGGCGCTGCGCGACGACCAGGTGGACAAGACCAAGCGCGATCTCAATCGCCTGAAGCTCCTCACCGAGATCCGCCAGGGCAACCTGCCCACGCTCACCAAGGACCATCCGTCGCTGCGCGGCCTGATGCTCGACGGCGGCGAGACCGCGCATTGGTCCGTGCAGGTGGATGTTCTGGACCGCCCCACCACCATGGGCCGCGACGGCGTTCCGGTGAAGTGGAACACTCCTTACGTGAGCCGCTCGGCCAAGGTGCACGGCATGCCTTCGGAGGGCGCCAAGGAGCTGGGCGACGGCTACCTCGTGATCACCGACAAGCGGGTGGTCTTCAAGGGCGACAAGTCCGCCGCCGTGCCCTACACGCCGCAGGCCGAGTTCTTCCTGTATGCCGAGGGGCTTCGCATCCAGCGCACGGTCGGCAACACGCTGCTCAAGTTCAAGAGCGGGACCGACGACACTGCGGAGATCGTGGGCGAGCTGCTCGCCGCGCTGATGAAGTAGCCGCGCGCTACTGCGGCTTGGCTGCGTCGGAGGTGAGGAATTCCGCGTAGTTGAACATCGGCAGCGGCGGGGGCAGCTTGAGCGCCTCGGCCGTCTGCAGGTTCACCTGCAGCGAGAAGCGCGTGAGCGTTTCCACCGGCACGCGCGAGGCGGGAATCCGGTTCAGCAGGATCTGCTCCACCTTGTACGCCGTGAACTGCCCGATCGAGTGGTAGCGCGAGACGAGGCCGGAGAGCGCGCCCGTTTCCATCAGCTGCTCGGTCGACGCGAAGGTCGGGAGCCCCGCCTCCATGGCCGCGGGAATCACGAACTGCTTCGCCTGCGTGCCGAGGTAGGAATCGGGCGGCAGGTAGAGCCACTCGGCCTTCTGCGCCTTCAGGTCGCGCACCATCTGCGGCGCGCCTTCGATCGTGACTTTCTTCGCCGCATCGAGGTTGAGCGGCTTCGCGTACACGGTGAAGCCGAGCTTCTTGCCCACGGCGCGCAGCTCGTCGACGATCACCACGGAGTTCTGCTCGGTGGGTGTGTAGAGCACGCCGATCGACTTGAACGGGCGGTACGACGCCATCGCGCGCATCTGCGCTTCGGTGGACGCGACGTGGAAGACACCGGTGACGTTCCGCCCCGGGTTCTTCAGGTCCGTGACGATCTTCGCGAGCACCGGGGAGGCCACGAGCGTGAACACGACCGGGATGTCCGTGATGTGCTTGGCCGGATCGACCGCGTCGTACGCGCCGACCACACCCAGCGTGACCGACGTGCCCCAGGTGTAGATGACGTCGGGACGCGTGCGGCGGATCTCCTCGATGAAGCCGGGCATGCGCGTCGCGTCGCGGTTCAGGTCGCGAAAGGTGATCTCGACCGGGATCTTGCGGGCGGCGAAATAGTCCTGGAAGCCCTTCTCGACGTCGGTCATGCCGCGGAAGGTGATGGCGTAGATGCGCAGCGGCTTCGCTCGCACTTGCGCGTCGGCGGCCAGCGGTGCGAGCACCGCGACGGCGGCGAGCGCGAGCAGGAATCGGCGGGCGAGGTTCATGGGTGCGGGACCTCCTCGCCCGTGGCGTGGGGGTGGTGCATCGGTCCGAAGCGCATCGAGATCGCGAACAGGATGCCGCAGACGAACGCGAGCCCGGAGAGCGCGACGAAGGCGCCGATGTAGCCCCAGAACACCACCAGCAGGCTGGCGAGCAGCGGTCCCAGCGCGTTGCCGAGGCGCTCGAGGAAACGGTAGACGCCGTAGACCGCGTCGGCGCCGTAATGATGGATCTCCTCCTGGCAATGCTCGCCCACCAGCGCGCTTTGCGCGGCGATCGAGAGCGCCTGTCCCAGGCCCAGCAGGAAGACCACGGCGAAGAGCACGAGGAAGCTGTCCGAGAAGAGCATCAGGAAGCCGCCGAGGCCCGAGATCACGAGGCCCAGGGCCACGTAGCGCTCGCGCTTCATGCTCGCGTCCGAGAGCGTCGCCGCGAACGGCACCACGAGCACCATCATGATCGCGTAGACCATCAGCAGGCGGCCCGCCATGGCCTGCGTGTTGCCGATGGAGACGATGTAGAGCGGCACCAGGTAGAAGCACACGCCGGTGAGCAGGATCTTGGCGGGCATCGCCGCGAGGCCCGTCAGCGTCATGAAGCGCGAGTTGGTCATCAGCGCCAGGAACTCCGAGAGCTTCGGCGCGCGCGACGGGATGCCCAGCGGGCCGCGGACCTCTTCCTTCGGCAGCCGCAGGATCGCGAGGATCGAGAGGAAGGCCATCGTGGCCGACACCGCGAACGACGGACGGAAGCCGATGTTGTCGGCGAGGATGCCGCCGATCGACGGGCCGCAGACCGTGGCCACCATGATTGCGCCGATGAAGAGCGCGAAGCCCTGGGCCCGGTTGATGCGGTCGGTGCGGTCGAGCACGTAGCCCTGCGCCGCGACGAAGACCATGCCGTAGCCCAGCGCGCAGAGCGAGCGCCACAGCAGCAGGTCGTAGAGGTTGACCGCGAGTGCCGTGCCGCCGAACCCGACGGTGGCGAGGATGGCGCCCACGAGCATGGCCTTGCGGCGCCCGACGCGCTCGCTCCATCCGCCGAGGTACGGCTGGCCGATGGCGACGATGAGCATGAACAGCATGATCGGCAGGCCGATCACGACCTGCGGGGAGATCCACGGGATCGGCACCAGCAGCTGGTTCACGTAGCTGGGCAGGTAGGAGCGCGTGAGCTCCTCGGCGAGGATGAAGGCGAAGAGCGGCGCGCGGATGCGGTTGAGGTCCGTCTCCTCGGCCTTCGCGGTGACTTCGCCGGTGCCGAAGCGCTTCGTGGTGCGCAGCTGCTCCATCGCCTGGGCGGCGGGCTTCAGGTGCTCGCGCATCTCCGCGTTGGATTCGGCCAGGCGGCGGCGCACTTCGCCGGCGAGCGTTTCGTAGCGGACGTTGATGTGGTCGATGGCGCTGTCGATCCAGCGCAGCAGCCGGCCGATCTCGTCGTTCACGCGGATGCGGCCGGAGGGCGTGAAGTCCCCGCCCTTCATGCGGTCGACCTGGCGGGTGAATTCACCCAGGCCCGAGGCGAGGCGCGCGCCCGCCATGAAGTTCAGCAGCTCGAGCGTGAAGAAGAGGGAGACGACGAGCACGACCAGCACGTCCAGCAGCACTTCGAGCAGCACGCGGTCGACGAATGCGGAGTCGATGCCGATGTGCAGCACGCCCAGCGCCTTCTGCGGGGCGACGATCGGCATGGAGACGATGTACTGGCTGCCGATCTTGATCGCGTCGCGCGCCTTGTCGGGCGTCTCGAGCACGGTGAGCACGGCGGGGCGGCTGAAGTATTCGCGGACCGATTCCGGCTCCTTGCCGCGCGCATAAAGGACGCGGCCGGTGGTGTCGGTGATGGCGATGGAGGCGAACTCGGGGTTCTCCGAGAACACCTCGTCGAAGGTCTGCTCCACGCCGTAGAGCTGCGAGAAGTCGAAGCCGTAGCCCGCGGCCTTGAGCGCCAGCGAGCGCACCGAGGCGCCCACGGTGAGCGCCTTCTTCTCGGTCTCCGGGACCAGCTCGCGCTCGAACACGCGATGCGAGAAGTAGGACACGACGCCCAGCGCCAGCACCACGCTCAGCATGATCACGCCGGCGAGCTGCCAGTAGATGCGCCAGAGGTAGTTCTTGTCGAGCATCTATTTCGCCGAGTCGAGCTTGCGCCGGACGTCGTCCAGCTCTTCACGGACACCGCGCAAGGATTCGCGCAGCGAGGCGATGGCGCCGTCGAAGGCCGAGCCCGTGGGTGGCGGCGGTGGACTGCCGTCCTCGAGGTGGGTCACGGCGGTTTCCAGCACGTGGAGATCGCGCTCGAAGCGCCGGATCACCACGATCAGCATGAGGGGTGTCACCACCGCGACCACGACGAACGCGATGAGGGATGCGATAAGGATCTCGCGGCCGACGCCCACCGAGGCCTTGTCCAGGTAACTTCGCGAATAGCGCATCGCGAGGTAGCCCACGGTGAGGTCGAAGTTGTTCTTGAGGGATATGCCGGCGATGACCTCGTCACCCTCCTCGGAGAACCACTCGGTGGTCTTGGACCGCTTGGCCGCGGAGATCCAGGAGATGGGTACGTCGCGCTTCAGGCGCGCGTCGTCGGTGCTGTAGATCACCTGGCCCGCGTCGTCGAAGACGTCCATGCCGAGGATCAGCTGGTCGGCGATCTTCTCGCGCTTCATCAACGGGGTGAGGGTTTCCAGCTCGGTGAACTGGAGACCGACGTTCAGGGAGGCCTGGACGGCGTTTTCAACGCCTCGGCCCACCACCAGCACGCGCTCGCGAACGATGGTGCCGAACGTGCTCTTGTACTTGAAGAAATTGAGGAAAGCAGACATCCCGATGGCGAAGAAGCCAACGACCAATGCCACCAGGATGAATCGGATGCGTATCGTGCCCATGCGCCCCTACGCCCCGTCCCCCAATAAGTTAAGGATTGTTTCAGCAATCCTAGCACGGCGCCTCGCAAATACCTAAAGTTACATCCGTAAGTAGTTGTCCAGCATGGGATTTCCCTCCCCGGGAGGGGGTTTTGTGTTAGTTTTGGTCTATAGACGGCCTGGGTAGGCCGCCACAGGGGGGTTCATCTTGGGAGAAAACCCCAAGGACAGCACGGAAAGGACTCTGGTCGATCCCGAGATGCAGCGGCGCTTGCGCGCGGCCATCGGGGAGGATGACGAGCGCACGCTCGTCGAGCCCAGGCCGGTCGACAAGACCGTGGTCCAGCCCGTCGACAAGACCCGCGTGGAGCCGGCCGGCGAGGCCGCCGCCAACGAGCCGCGCCGGGCGCTGCCGCCCAAGCCGGCCGCCCAGAGCAATGTCCTGCCCATCGGCTTCCGCCTCCACGAGTACCGGATCGACGGCATCCTCGGCCAGGGAGGTTTCGGTATCGCGTACGCCGCGACCGACGTGAACCTCAACGCCAAGGTCGTCATCAAGGAATACCTCCCCGAGGACTTCGCCTACCGCACGGTCGACAACACCGTTTCCGCGCGCGCCGACGACGACCAGGGCTTCTACCAGACCGGCCTCGACAACTTCCTCGTCGAAGCCCGCACGCTCGCCACCTTCCGCCATCCGCACATCGTGCGCGTGGCGCGCTTCTTCGAGGCGCACAAGACGGCCTACATGGTGCTGGAGTACGAGCGCGGCCAGTCCCTCAAGGTGTGGCGCAAGAAGCGCGTCAACGTGGCCGAGCAGCAGATCGTCTCGCTTTTCGCCCCGCTCTTCGACGGCCTGGCCGTCGTGCACCGCGCGGGCTACCTGCACCGCGACATCAAGCCCGACAACATCTATGTCCGCGACGAGGACGGCAGCCTGGTGCTGCTGGACTTCGGCGCCGCGCGCCAGACCACGAGCCAATCGGCCGACACCGGCGCGGTGGTGACGCCCGGTTATGGCCCGATCGAGCAGTACGCCGGCGGCGGCCGCCAGGGACCGTGGACCGACATCTATGCGATGGGCGCCACGCTCTTCTGGATCGTCACCGGCAAGAAGCCGATCGAAGCCCCCGAGCGCCTGCAGGAAGAAGACCCGCTGCCCAGCGCCGAGGCGCTCGCCCGGGGCCGCTACAGCGAAGAATTCCTGCGCGCCATCGACTGGGCCCTGAAGGTCCACCCGAAGGACCGCCCGCAGGACATGAACCAGTTCCGAGCCGCGCTCTTCGCGTCGGCCGGCGAGCTCGGCCTGCAGGATGCACTCCTCGCGAGCGAAGAGGAGTACTCGCAGCCGGTGAAGGAGAGCTGGGTCGCATCGCTGCGCTCGCCGCGCACGCTGAAGGGACGCTTCGCCAACATCGGGCGCGCGATCACCCGCCCCGCGTCCTGGCCCATCGCGGTCAAGATGACGCTGGCCATGGTCGCCACGGCGCTGCTGCCGATGGTGATCACGGCGTACTTCAATTTGAATGCCTCGCTCGACGCGATCTCGAAGAACGAGCTGCGCAACCTCGAGCAGCTCTCGCAGAGCACGGCCGGGCGCATCGCCCAGCTGATCGGCGACAGCCGCAACCTCGCCAACTATCTCGGCACCGACGACGACTTCGTGCAGTTCCTCTCGAAGCCGCCCACGGATGCCGGCAAGGCGGACCTCAAGCGCAAGCTCGACGGCCTCATCAAGGCCAACCCCGACGTGCAGCTCGCGATGGTGTTCAACACCGCCGGCGACGCGCTCGTGTCGAGCGACCCCGCGGTGATGGGACGCAACTTCAAGTTCCGCGAGTACTTCAAGGTCGCGATGGAAGGCCGGACGTTCATGACCGGCATCGTCGTGGGCTCGGTCGCGGGCGCGGCCGGCGTCTTCTATTCGCAGCCGGTGTTCGCACCCGACGGCAAGACCGTGATCGGCGCCGTGGTGCTTCGCATCCTCGCCGACCCCATCGGCCGGATCATGACCAGCGCGCAGATCGGCAACGACCGCGTGCCCTTCCTCGTGGACGAGGACGGCGTGATCGTGATGCACCCGAACGAGAAGGTCCTCTATTCGAGCCTGGCGCCGCTGCCGAAGGAGGCGATGGAGGAGATCATCGCCGACCAGCGCTTCCGCCGGCCCAAGATCGAAACCGTGAACCAGCTCGACCTCGCCAGGGCGATCGCGAGCCACAAGCAAGGCAACATCACGTACAACTCGAACATCCAGAAGCGCGAAGAGATCGCGGGCTACGCCCCGGTCCCGGGCACGAGCTGGACCGTCGCCGTGTCCGAGTCGCGCGACTACTTCGCCGAGCCGCTGGACCGGCTGTTCCAGAACACATTGCTGTCCGTCCTCCTGGTGGGCGCGATCTTCGTGCTGCTCGCCATGCTCTTCGCGCGCTCGATCGTGAAGCCGATCGAGAAACTCACCGCCGCGGCGCATGCCCTGAAGAGCGGGGATTACGCCAACGCGAACATCGCCGTTCGATCCAACGACGAGGTGGGCCAGCTGGCGCGCACCTTCAACGTGATGATCGACGTCCTTCGCCAGAGAGAGCGTGAACGCTCCGGTCGGCGCTCCGCCCTAGGGTACGACCAAGAGGAAAGCTGATGGCGCGCAAGCCCGCCGCCTCGGTGCGTCGCGCACGCCGCCACGATCCCGATTGGGAACCCCCAATCCCGGGAAGGCGCCGCGTCCTCAAGACGTGGGACGAGTACATGGCGCTCGCGAAGCGCGTCGTCGGCCGCTTCCACGACAAGTTCGAGCTGCGCCACTTCGACTACTGGCATCCCAAGCGGCTGCAGAGGCATTCGGCCCCGCGCTTCCGCAAGCCCTATCCCGTCAAGATCGCCTATAGCGACTGGGGCAGCCCGAAGAACCCGACGATCGTCTGCTGCGGCGGCGTGGCCAACACGTCGATGCGCTTCAACTACCTCGCCGGGGACCTGATGAGCGACTTCCGCGTCGTCTGCTTCGACTGGGTCGGCCGCGGCCTCTCGGCGTGGATGGCCGACGAGACCGACTACTCGCTCCAGACATACGTCGAGCAGCTGCGCCAGATGATCGTGCACCTCGAGTGCGGTCCGGTGATCGTGCTGGGCTCGTCGCTCGGCGGCAGCGCCGCGATCGAGCTCACGGCCAAGCATCCCGCGCTGGTGAGCCGCCTGATCCTGAACGACATCGGGCCGTTCATCCCCAAGAACCGCCGCAAGCGCCGCTCGCAGACGCTGGCGCGCCACTACGTGTTTCGCGACCCCGCGGACCTGCTGCGCAAGATCGGCGCCTCGCAGAAGAACGACGGCCCCATCAGCGACGACATCCGCTTCAACGTCACCTTCCACCAGACCAAGTGGTCGGACGAAGAGGGCGGGCGCATCTATCGCCATGATGTCCGCGCGCTCCAGGCCTTCAAGGCCGATGCGCAGGAAAGCCTGGACCAGTGGAGCTACTGGGATCGCGTGAAGTGCCCGGTGCTATTGATCCACGGCATGCTCTCGGACGCGCTGCTGCCCCCGACCATCAAGCGCATGCGGAACTCGCACAAGGTGAAAGTGATGCACGTGCCGGACACCGGCCACACGCCGGTGCTCTCGGACCGCAACCAGAACTGGTTCATCCACGAGTGGCTGAAGGGACGCGGCGGCATCGGCGAGTGGACCGTGCTGCACGCCCGCCAGCGCGACGACCCCCGCTAGAGCTGGTGCGGGCGGGTCACTTTGACGGTGGCGAGGCCCGAGGCATTGGGTGCCACCGCGAATTCCACGACTTCTCCGTTGCCGACCGTCATGCGGCCTTCGCCGCCCAGCAGGCCATTGAGGATGCGCCCGACGCCCTTGCTCGACACGAGCAGGATCTTGCGATCGAAGCGGGGACGCAAACCCTCGAGCGCGCTGTTGATGCGCTGCGCGAACGTCTCCTCGGACTCACCGCCCGGGGGCGTGACGCGGTTCCTCAGCAGCTCCTCGGTCGCTTCGATCGACTGGTTGTTCCAGACGCCGAGCAGGCGCTCGTTCAGGAGCGGATTCACCTCGATCGGGAGGTTGCCCATCACGCCGCTGATGATCGACGCGGTCTGCCGCGTGCGGATCAACGAGCCGGTGATGATGACGCTGATGCCGAGGTCCATGCGCTGGATCTGCTTGGCGAGCAGGTAGGCCTGGTCGCAGCCGATGTCCATCAGCGGGATGTCGAGGTCGCCGCCGCAGCGAAGGCCCTTGAAATTGGGCTCCGTCACGCCATGGCGGACGAAATAGAAGGTGAAGGGCCGATCGGCCTGGTAAGTCATGGGGGCGCGCTGCCTTGTTCGAAGTCGAAAAAAACCCGGCTCTTGGTGGCCGGCGGGGAGATGGAGATTAGCACCGGTAGAATCGCCCTTCCAATGCGATAAGTCACAATGCGCCTCTTCCGCTTCCTCCGGATCCTCTTCACCCTCGCACGCCACCGCTGGGACCATTCCCGGACCCGCGGAGCGCGCCTGCGCGTGGCCCTGCAGGAGCTGGGGCCGATCTTCGTGAAGTTCGGCCAGCTCCTGTCGATCCGCCCCGACCTGATCCCCGAGGACATCGCGCAGGAGCTCTCGCAGCTCCAGGACCGCGTGCCCCCCGTCGATCCGGCGCAGGTCGACCAGGCGCTGCGCGAGGCGTTCGGCCGCCCGCACGCGGAGGTCTTCGGCACGTTCGACCTCACTCCGGTGGCGAGTGCTTCCGTGGCGCAGGTGCATTTCGCGACGTTGCCCGACGGGCGCGAGGTCGCCGTGAAGGTCCTGCGCCCGGGCATCGACAAGACCATCCGTTCAGACGTGTCGCTGCTGTACCTCGCCGCGGGCTTCATTGAGCGCTTCTCCGCCGACGGCCGCCGGCTTCGCCCGCGCGAAGTCGTCCGCGAATTCGAGAAGACGATCCACGACGAGCTGGACCTCCTGCGCGAGGCGGCCAACGCGAGCCAGCTGCGGCGCAACTTCGCCGACGGGCGCCTGCTCGTGGTGCCCGAGGTCTACTGGGACTGGTGCACGCGCACGGTGATGACGATGCAGCGCATCGACGGCATCCCGGTGAACGACGTCGATTCGCTCCGCAAGCACAACATCGACATCCAGCGCCTCGCGCGGGACGGCGTGGAGATCTTCTTCACGCAAGTCTTCCGCGACGGCTTCTTCCACGCCGACATGCATCCGGGCAACATCTTCGTCGCGAGGGACGGCCACTACTGCGGCGTGGACTTCGGGATCATGGGAACGCTCTCCGACGAGGACAAGAACTACCTCGCCACCAATTTCCGCGCGTTCTTCCATCGCGACTACCACAAGGTCGCGGTCGCGCACGTGGACGCGGGCTGGGTGCCGCGCGACACGCGGGTCGACGAGTTCGAGGGCGCCATCCGCGCCGTGTGCGAGCCGATCTTCGACCGCCCGCTGAAGGAGATCTACTTCGGCAAGCTCCTGATGCGGCTCTTCGAGGTCTCGCGCCGCTTCAAGATGGAGGTGCAGCCGCAGCTCGTGCTGCTGCAGAAGACGCTGCTGCAGATCGAGGGGCTCGGCCGCGCGCTCGATCCGGACCTCGACCTCCGCCGCCACGCGCAGCCCGTGCTCGAGCGCTGGATGAACCAGCAGGCGGGCCCGGAGGCCTTCCTCGAGAAGCTGAAGGATGAAGCACCGCGCTGGGCGCGCACGCTGCCGCAGCTGCCGCTGCTCGTGCACCGCCTGCTCTCGGACGACACCCCGCGGCGCCTCGAGCGCACGCTGATGCAGCTCGAGGCTACGCAGCGCCGCCAGACGTGGATGATGGGCGTGATCGCGCTGGTGCTGGCCCTGCTCGCCGTCGCCTACATCCTGCGGCTGTGACGCCCCCGCGCTAGAACGCGAACTTGGTCGTGCCTCCGTCGACGCGCAACGCCGAACCGGTGGTGGACGACGCGAGCGGACTCGCGACATAGGCCACGAGCGATGCCACTTCCTCCGGCGTGGAGAAACGCTGGATCAGCGACGTGGGGCGCACGGTCTTGAAGAACTGCTTCTCGAAGGCCTCGAACGTCGTGCCCTGCTCCTTGGCGAGCGCGGCCACGAAGTCGCCGACGCCGCGGGAGTTGGTCGGACCCGGCAGCACCGAGTTCACCGTGATGCCCGTGCCGGCCACGCTCTCGGCCAGGCCGCGCGAGATCGCGAGCTGCGCGGTCTTGGTCATGCCGTAGTGGATCATCTCCGCGGGGATCTGCAGGGCGCTCTCGCTGGAGATGAAGATGATGCGGCCCCAGTTCGCCGTCTTCATCGCGGGGAGCACGAGGCGCGAGAGCCGCGCGCCCGAGAGCACGTTCACCTCGAAGAAGCGGCGCCAGTCCTCGTCGGGGATGTCCTCGAAGGCCTTGGGCTCGAAGATGCCGAGGTTGTTCACGAGGATCTCGATGCCGGGGTTCTCCCGCACCACGCGCTCGGCCTCCGCGGCCTGCGAGAGATCGCCGCCGAAGGCGACGAACGTGCCGCCGGTTTCCTTCGCGAGCTCCGTGGCCGCGGCTTTCGCGGCTTCGGCCTTGCGGCCATTCACGATGACGCGCGCGCCTTCGCTTCCGAGTTGCGCCGCGATCGCGCGGCCGATGCCGGCCGTGCTGCCGGTGACGAGTGCCAACTTGCCCTTCAGTTGCAGGTCCACGAACACCTCCAAGGCCATTGCCCGCCCGACGGCGAGCGTCGTCGTTCCCGCGAAGGCGGGAACCCACGACCATTGTAGGTGAGGACTATTGCAGGTTCTGCAAGAAGGCCGCGGGCTCGCCGCGAGCCTGCCGGATGGCGCGCGTGACGGCCGGCTGCACGACGTAACCCTCGAACTCGCGCTGGCGGATCGTGTTGTCGCCGGCGAAACGGGCCTGCCAATCCTTGAGGTCCACCTGCTTCGCGGCTTCCTCCGCCGAGAGCGATGTCGCCGCCGCCACCTTCGAGCGCGCCGCGATGTCGCGCAGCAGCGCCTGCACCTGCTTCAGGTAGGTGCGGTCCTTCTGCGGCGCTCCGTGCATCAGGAAGAGCGTGTCGGCAGGAAGCGCGGCCACCTTCTCGAGCGTTTCGGGCCACGTGTCGTAGTAGGACCCGAACATGAAGGGGATCGGATAGACGAGCAAGTCGCCGGTCGCGACGATGCGCTCCTTCGGCAGGAACACCACGAGGTCGCCGCGGGTGTTTCCGAGACCGAGGTGCAGGATCTCGATGCGCCGGTCGCCGCGTTCGACCACGAGCTTCGAATCGAGGGTGATGTCGGCGGGCGAATCCTTCACGGAGCGCAGCAGCGGGATCTCGGCGCGGGCGGTGGCGAGGAACTCCACGATCCGCTTGCGGCGCGCCTCGTCGATCGCCTTGCCCGTGTCGTCCACGCCCTTCTCGAGCCAGGTGTCGTAGCGCGCGAGGCCGGCCTCGCCCTTGTCGAGGTTCGCCTGGCGCGGGGCGATCACCTGCTCCATTTGATCTTGCCGCGTGTTCGCGTGGGCGACGACCAGCACGCCCGGATACGCATCGCGGTAGAGGCCGTTGCCGTTGACGTGGTCGTCGTGCCAGTGCGTATTCACGACCATCGACACGGGCTTCGGCGTGAGTTTCCGCAGCTCCTCGATCATGCGCAGCGTGCTGGCGGGCATGAGGCCGGTGTCCACGACGATGACATCGCGCTCATTCACGATGAAGAGCGCGTTGCCCTCGATCACCTGCGCCGACGGATCGCGCCACACGAAGCCGTGCACGCCGTCCGCGAGCGTGACGATGTCGTAATCCTTGTTGGAGACGCGCCCCGCGGAAGCCGCGAAGGCCAGCGGGGCGAGGAGGGCGATGGCCAGCAGGCGAAGTGCGTTCATGCCCACTTTGATAGCACGCGAAAATCGCGTGCCGTGTCACCGAACGTCGCGGCGATTGGCTAGCGCGGTACCGGAGGTGACAGGCGCACCGGCTTCGAGCCGTCGGCCTCGACCACGTAGATCCAGCTCGCGTTGTTCTCGTCGGCCGAGATCGCGAGGCGCTTGCCGTCGGGCGACCACGTCGCCATGCGGTCGTTGGCCGCGGTCTGCGCGAGGCGCCGCACGTTGGCGCCTTCCGCGTCGGCCACGAAGATGTCCACCGTTCCATCGCGCGAGGAGGAGAAGGCGATCCATGCATTGTCGGGCGACCAGAACGCGACAAAGTCGTCGTGCTTGCCGTCGGAGAGCCGGCGCTCGCCCGTGCCGTCCGCGTTCATCACGTGCACCTGGTTCCGGCCGGAGCGGTCGGAGAAGAAGAGCAGTCGGCGCCCGTCCTTCGACCACGCGGGCACCTGGTCGTTGGCTTCGCCGCCGGAGATGAGCCGAAGGTCCGAGCCATCCGCGGCCATCGTGGCGAGCCGCCACTTCTTCGCGGTCGCGGGCGGCTCCGAGGCCTCGCGCCACTGGAACGCGATTCGCTTGCCGTCCGGCGAGTAGACCGGCACGCCGGCGAATCCCTTCAGGTCCGTGAGGCGCACGACGTTCGCGCCATCCACGTCCATCGCGTAGACCTGCACGTTCTTGCCATCGGCGCGTGGGGACTGGAACACGAGGCGCTTCCCGTCGGGCGAATACGAGGGATGCGCATCGCGGCCGGGTGCGCTCGTGAGGCGCCGGGCATCGCTGCCGTCCGCGGCCATGGTGTAGATCTCCCAGTCGCCGTCGCGGTCGGACGTGAAGGCGATGCGCTTGCCGTCGGGAGACCAATGCGGAAAGGCGTCGCTCGCCGCCTGCGCAGCGAACGACAGCGCGGCGAGCGCGAGCGCGGCGGAACCGGCGAGGACAGCGGAGCGCTTGTACACGCTAGCGCTTGCGAAGCAGCGTGACCCCGTCGCCCAGCGGCAGCATGGCGAGGCCGACGCGCACGTCCTTGTGCACGAACGCGTTGAACTCGCGCAGCGCCACCGTATCGCGCTCCTGGTTCTTCGGATCGACCACCGAGCCGGACCACAGCGTGTTGTCGACCATGATGAGCCCGTTGGGGCGCATCAGCTTCAGCAGCCGCTCGTAGTAGCCGATGTACGCCGGCTTGTCCGCGTCGATGAAGGCGAAGTCGTACTTGCCCGCGCCGCCTTCGGCGAGCAGCTTGTCCAGCGTGTCGTTCGCCGGTGCCAGCTTCAGCGTGATCTTGCTCGCCACGCCCGCCTTCTCCCAGTGCTTCTTCGCGATGGCGGTCCACTCCTCGCTGATGTCGCAGGCGACGATGGTCCCGTCCGAGGGGAGCGCCAGCGCCACGGAGAGCGAGCTGTAGCCGGTGAAGACGCCGACCTCGATGCAGCGCTTCGCGTTGATCAGCCGGACCATGAACTGCATGAACTGGCCCTGCTCCGCCCCGATCTGCATGCCCGCATGCTTGAGCGGCGCCGTCGCAGCGCGCAGCTCGGCGAGCACCGGATGGTCGCGCACGGAATGATCGACCATGTACTGGTTCAACTCCGGGGTCATGTTGAGGAGGCGCGACATGGTGTCCTTTCAGCCGATTTCGAGGATGACGGGTTGGTGGTCGGATTCCTGCGCTTCGAGGTCGACGGCGATGCTGCGCACCGGCAGCCCTTCGCTCGCGAAGATGAAGTCGCAGCAGAGCGGCACGGGCTTCCAGCTATGGTCGTGCACGCAGAACGTGGGATCGTGCGCGCGCATGCCGTGGACGGTGGTCCATGCATCGCGGTAACGCGGCCCGCCGCTGGCGAGCGGCGCCTGGATCTCCGGGAACTCCGGCGCCTCGGGCGGGAAGTTGAAATCGCCGGTGAGCACGGCGGCGGTGGGTTGCGGCGTGACCGCGAAGGTGGCGTTCGATTCGCGGGGCTTCGGATTCGGCCGCGCGGCTGCGCGTGCGCAAGCCTCGTCGTGCAGCTCGCGAAGCCGCCGCGCCTGCGCCATGCGCTGCACGCCGGAGTAGTACTCGAGGTGCGTGGTGGTCACGCGAAGCGGACCGAACGGTGCGCCGACGACGATCTCCACGGCCACGCGGGGCATCGAGTCCCGCTCCGGATCGGCGGGCCACGGAAGCGCATGCCTGCGTGCGGAGTGCACCGGCAGGCGCGTGAGGATGAGGTTGCCGAAGCGCTTGCGCCGCGCTCCGTCGGCCACGTCCACCGCGATGCCCTCGAACGCCGCATAGCCGGGGAAGAGGGCGGGCAGCGCCGCGAACTGGTTCGCGGAGTCGTTGCCGGGGAGGTCGGGATAGTTGTCGGCGACTTCCTGGAAGCACATCACGTCGAAATCGCCGAGCCACGGGATTCGCCGCGCAATCCGCCCGAGGTCGACGCGCCCGTCGACTCCACGGCCCCACTGGATATTCCAGGTGATGAGCTTCATGCCCGAATCGCTCCGAGGAAGGCCAGAAGTTTGCCAGATTCGGGGGGCACGCTGGCTCCGTTATTCCACATCGGAGAAGCGCAATGAAACGCATTGCCCCCTCGCTTTTGATGCTCCTGGCCGGGCTGCACGCGGGCGCTTCCGAGACGGTGGAGCGGCCGGGCTGGAAGCGCCACTTCGACGCCTACGGGGTGGCGGGCACCTTCGTGCTCTACGAGCCCGCAAAGAACCGTTACTCGGTCCTCGACCCGGAGCGCGCCCGCCACGGCTACCTGCCCGCGTCCACCTTCAAGGTCCCCAACGCGCTGATCGGCCTCGAGGTGGGCTCGATCCGCGACGAGCACGAGGTCTTCCGCTGGGACGGCAAGCCCAAGCCGCGCCATTCCTGGGAGCAGGACCACACGCTCGACACCGGCATGAAGGAGAGCGTCGTGTGGATGTTCCAGGAGGTCGCTCGCCGCACCGGCAAGGCCCGCATGAAGGAGTGGATCGAGCGCTTCGCCTACGGCAACCGCGATATCGGCGGCGGGATCGATCTCTTCTGGCTCCAGGGGCAGATGCGCATCAGCGCTTTCGAGCAGGTGGAGTTCCTTCGCAAGCTCGAGGAAGGGCGGTTGCCTGTGAGCGCCCGTTCGCGGCGACTCGTACGCGATGCCCTGCGTGTCGAGGAGACCGCGGGATACACCATCTATGCGAAGACCGGCACCACCGGCGCCGTGCGCGAGCCTGTCGTGTGGTGGGTCGGTTGGATCGAGCGCGAGGGCGTCGTGACCGCCTACTTCGCGATGAACGCCACTCCGACGAAGGCCAGCAAGTTCGCGCACCGCTACGCCATCACGCGGGCAATCCTGAAAGAAGCAGGCGTGACAAAATGAATAAAGGGGTCAGACCACTTTATTGCGCAGGACAAGCAATAAAGTGGTCTGACCCCTTTATTCATCGGATCCCGGCCCTCATGAAGGACTGGACGAACTGGCGCTGGAAGAGGAGGAACGCGAGCAACAGCGGCGCCGACGTCATGAGGGTGGCCGCCGTGATGATCGACCAGTCGATACCCTGATCGCCGGACGAGAACACCTGCAGGCCCACGGTCACGGGCCGAGAGGTCACGGAGTTGGTGACGATGAGCGGCCAGAGGAAGTTGTTCCAGTGATAGCTCACCGAGACGAGCCCGTAGGCGAGGTACACGGGCTTCGCGAGCGGAACATAGACGCGCCACAGCACGGTGAGCGGCCCGGCGCCTTCGACGCGCGCGGCCTCGTCCAATTCGCGTGGGACCGACTTGAAGGTCTGCCTCAGGAGAAAGATCCCGAACGCCGACGCCGCGTAGGGCAGCGCGATCGCGGGAATCGAGTCGAGGAGCCCGAGCTTTCCCATCGTGCGGTAGTTCTCCACCAGCAGCACGTCCGGCATGATCATCAGCTGGATCAGTACCAGCAGGAACACCGTGTCCTTGCCGCGGAACTCGTAGCGTGCGAAAGCGTAGGCGGCGAGGGTGCACAGCACGAGCTGCATCGAGAGCACCAGCGTCACGAGCATGAAGCTGTTGAGGAAGTAGCGCGCGAACGGAGCGGCGTCCCAGGCGCGGCGGAAATTCTCGAGCGTGAGCGGCGCCATGAGCGAGAAGCGCGCGGAGTACTCGCTGGGATGGAACGCGGTCCACACGGCGTAGATCAGCGGCAGGATCCAGAGAATGCCCAGCGCCCACGCCGCGACCGTCTCGACACCGAGCGCGATTCCGCGCGGCTCGTAGTGGCGGCTCATCGGACGCTCATTGGTAGTGGACCTTGCGGTCGAGGAACACGAACTGCCCGACCGCCACCAGCGCGAGGATCGCGAGCAGCACGACGGTCAGCGCCGCGGCATAGCCCGTGTCCCAGAAGTTGAAGCCGACCTGGTAGATGTGGAACAGCAGCAGCGACGTGGCGTTGTTCGGTCCGCCCTTCGTCATCACCACGATGTGATCGACCATCCGGAAAGCGTTGATCACCGCGTTCACCATCACGAAGAGCGTGGTGGGCATCAGCAGCGGCAGCACGATCCTTCTCAGATAGTACGAGCGCGGCGCGCCCTCGATGGCCGCGGCTTCCGCAAGCGACGGCGGGATCGACTGCAGCGCCGCGAGGTAGAAGATCATGAAGAAGCCGGCTTCCTTCCACACCGCGACGATCATCATGCAGACGAGTGCCGTCGATTCGCTGCCGAGGTAGTTGCGGCCCGAGAAGCCGAAGAGCCCCGTGAACTGCTCGAGCAGCCCGTACTGCGGCGTGAAGAAGAAGAGCCAGATGTTGGCCACGGCGATCATCGGCAGCACCGTCGGCGTGAAGAACGCCATCCTCAGCCACGTCTTGCCGCGCATCGCGCTGTTCACCCAAAGCGCCATCGCGAGCGCGAGGATGATCGAAAGGGGAATGGTCCCGAGTGCGAACCACAGGTTGTTCCACAGCGACTTCCAGAACACCTCGTCGGCCACCATCACCTGGTAGTTCTCGAGGCCCACGAACGGCGCCGGGCGCTTGCCCTTGGGCGTGCCGAAGAAACTGTCGATCACCGTGCCCACGATCGGCCAGTGGGTGAAGAGCGCCAGCAACGCCAACGAGGGCAGCAGGAGCAGCCAGCCGTGGATCGCGCTTCGGCTCACGCAGGCTCCAGCAACGCGGGCAGCTCGCTCACGGCCCAGAACACCGTGGCGCCGTGCGCCGATAGGCTCGCGGCATCGGAGTGGGGAGCGCCGGCGTAACCGAACACCTTCATTCCCGCTGCGACGCCGGCTTTCGTTCCGGTCGGCGTGTCTTCGATGACGGCGCAGTCGCGCGGGGCGGCCCCCATCGTCTTCGCCGCGTGGAGAAACAGATCCGGCGCGGGCTTCGGCTTCGCGACCTGGGAAGCAGTGAAGATGCGTCCATCGACGAACCGAAGCAGGCCCGCAGCCTCCAGTGCCAACTGCATGCGGTCGGGATTGCCGTTCGAAGCGACGCAGTACGGAATGCGCATCGACGCCAGCAGCTCCGGAATACCTTCCACGGGCTTAACCTCGGCTCGCAGCGCCGCGAACAGCTCGCGGTCCCAGCGGTCGCCGAAATCCGCAGGCAATGGCCGGCCGAGCATGCGCCCGGCCAGCTCGATGCAGCCGTCCTTCGTGTTGCCCACGAACGTGCTCATCACTGTCTCGATCGGAAGGTCGAGCCCCGCCGCAGCGAGCCCGTCGCGGAACACGCGGTTCGCGATCGGCTCGGAGTCGATGAGGACGCCATCACAGTCGAAGATGACCAGCTTGAATACTGGACCCCCGCCTTCGCGGGGGTGACGGTCGTTCACTTGCGACGGTTCACTTGTACGTACGCAGGATGCGGGTGGCCTCGGCCTGGGCATCCTTCATCGCCGCCGCTGGTTCCTTTGCACCCGTGAGGGCCGCCTGGATGCCGTCGTTCAACGCCTTGGTGACGCGCTGGTTGTCGTGCGTGGAAAGCTCCGCCACCGAGTACTGCAGCTGGTCACGCGCGACGGAAGCCACCGGGAAGCCCTTCACGTACTCCGTCATCTTCGCCGTGGCCCACGCGTCGGGACGAACCGCGACATAGCCCGTATCCATGCCCCACTGCGCGGCACGCTCCGGCGTCGTCATGAACTTCGCGAACTTGGCCGCGGCAACCTGCTGCTCCTTCGTCGCCTTCTTGAAGACGTAGAAGTTGCCGCCGCCGGTGGGCGAGCCGCGCTTCTTCGAAGCCGGCAGCATCGCGACGCCGAAATCGAACTTGGCGTTGTTCTTCACGTTGGTGAGGTTGCCCGTCGTGGTCCACATCATCGCGATCTTCTTCTCGAAGAAATCCTTCGGCGTGGTGCCCCACTCGATCACGCCCGCGGGCATCACCTTGTGCTTGCGGCCCAGGTCCACCCAGAACTGCAGGGCCTCGACCACTTCAGGCTTGTCGAAGTAGGTCTCGGTGCCCGCGGCGTTCATCAGCTCCACGCCGTTGGGGGTCGTGAGGCCCTGGAAGAGCCAATACGGGAAACCCGACGACGGGATCTGCACGCCCCACTGCGTGACGTTGCCGGAGGCATCCTTCTTCGTGAGCTTCTGCGCGTACTCGAGCATCTCCTTCCAGTTGGCGGGCGCCTTGTTGGGATCCAGCCCCGCTTCCTTGAAGAGCTCCTTGTTCCAATACAACACGATGGTGGACCGCTGGAACGGGATGCCCCAGGTCTTGCCGCCGGTCTGGCTGTTGGCCATGAACGCGGGGTAGAAGGACTTCCGCCACGCGGCGTCGTCGGCGCCGGAATTGATCTCTTCGAACGGCGTGATCGCGTCCTCGTCGATCAGCGTGTACATGTCGGTGGAGAGCAGGATCGCGGTGGTGGGCGGCGTGCCGGCCTTCTGCGCCGTGATCGCCTTCACCAGCGTCTCCTGGTACGTGCCCGCGTACACCGGTTTCACTTTGATGCCGGGGTTTTCCTTCTCGAAGTCGGCCGACATCTGGTCGATCGTCTTCGTGATGGGTCCGCCGACGGCGACCGGGTAGTAGAACGTGATCTCCGTCTGCGCGAACGCGGAAAGCGCCGTGGCGGTGAGGCCGAGGGCGAGCGCGCGCGCGGCGCGTTGCAGGGTCTTCATTGTTGTCTTCCTCCGTGGTTGTCGAAGCGATGCTCGTGTTGCTTGTCCCAGCTGATGCGAATGGGGTCGCCGGTCTTCACGGTGGCGTGGCCGGGGACGCGCACCAGCACCTCCTGCGCATCCGTGCGGGCCGCCACCAGCGAATCGGCGCCGAGGTACTCGACGGATTCCACCACCGCCGCGAGTCCATCCGATGAAAGGCGCAGGTCCTCGGGGCGCACTCCGATGGTGCCGTCGACGCCCGCGGTCTTGATGAGGTTCATCGGCGGCGCCCCGATGAAGGAGGCCGTGAACGCGGTGGCGGGCCGCTCGTAGAGATCCTCGGGCGTGCCGTTCTGCTCGATCTTCCCGGAGCGCATCAGCACGATGCGGTCGGCCATGGTCATGGCCTCGGTCTGGTCGTGGGTCACGTAGACCATCGTGATGCCGAGGCGGCGCTGCAGCGAGCGGATCTCACGGCGCATCTCGCCGCGTAGCTGGGCGTCGAGGTTCGACAGCGGCTCGTCCATGAGGCACACCGGCGTCTCGGCGATGATGGCCCGGCCCAGGGCCACGCGCTGTTGCTGCCCACCGGAGAGCTGCGACGGCTTGCGGGCCAGCAACGCGCCCAGGCCCAGCAGCTCCGCGACCTTCTTCAGCCTTGCCTCGCGCTCGGCGGCCGGAACCTTGCGCACCTCGAGGCCGAAGACGATGTTCTCGGCCACGGTGAGGTGGGGGAAGAGTGCGTACGACTGGAAGACCATCGAGATGCCGCGCTCGGCCGGAGGCGCCTGGGTCACGTCGCGGCCGGCGATCGTGATGCGCCCTGCGGTGGGAGTGTCGAGGCCGGCGATGAGCCGCAGCGTCGTCGACTTGCCGCACCCGGACGGCCCCAGCAAGGCCACGAACGATCCGGGCTCCACGGCGAAGGAGATGGAATCGACGGCCCGCGTTTCTCCCCAGTGCTTGGCGACGCCGTCGAGCGAAATGGCTGACACGGCGGCATTTTCTCCTAAAATAGCGCCAGCCCCACATCCGCCCGCGAAAGAAGACCAAAAATGCTGCTGTCGTTCGTGATCATCTACTGGATCATCTCCGTCGGGATCGGCATCTACGCCGCCAAGTGGGTGCACAACTCGAGGGACTTCGCGGTCGCCGGCCGGCGGATGCCGATGTACATCGTCACCGCCACGGTCTTCGCCACGTGGTTCGGCTCCGAGACGGTGCTGGGCATCCCGGCCACCTTCATGAAGGAGGGCTTCTCCGGGATCATCGCGGATCCGTTCGGCTCCTCGCTCTGCCTGATCCTCGTGGGCCTGTTCTTCGCGCGGCCGCTCTACCGCATGAACCTCCTCACCATCGGCGACTACTACCGCAAGCGCTACAGCCGCCCGGTGGAGATGCTGACGACGCTCTGCATCGTGATCAGCTACCTCGGCTGGGTGGGTGCGCAGATCAAGGCGCTGGGCCTGGTGTTCTTCGTGGTCTCCGGCGGCTCGGTCACGCAGGAGTGGGGGATGATCATCGGCGCCTCCACGGTGCTGGTGTACACGGTGCTGGGCGGCATGTTCTCGGTGGCGATCACCGACTTCATCCAGATGATCATCATCGTGCTCGGCATGCTCTACATCGCGTTCGCGGTGAGCGGCATCGTGCCGGGCGGCGCCGAGGCGGTGATCACGCACGCGGCGAACAACGACAAGTTCCAGATCCTGCCCAAGCCCGAGCTGAAGGAGGTGCTCTGGTTCCTTGCGGCGTGGATGACCATGATGCTGGGCTCCATCCCGCAGCAGGATGTCTTCCAGCGCGTGCAGTCGGCAAAGAGCGAGGACATCGCCGCGCGCTCGGCGATCGTCGGCGGCATCATGTACTTCTGCTTCGCCTTCATCCCGATGTACCTCGCCTACTCGGCGAGCCTGATCGACCCGGCGATGGTCTCGGGCGCGCTGAAGGAGGGCGGCGACGCGCAGCTGATCCTGCCGAACCTGATCCTCTCGCCGATCGTGCCGATCTTCGCGCAGATCATGTTCTTCGGAGCGCTGCTCTCGGCCATCAAGAGCTGCGCCTCGGCCACGCTGCTGGCGCCGTCGGTGAGCTTCAGCGAGAACATCCTGCGGCCGTTCTTCCCGAACATCCCCGACCACAAGTTCCTGCAGCTGATGCGCGTGGTCCTGGTGGGCTTCACGATCCTCGTCACCTCGTTCGCGATGAGCACCGACGCGTCGATCTACAAGATGGTGGAGAACGCGTACAAGGTCACGCTCGTGGGTGCGTTCGTTCCCCTTGTGTGCGGCCTCTACTGGAAGCGCGCCACCAACCTGGGCGGCATGCTCGCCGTACTCTTCGGCCTCGTGATCTGGATCGGCTGCGAGTACTACTACAAGGAAGCCACCGTGCCCCCGCAGATGGCCGGCCTCATCGCCAGCTTCGCGGGGATGATCATCGGGTCGCTCGCCTTCCGCTCCCTGCAACGCGAAGCGACGGCTTGAAGCCGCCGTCGTCCCCGCGAAGGCGGGGACCCAGTGGATTCCCGCTTTCGCGGGAATGACGGAATCGAATGCTAATCACCTGCATCCTCGTATACCTCGCCGTGTCGATCGCGATCGGCCTGTACGCGGCGCGGCGCGTGCAGGACGCGCGGGATTTCGCGGTCGCGGGCAAGCGCTTCGGCACGGTGGTCGTCACGGCGACCGTGTTCGCCACGTGGTTCGGCGCCGAGACGGTACTCGGCATTCCCGCCACGTTCCTGAAGGATGGCCTTCGCGGCCTGGTCGCGGATCCGTTCGCGGCGATGGGCTGCCTGGTGCTCGTGGGCCTCGTCTTCGCGCGCGCCTTCTATCGACTCGACGTGCTCACGCTCGGCGACTACTTCCGCCGCCGGTTCGACCGGCCGACCGAAATCGTGCTGTCGCTGTGCATCGCGTTCTCGTACCTGGGATGGATCGCCGCGCAGTTCGTGGCGATCGGGCTCGCGTTCAACGTCCTGTCGCACGGCGCCATCGACACGCGCACCGGCATCGTGATCGGTACCGTGGCCGTCCTCATCTATACGATCCGCGGCGGCATGTGGTCGGTGGCGCTCACCGACTTCTTCCAGGCGATCGTGATCATCGGCGGCATGCTCTACGTCGCGTGGGTCGTCTCGGACCTCGCCGGCGGTGCAGGACGTGTGGTCGACGCCCTCGCGACCTCCGAGCGGATGGCCCTCCTGCCCGAGCCCGACGCACGCTCGATCCTCGCGTGGATCTCCGCCGCCCTGATCGTGCTGTGCGGCTCGGTCCCGCAACAGGATGTCCTCCAGCGTGTGATGAGCGCGAAGGATGAAGGGGTCGCGGTGCGCGCCTCGATCCTCGGCGGCGTTCTCTATTTCATCGTCGCCTCGCTGCCGATCTTCCTCGTCGGTGCGGCGACACTCATCGACGCGCCGCTCGTCGACCGGCTGATCAAGGACGACTACCAGCTGATCCTTCCCACGCTCATCCTCGAGCGCACGCCGCTCGCGGTGCAGGTGCTCTTCTTCGGCGCGTTGTTGTCGGCCATCCTCTCCACCGCGGGCGGCGCGCTCCTGGCGCCGGCAGTCGTCATCGCGGAGAACGTCGTTCGGCCGGTGATGGAGCGACGCGGCGCAGGCCCGCTCGGCGATGCCCGCCTCCTGAAGACCATGCGGGTGAGCGTGCTGCTCCTCGGGCTCGCGGTCCTGGCCATGGCCCTCACCTCGAAGATGTCCATCTACCAGCTGGTCAACGAGTCGGGGAAGGTCGTGCTCGTGTCGGCTTTCGTTCCGCTGACGGCCGGCCTGTTCTGGAAGCGGGCCACGGCCCGCGGCGCCCACCTCTCCATTGCCGCGGGGCTGGTCACCTGGATCGTGCTGGAGGCCGTGGCTCCCGAAGTGGTCGTCCCCCCGGCGTTGGCCGGCCTGCTGGCGGGTGTCCTGGGGATGATGTTGGGTTCAATGGCGTCCCGTCCGAAGGCCGTCATCCCCGCGTAGCCGGGGATCCAGCTGGGTTCCCGCCTTCGCGGGAATGACCCCGTAGCGCCCCCACATCCGCGCCGCCCGCACTTCGGTCCGCCGTTTCCGCATTTCGTCGCTTTCCGCTATCTCCCGCCCGGGCAACGGCCGAAAGTGCAGTCATCCCGCGACGCAAACCGCTCCGGGGCCGACAAAAGGAGACCCAGCCATGACGAACTTCCGCGAATTCAACCTCGACTCCACGCTTTCGGTTGCCATGATGGTCGCCGCCGGTCTTGCGGTCGCCTGGTTCGCCGTCTCCAAGGATTCCGCCTCGCAGCAGGCCCAGCGCATCGCCGCCGAAGACCGCGTGACGGTCTCCCAGGAAGACTCGCACTTCCGCGTCACCGTCACCGCCCAGCGCCCGCACGATTTCGTGCCCGCCTCGGTCCAGGCCGACGCCCGCCGCACGACCGGAAGCAACTCGCAACGCACCTGATTTCGGTTACGTCCCCCTGCAACTCCTCCCCCAATACGGAGTTGCCCTAAGCCCAGCCTCCCGCTGGGCTTTTTTTTTGCTCCATTCGTCCCCGCTTATACGCGTTTCGTCGCAATTTCTTTGCCCGGTCACGGCGCCGCCGGTAACCTTTCAGTCATGAAAGCGCGCCTCCTCCCGCCCGTCCCCCGGATTCCCGGTCCCGCGTCCTTCCCGCGCAGGCGGGAACCCACGGGTCTCTGGAGCGGGCGGCCGGCACCCGGCCTCTCCGGCCGGTGGAAGGGCGCCCACCGCCTGGCACTCCCCGCGAGCTGAGCCCCCATGAGCCGCTACGCCTACCTCTTCGAGGGGTTGACGGTCCGGCGCGTGGCTTGGGTAACCCTCATCTGCGTGGTCGCCACGGCGATCGTGGTGTGGTTCTTCATCAACACGTATCTCGACCTGCTGGTGACGTCGCTCTGCGTCGGCTACACCAGCATGGTTCTGTTCACCATCGCGGGGAACCTGCGCGAGTCGGCCATGCCGCGCGAGGTGCGCCAGGTGCTCGCCATCGTGGCGGGGTCCTTCATCGGCACGGTGCTCACCGGCATCGTGAAGGGCCGCGACCTGCTGCAGATGTTCACCGAGCGCCTCGCGGGCGTGACGATCAGCATGAGCCTTGGCATCGGCTTCGGCTGCGTCGTGGTGGCGTGGTTCATCCTGCGCGAGAAGCTCGCGCGCGACCAGGCGCGGATCCTCGCCGCCGAGAGCGAGCGCCACCAGTTCGAGAAGAACATGCTGCAAGCGCGGTTGCAGCTCATGCAGGCGCAGGTCGAGCCGCACTTCCTCTTCAACACGCTCGCCAACGTTCAGCACCTGGTCGAGACGGATCCGGCGAACGCGAGCCGCATGCTGGACAGCCTCATCAAGTACCTGCGCGCCGCGATGCCGCAGATGCGAGAGTCGGCGACCAACCTCGGACGGGAGGTGGAGATGTCGCGCGCTTTCCTCGAGATCACGCGCATGCGCATGGGCACGCGCCTCACGTACGACGTCGATGTTCCGGAGGCCCTTCGCAGCCGCCAGTTCCCGCCGATGATGCTGATCTCGCTCGTGGAGAACGCGGTCAAGCACGGCATCGATCCGTGTTGCGACGCCGGCTCCATCAGCATCCGCGCGCGCGAGGACAACGGCCGCCTCACCGTCTCCGTGGCCGACACGGGCGAGGGCATCCTGCCGAAGAAGGGAACGGGCGTGGGCCTGTCGAACATCCGCGAGCGCCTGAAGACGCTGCACGGCACCTCCGCTCGCCTGATCCTGCAGGAGAACGCGCCCCACGGCGTCGTGGCCGCGATCGAAATCGACGATAATCCCGCCACTGAAGCGGCGCCCACCGTGACCGGCGCCGCGGCCGCGGCCTAGCACCACCCCATGAAGACACCGACCTGCGTCATCGCCGACGACGAGCCGCTATTGCGGGCGCAGCTCAAGTCGCGGCTCGCGCGCCTGTGGCCCGAGCTCGCCATCGCCCACGAGATGGAGAACGGCCGCGACGTGCAGGCCGTGATCGACGAGCATTCGCCCACGCTCTTCTTCCTCGACATCCACATGCCCGGCGTGAACGGCCTCGAGGCGGCGCGCGCGATCGGCAAGCAGGCCCACATCGTGTTCGTGACCGCCTTCGACCAGTACGCGGTCGAGGCTTTCGAGCAAGGCGCGATCGACTACGTGCTGAAGCCCTTCAACGAGGAGCGCCTGGCCACCACGGTGGAGCGCCTGCGCGAGCGCCTGGGCGGCGAGCCGCCGGTGCTGGAGCAGCTCATCTCCGACCTCGCCTCGCGCCTGGGCGGCAAGGCCCAGGACCACCTGCGCTGGATCAAGGCCTCGGTGGGCCAGAACGTCCGGCTGATCCCGGTGGAGGAGGTGCTCTTCTTCCAGTCCGACGAGAAGTACACCCGCGTGGTGACGATCGATTCCGAGACCCTCATCCGCAAGCCCATCAAGGAGCTCCTGGACGAGCTGGACCCGGACAAGTTCTGGCAGATCCACCGGGCGACCATCGTGAACGTGGACCATATCGCCACGGTGAAGCGGGGCCTCAAGGACCAGGCGGAGCTGGCCCTCCGGGACCACCGGGAGGCGCTGGTCGTTTCGCGAGCGTTCACTCACCTTTTCAAGCAGATGTAGCGTGCATGTCTCCCCCGCGAAGGCGGGGGCCCAGGCTGGATTCCCGTCCCCGATAAAGGCACTCGGGGATGACGGCGGGAATGACGAATCCTGGCCCGGTTCGTCGGCGCCCCCTACGTTTCACCCCCCGGTTTCTGCAGTTCGCCGTTTGTGGCTGGCCCCCCCTCCTGTCACCCCTAGATTCACCCCCGTAAGGCCGAAAACGGCCTGTGAAACCTAGGGGAGCGGGCAATGACACTGATCCAGGCGTTGGGACCGAACGTGACGACCGTCGCGATCTTCTTCGGAGTGCTGTCGGTCTCCCTGGCCGCCGTGGTCATCGCCCTGCTCTCGGACTACTGAAATAATCGGGCCCCGGCCCCTGGAAACCGAATGAAGTCGCTCTCCGACCTCCTGTACAAGACCCCGTGGTGGGCCCTGCTCGTCGCAGCCTTCGCCTGCCTCATCGCGCTCGCGGCGTTCGTGACGCCGTACCACATCATCGATTACCGGGCCGAGGGCGACACCGACCAGGAGCGCCGCGCCATCAAGCGCGAGATCGACAACGCCTTCGCCGAGAACGCGATCGACATCGCCCACGGCGTGATCCGTGGCATGCGCCGCAGCACCAAGGACCCGGAGCGCCGCGCCGAGCTGGATGAAGCCTTGCGCGGCCTCCAGGAGGCGCGCCAGGAGCTGCGCGACGCCGGGGCTGAAGTGCTGCGTGCCAAGCGCGACGCCCTCGAGCAGAGCCGCGACGCCGCGCGGACCGCCATGACCCGCCTCGAAGAAGCCCGGCGCGAGATCGAAGTCGCGATGAGCAAGGGCGGGCCCCAGAATGCCGAAGCGCGCCGCGCCCTGGATGACGCGATCAAGGCCGCCGCCGAAGCGCAGGCGCGCGTGGAGGCCGAAGCCGCCACGACCAAGCCCCGCAAGCGCATCCGCATCGGGGTATCCGGCGACAGCGACAAGCCCCTGGTCGACATCGACGTGGGCGAGCCGCAGCCCGGCGAGAAGCAGGGCCTGCACATCGAGAGCACGCCGGATACGCCGAAGGTCCCGTCCGGGAAGCCGGGCAAGGGCGTGCCGCCGCCGCTCCCGGGCTCGATCGCAGCGCCGCCGTCTCCCCCGTCTGCGCCAGCGCCGGGCGCCATGCCGTCCCCGCCCTCCCCGGGCGCCGCCCCGTCCCCGCCGTCGCCGCCTTCGGAGCCGCTGCCGCCCGAATTCCGCGACCGCATCCGCCAGAACGTGACCGGCGACATGTATCGCATCGGCATCGGCGCGGCGCTCGCGTTGATCCTGCTGCCGATGTTCGTGCTGGCCGTGATCGCGAAATTCTTCATCGACCGCTCGCGGGCCGCGACGCGCATGGCCGATCTCAAGCGCAAGGAAGCCGAGCATCACCGCATGAGCCAGCAGCTCACGGAAGCGAAGCTGCAGGCGCTGCAAGCCCAGGTCGAACCGCACTTCCTCTACAACACGCTCGCCTCGGTGCAGGCGTTGACGGAGGTCGACCCCGCACAGGCCAACGCGATGACGGGCCACTTGATCCAGTACCTGCGCAACGCGCTGCCGAAGATGCGTGAAGGCATCTCGACGGTCGGCCAGGAGATCGAGCTCGTCCGCGCGTATCTCTCCATCCTGCAGATGCGCATGGGCAAGCGGCTCGCCTTCGAGATCAACGTGCCCGAGAGCCTGAACGCGATCGCCTTCCCGCCGCTGATGCTGCCCTCCCTGGTCGAGAACGCGATCAAGCATGGCCTCGAGCCGCAGCGCGAGGGCGGGACCGTGAACATCAGCGCCGAGCTGGTCGAAGGGCGGCTGCGCCTCATCGTCGCCGACACCGGCCGCGGCTTCGGCGAGACGATCGGCGCCGGCGTGGGACTCGCCAACATCCGCGAGCGCCTCGCCGCGCTCTACGGCGACACCGCGAAGCTCACGCTCGTGGAGAACACGCCGAAGGGTGTGGTCGCGACGATCGACGTGCCGGCCGATGCCGCGCGCGCCGCATCGGCGGCCCAGGCGGCGCAAGCTGCAACCGCGGCCACGAAGCAGGCCGACGCTCCGGCCGAGCCCGCGATTCCCCTGACGCGCACCGCTCGCTTCCTCGGCGTGCTCGCGGCCGTCGAGCGCTTCTGGCGCAGGGCGCTCATCTATTTCTTCTACGCCCTCGTGATCCTTGCCGCGGTGTTCGCGTTCGTGGGCATCGTGGGTGTGGTGACGGGCGCCTTCCCGGTGCAGATCGAGGACGAGATCTTCTCCGGTCCCGGGGGCTCGCTCCTGGGGACCGCCGCGGTCCTGCTCGCGTTCGTGGTGTGCGTGGTCGCGATCGCGATCGTGGTCGCGGTGATCTACGGGCTGGGGTTCCTCTTCGTGGCACTCACCGTGCTGATGGCGCTGATCTTCCTCGCCGGGATCTCACCGGTCCTGGCGCCCATCATCCTGGTGGGGCTCGCGATCTGGTGGTTCATGCGCAAGAAGGAACCCAAGGTCGTCGAGCAGCGCGTCGAGCCCACGCTGTAAAATCGCGCCATGCCTACCGCCATCCTCGCCGAGGACGAGCCGATCCTCCGAGCGCAGCTCGAGAACAAGCTGAAGAAGCTCTGGCCCGAGCTCGAGATCATCGCCTCCGTGGAAGATGGCGCCGCCGCCCTCGAAGCGCTCGAGGACCGCGTCCCCGACTTCATGTTCCTCGACATCCAGATGCCGGAGATGACGGGCGTGGAGGTCGCGCGCCACGTCGGCGGCCGCTGCCACGTGGTCTTCGTGACGGCATACGACGAATACGCGGTGCAGGCCTTCGAGACCGGGGCGGTGGACTACATCCTCAAGCCCGCCACCGACGAGCGCCTCGGTACGACGATCGAGCGGCTGAAGGCCAAGCTCTCGGCTCCGCCCACGGACCTGAAGGCGATCCTCGCGCAGATCGGCCAGCTCGGCCCGAAGAAGGAGCGCCTGCAGTGGATCAAGGCCACCATCGGCCAGAACCTGCGGCTGATCCCCGTGGCCGAGGTGCTGTTCTTCCAGTCCGACGAGAAATACACGCGCGTCGTGACGGCCGATGCCGAGGCGCTCATCAAGACGCCGATCCGCGAGCTCATGGAGGGCCTCGATCCCGAGGTCTTCTGGCAGATCCACCGTTCTACCCTGGTGAATGCCGCCGCCATCGCCGCGGTGACCCGCGATTTCCGCGGCCAGGCCCACGTGAAGATCAAGGGCAAGGACGACAACCTCGTCGTCTCCCGCATCTACTCCCACCTCTTCAAGCAGATGTAGGCGGCAATAAAGGGGTCAGACCACTTTATTCATGCTGCCCTTCGAATAAAGTGGTCTGACCCCTTTATTGACCGGGCTTCCTGCCCGGCGACGATCGAATAAAGGAGTCTGACCCCCGATTTTTGTCGCTTCGTCGGCTCCCAGCCCCCACCAAGGCCCTTCCGGTAGGCTTTTCCCATGGCGACCAACCTCTGGACCCGGGCCAAGGCCTATTTCGTACGCATCGAGGAGTGCGGCGACGCGTGGGCGCGCAGGCGCCTGACCGCCGAGGAGTACGCCGAGGCGAGCGACCTCGACCGCCTCATCAAGCTCCATTTCTGGAAGTGGTTCGCGATGTTCGTCGCGGCCACGCTTGTGGGCGGCCTGATCGTGCTCGGCATCAGCCCCGAGATGTCGTTCGCCAAGGCGGCCGTCGGTTCGGGCGTGGTGATCCTGTATGCGCTCGCCGCCGTGGCGTCCGCCTGGTACGGCTACCGCAAATGGGCGAAGCATCCCTTCTGGTACATCCTCGGCATCTTCATCCTGCTGATGCTGGCCGGGACGCTCTTCGGGTTCTCGATCTCGTCGTTCATGAGCGGCCGTGCGTTCACGGACCTCGCCTGGGAACGGGTGGCGCGCGGGGCGTCGGTCGCGTTGCTGCTGGGCATCGGTGCCTCGGCGGTGCTGCTCACGATCGCTCGCCTCCGGCAACGTGAAGCGTTGCAGCGTGCGGCGCGCCTGGAAGCGGAGGCGGAGCGCGAGCGCCTTGCACGACAGTCGATTCAAGCAGAGCTGAAGCTGCTGCAGGCGCAGGTCGAGCCGCACTTCCTCTTCAACACGCTCGCCAACATCCGCCACCTCGTGCAGACCGGTTCGCCCGACGCGGTCGTGATGCTCGACCACCTCATCCGCTACTTGCGAACGGCGCTGCCCGAGATTCGCGCCGAGGGCTCCACGCTCGGACGCGAGGCCGATCTCGCGCGAGCCTATCTCGAGATCCTGCGCATCCGCATGGGCGGAACGCTTTCGTTCGCGATCGACATTCCCGACGAGCTCGCGCGTGAGCCCTTCCCGCCGCTGATGGTGATCACGTTGGTCGAGAACGCGATCAAGCACGGTGTCGCGCCCCAGGGCCGCGGCCGGGTCGACATCCGCGCGGCGAAGCAGGGCGACCGCATCCACGTCACGGTGGAAGACGACGGGCGCGGCCTGCAGGAGCCGATCGGCCAGGGTATCGGCCTTGCCAACGTGCGCGAGCGGTTGCGCGCGATCTTCGGTGAAAGTGCCAGCCTCGCGCTCTCCGGCCGCGACGGCCCCGGCACCCGGGCGGTGATCGAGGTGCCCGCGTGACGCGCGCCACCGCCGTCATCGCCGACGACGAGCCGCTGCTGCGTGAAAGCCTGCGCTCCGCGCTCGCGGAAGCCTGGCCCGGGCTGGAGATCGTCGCCGAGGCCTCGAACGGCGCCGAAGCCGTGCACGCCGTCCGCGAGCATCGGCCGGCGTTCGCCTTCCTCGACATCGAGATGCCGGCGATGAACGGCCTCGAGGCCGCGCGCGAGATCCGCGACCTCGCGCACGTGGTCTTCGTGACTGCTTATGACCGCTACGCCGTCGAAGCCTTCGATCGCGGCGCCGTGGACTATGTGTTGAAGCCCGCGGCCGTGGATCGCCTCGCGGATACGGTGAAGCGTCTCAAGGAGCGGCTCGCGTCGCCCGTGCCCCACCTCGACTCGCTGGTGGACGAGCTCGCGCGCCGCATGGCTCCGTCCGGCGAGCGTTTGCAATGGCTGCAGGCCACGCTCGGCAACACGCTTCGTCTCGTGAACGTGGACGACGTCCTCTACTTCCAGTCGGACACGAAGTACACGCGCGTGACCACCCGCGAGGGCGAGGCGCTGGTGAAGAAAACGCTGAAGGAGTTGTGCGCGGAGCTGGACCCGCGCAGGTTCTGGCAGGTCCATCGCGGCACCATCGTGAACGTGGCGGCGATCGCGTCCGTATCGACCGATGAACTGGGGAAGCGAGAGATCACCCTGAAGGACCGGCCGGAGCGGCTCGAGGTGAGCCGCACCTTCTCGCACCTCTTCAAGGCGAGCTAGCTCAGGAGCTGGAAAGCCTCTCCGCTTCGAGCCTCTTCTGCAGCGCCGCGAAGAGCCCGCCCAGCATCGCGCCGCCGGGCACCGTGATCCAGCCCATGAAGAGCAGGCTCCACGCGGTGAAGGCAGCCGCCCCCCAGAGCGCGTTCAACGGATCGATCACGTCCTTCTGCGCGAGGAGCCCCGTCATGGCGGCCATCCACGCGCCCCAAAGGACCAGGAGCCAGCAGATGTACTGGCCGCCGATGCCGGCGAGCAACCCCGCGAGGATGCCGCGCCGCACGGAGAGCTTCGACTTCCACCCGATGAAGAGCCACCAGTTGAAGGCGCCCGTGAGGAATGCCGCGATGCCCGCGGGCACGGCGAAGAAGCGGTAGCTCTCGTTCGGGCTCGCCAGGATCGCCACGACGATTCCGCACGCGATGCCGAACACGCCGCAGACGGCGCCGAAGCCCAGCACGTACTTCCGGTCTTCGCGCGTCACGACACCGCCCCCAGCTCGCCCTTCAACCGCTCCATGCGCAAGGCGACGAGCGCCCCGCGTTGCAGCGCGTAGAAGCGGCGCGTGTCGTAAAGAAGTCCGTTCTTGGGATCCTCGCACTCGTACGCGACGATGAGGCGGCTGTCGGCGCGGTAGTCGAGCCAGTCGGGAAACTGTGCGGCCTCCTTCGCACCTCCGGGCGCGCAGGAATTCAGCGTGCGCGGCGCCATCACCACGCGCCCCGTCTGCTGGTCGATCACGGCCCACTGCAGGCAGTTGGAGCCGCAGCCCCAGCGCGCGATCTTGAAGTGGCCGTTGAAGTCCGCGGGCTGCTTCGCGGCCTCGCGAATCTGCGTGGCGAACTTGGCCGCGGGTCCCGTGACGATGGGCTTGGCCGCAGGCGCCACGAGAGGTTCATCGGGCGGAAACGCGGCGAAGTCGACGGCGGCAAGAAGGAGCGCGGCGGCGAGCAGCAGGGGCATGGGTCGTGAATTCTTGTTGTGAGATGATGGGCGGAAACAAAGATCACTCCTCCCGCGGCGCTATTTATGATCTACGAGCTTCCCGGACGCAAGCCCTCGATGAAGGGCGACTACTACGTCGCGCCGAACGCGGCCGTGATCGGCACGGTGGTGCTCGAGCACGGTGCCAGCGTGTGGTTCAACGTCACCATTCGCGGCGACAGCGACGTGATCACCCTGGGCGAGAACGTGAACATCCAGGACGGCAGCGTGATCCACGCCGACGAGGGCACGCCGGTCACGCTCCACCGCAACGTGAGTGTCGGCCACATGGTGATGCTGCACGGCTGCACGGTGCACGAGAACTCGCTGATCGGCATCGGCGCGATTGTTCTGAACCGCGCCGTCATCGGGAAGAACTGCCTCATCGGCGCGGGTGCGCTCGTGCCCGAGGGCAAGATGATTCCCGACGGCTCGCTCGTCCTCGGTGTTCCCGGCAAGGTCGTGCGGCAGATGACCCCCGAGGACATCGCGTTGAACACGTGGATCGCGAACCACTATGTCGAGCGCGCAGCCCTCTACCGATCCGGCCTCAAGCCCGTCGGCTGAGCTCTCGCCGGGGCGCCACCGCGGCTCGCTGCTGGTGTGCGCGCTGGTCCTCGCGTATGCGAGCCTCTATCCCTTCGTTCCCCTTCGCCTGCCCGCGGCCGACGCCGTCGCGCTCTTCCTGCAGCTTCGCTACCTCACCGGCTTCGACATCGCACTGAACGTGGTGGCCTACGTGCCGCTCGGCGCGCTCGCCGTGCTGGCATTGCGTGCTTCGGGCGCGTATCGCCACGTCATCGCGAAGGCCGCGGTGATCGGCTTCGGATTCAGCGCGGTGATGGAAGCGCTGCAGCTCTTCATCCCGTTTCGCGTGGCGCAGGTGGCGGACGTGGCGTCCAACACCCTCGGGTCGCTGATCGGCGCCCTGCTCTTCGCACGTCCCGTGTACGAGCGCATCACGCGCCCGCTCGAGGCGCTGCGCGACCGCCTGGTGGAGCCCGGTCCGTGGGGCGATGCGGGACTGGCGCTCGTCACGCTGTGGCTGATCGCGCAGCTCAATCCCGCGCTGCCGTTCTTCGAAGCGGGGAGCATCGGCTCCGCGGGCGACACCGATCCCTTCGAGGGCGACGTCGTGATCCTCGCGCTGCAGGCGATGGCGATCGGACTCTCCACGTGCGGCTTCGGGCTCTTCGTCTCTTCGCTGCTGCGCGGGCCCGACGGCGCGCTGCGAGCGACCGTGGCGCTGCTCAGCATCGCGCTGTGGCTCAAGTTCGTGACCGCGGCAACGATGCTGAAGCCCCAGCTCTCCGCCGACTGGGTGAACGAGGTGCGCGTGATCGGCCTCGCCGCCGGCCTGCTGATCTTCATACCGCTGCGCGAGCTGCAACGCTCGACGCGGACGTACCTCGCGATGATGCTGGTGCTGGCCGGAGCGCTCTTCGCGCGCATCGTCGGCGACTACAGCCCGATGGACGATCTCGTGCGCCTCTTCCGCTGGCCCCACGGCCAGCTCTCCACGTTCACCTCGCTCACGCGCTACCTGCACGAAGTATGGCCGCTGCTGGTGATGGGCTACCTGATCGCGTACTTCGTCTCGGGGCGCGGCAGGGACGTGCGATAATTTCCGCATGGAATCCTTCTACAAGCACCACGTTTTCTTCTGCCTGAACCGCCGCGATGCGCCCGAGGCCTGCTGCGCCTGCCATGGCGCCGAATCGATGCAGTCCTACGCCAAGGACCGCATCAAGGCCATGAAGCTGAGCGGCCCGGGCAAGATCCGCATCAACAAGTCCGGCTGCCTGGACCGTTGCGAGGAAGGCCCCGTCATCGTCGTGTATCCGGACAACGTCTGGTACACGTACGTGGACAAGAACGACATCGACGAGATCATCGACGAGCACCTCGTCGGCGGCAAGGTCGTCGAGCGCCTCAAGATCTAGGCGCGCCCATGGCCGAGCGCACGACGATTCGTGGCGCGGCCGGGTCCATCGAGGTCGCCTCCGACCTCCCCGCGGCCGCTCCCATCGCAGTCTCCGTCATCGCCCATCCGCACCCGCTCTACGGCGGCACGATGGACAACAAGGTCGTCACCACGATCGAGCGCGCGATGCGAGAACAGGGCGCGGCCACCTACCGCTTCAACTTCCGCGGCGTGGGTGCCACCGAGGGCGTGCACGACAACGGCCACGGCGAGACGGACGACACCGTCACCGTCATCGAGCACGCGCGTGCCGCGCATCTTGGCCTTCCGTTGTGGCTCGCTGGGTTTTCGTTCGGCGGCGCCGTCGCCGCGCTCGCGAGCAACCGCGTGGACTTCGACCGGCTCATTCTCGTGGCACCGGGCTTTCGCCGCGTGGCCGCCGGCGGAATGGAAACACCGATCGATCCCGCCGACGCGTCACTCGGCCCTCCCGGCCGCCATTCCTTCGAGAACACGCTCATCGTGCACGGCGATCTCGACGACACGGTGCCGCTCTCCGATTCCATCGCGTGGGCAACGGCGCGGGAGGTGAACGTGGTCGTGATCGCGGGGGGCGAGCACTTCTTCCACCGCAAGCTGCATCCGCTGCGCGATGCCGTCGCACGCGGGGTCCGGTAATGGGAATCTTCGGGTTCCTCAAGATCGCCCTCGGCACCGCGAACATCATGCGCGAACGGCAAGCGCTGGCGGCGGAGTTGGCGGCGCTGCCCATGGCCGCGTTCATCCCGCGCTGGATCGCGCTGAGGAGTTCGGCCGCCGGGTTGGGACGTCCGCAGGTGCGCCCGCCGGCAACGCAGCTGCAGTTGGTCACGGCCCGGGCGAGGCTCGGTCTCACCCTGCCCGCCGAGCTGCAAGATTTTCTCCGCGTCACCGACGGGATCACCTGGGTCGGCTCCTTCAACGAGCAGCCCATCGCCTCGGCGGATGTCCTCGCCTTCGGTTCGGCCACGAGTCTCGCCGCATCGGTGCGCGCGCATTGGGAAAGCGAGGGCCGTGAAACGGAAGACCCGATGGGCCTCCAGGTCTTCAACGAAAGCCTGGTGGAGATCATGGCCGATGCGCATGACAAGTTGCTGCCGTTTTCCGATCTCGACGATTTCCTCGTGCTGCAGCCGCTGCACGAGGGGCAGGCCGTGGCGATGATCGCGCGGCCCCACAAGTACTACCCGGCGGGCACCGTGTTGCGCATCGAGGGCAACGGCGCCACGCGACATGGGACGCTGCGCGCCTGGCTTGCCAGCGACGCGACGCTCCTCGCGTCTCCGGAAAGCCTGAAGGCGGCGCGATGAAGATCGTCTTCCTGATCGTGGTCGGCTTCCTCGCGTTGATCGGGCTCGCCGTGCTGGTGGGACTCTTCTGGCTGAAGTTGAAGGTGGGACGCGGCATGCGCGAGCGCAGTGCCCAATGGGACGCGGACCAGGAGGTGATGGAGGAAGCCGAGTGGATCGGAAAGACGGGGCTCGGCGAGGACGACGAGCGCGAGTTGCCGCGCTACCTGCGCCGCGAGCTCGGTGAGACGCTGGCCGATCCCGAGGCGCTGAAGGCGTCCGACCTCGTGTACCTCGGCGCCTGCGATGAAAAGGATGGACCCACGCACTACTGGTACATGCCGTTCGGCAAGGATGAGGTCTATGCCTACATCATTGCGGACGGGGCCAACCAGTGCACGGGATGGGGCGGGGGTCGGGTTCCGTCGGACCCCGCGATGCGCGAGCAGGCGAGGAAGCTGCGCGAAGCGCGAGCCGCCTGACGCGGGTCAGCGGCGGTCCGTGGGAGCAGGCGCGCTGTTTCGCGCGGGGCGAACGCCTTCGATGCCCTGCACGTTGTTCACGAACGTCTCGAGCCGCCGGTGGGAGGTGAGCACCGCGAGCGTCTGTCCCTTGGGCATGCGCATCACGGCCATCGCGGTGTCGCCGCCGTCCCAGGCCATGCGCACGCGCTCGCCCTTCTCATCCTCGCGCGTTTCGACGGGCGCTCCGTACCGCTGACCGAAATCGCGCGTGAGGCGGTCGAACGAGCTGGACCCGAGCTGGGCCATGACGAAGTCGAGGTTGTTTTCGTCGTCGAGGATGAGGTCCCAGCGCTGGACCCGCTCCCCGGCCAGCGGCTGGGTGTTCTCCGCGGCCATGCTGTAGCCACAGACCGTCTTGCCCTTCACGTCGAGGCATTTGAGCGTCGCGCCGGGGAAGACCCGCTGGATCTCGGCCTGGCTCATGCCCGGGGCCAGGGCGCCGAGGGCGATCCGGTTCTCCGCGTGGGCGGCGGACAGGGTGGCTAAAACCGCTGCGACGGCCAAGATCCGAGCCTTCATCCAACCCTCCCAGGTTGCGATGGATTTGCCACCAGCATACGGGTGTCAACGCGGTTGCGGAAGGCGCGTTTGTAAGGAAATCCACCCCCCGGGAGTATCGCCATGCGTGCCTTCCTGATCGTCCTCGCTCTCCCCCTCCTCGCCGTGGCGGCCCCTCCCGGCCCCAACCCGCAGATCGGGTACACGGAGTTCATGCGCAACGTGGTGGAGGTTTCGCGGGTGCGGGAGGATCGCCGTGTCTCGGAGGAGGATTTCCTCCGCATGGCGGCCGAGCCGAACACGGTCGTGCTGGATGCGAGGAGCGAGCGACTTTTCAAGCTGCGGCACGTGAAGGGCGCGGTGAACCTGAGCTTCCCGGAATTCACGGAGGCCACGCTCGCACAGGCCATACCGTCGAAAGACACGCGCATCCTCATCTACTGCAACAACAACTTCACCGACGCTCCGACCTCCATGCCGGTGAAGGCCGTCGGCTCCGCGCTCAATGTGTCCACGTTCGTGTCGCTGCGCACTTACGGCTACGAGAACGTCTATGAGCTCGGCCCGGCCCTCGACATCGCCACCACCAAGCTCGCGTTCGGCGGCTCGGAGTTCGTCCGCTAGGTCTTGCAGCCGAAGCGCTGCACGCGCAGCGCGCCCGCTACCGCCACGCCCTTGCCGGTGTCGTCGTGGGCCGCGACGGCGGTGCCATCGCCCTTGGCGTTCGCAAGGTGCGCGTCGCAATGCGCCTGGATCGTGATCTTGCCCGCCACCGTCGTCTGCTCCTGCAGGCAGTACCAGCCGTTGGGGTTCGCAAGTCGCACGGTCGACTTGCCCGCGACGTTGACCGCCGGGTTCACGAGCACGAGGCTGGGCGCGGTCGTGGTTTCCTCGTTGCCCTGGCGTTCACCGATGCCGAAGACCTTCACCCCGGCGCCGATCACCCTGTTGGGCTTCGCGCCCTTCGGGAAGGGGGACTGGGCTCCCCACGAGGCAATGCATGCGTCGATCGCGGACTGGTCGTCGGCCAGGGCGGGGGCGGCGATGGCCGCAAGAATGAGGAAAGTCAGTACTTGTTTCATGTGCCCTCCGGGCTCGTGAACTGGTACGCACGCACGTCAGGTGCGCTTCGAAAATTGGTATTCAGCCGCGATCGGCACGAGTGGAAACGCTTCCGCGCGGGGCATAGACTCCGCCCATGAAAACGTACCTCCTCGCGCTCGCCGGACTCCTTGCCACCGCCGTGCTCGCGCAAAGCCCCGAGTGGCAGAAGCTCACCGACGACGCGATCGCCCTGCATAAGCAGGGACAGTCCGAAAAGGCGCTCGTTCCCGCGCAGCAGGCGCTGGACATCGCCGTGAAGGAGCGCGGCGAAAACCATCCGCTCACCGCCATGAGCCTGAACAACCTTGCCGTGATGGACCGCACGCTCGGCAAGTACGCGGAATCCGAGGCGCTCTACCTGCGTGCGCTGGCGATCCGTGAGAAGGCGCCCGGGCCGAAGAACGCCGACCTCGCCGCATCGCTCGACAACATGGGCATCCTCTTCGACGTGCAATCGCAGTTCGAACGCGCCGAGCCCTACTACCGGCGCGCCCTGGAGCTGCGCGAGAAGGCGAACGGTCCGGAATCGCTCGAGGCCGCGCGCAGCTTGAACAACCTGGGCGAGATGTACATGGCGAAGCGCCAGTACGACAAGGCGGAGCCGCTGCTGAAGCACGCGTATGCAATCCGCAGCGCCAGCGTCGCGAAGGAAGACCCGCAGATGAAGCAGTCAACGCGCAACTTGGCCATCACTTACGCGGCGTTGGGACAGATCCCGCTCGCGGAGCAATACGCGGACGGGCAGGTGATCGAGGGCTTGAACCTCAAGCTGCTATCAGCGCCGCAGTCTCCTGGCCGAGGCAGCGACAAGAAGTAGAGTTGGGGAGCAACAAAGCAGAGAGGGGTACGAGGGGGTTGGCGAAACGATGTCTGGACACCGGCTGGTTCCAGAAGGTTTCGACAACCCCCTCGTACCCCTCTCTAGCTTTGTCTATCCCTACTTGTACTTGATGGTGCAGCCGTACGGCGTGGTGCTTGCGGTGCTGACCGGCTTGCCGGCCTTCAACTCATCGAGCGCCGCGACCACGTAGTTCTTGGCGACCTTCACGTCCGCGACGTCCGTGGAACGCTTGTCGTCGATGGCGCCGTTGTAGACCACCTTGCCGCTCGGATCGATGATGTACATGTGCGGCGTCGTCTTCGCGCCGTACGCGCGGCCGATGGTGCCCGGCTCATCCACGAGGTACTTGGCCGGCGCGGCGCCGAAGCCATTCAGCTCCTTCGTGACGACCGGCGGATCCTGCCAGTCGGAGGAGCCCTTGTTCGTGGAGTTCACGGCGAGCCACACGACGTCGTTGCCGTACTTCTTCTGCAGCGACTGCATGTTGCCGCTCTTGTAGTGCTTCTGCACGAACGGGCAGCCGAAGTTGTGCCACTCGAGCACGACCGTCTTGCCCTTGTAGTCCGCGAGGTTCACGGGCTTGCCGGTGAGGTCGGTCACGGTGAAGCCCGGGGCTTGCGAGCCGGCGGGGGCGTTGGCGAGCGCGGCGACGGAGAACGTGGCGGCGATTGCGAGGAACAGGACCTTCTTCATGGACACTCCTTTCATCATCGAACGTTGATCAGCGTTGCGTGATAGCGGTCTTGGTATCCGTGGGGAGCTTGTCGATCTCCGCGAGCACCAGCGACGAGGTGAGCACTTCGGGAAGCAGGCGCGGCTTTGCCTCGCCCGGCAGGTAGAGCACGTACACGGGCACGGCGTTGCGGCCGAGCTCCTGCAGCGATTGCGTGATGCGTGGATCGTTGTTGGTCCAGTCGGCCTTGAGCGGAACGATGCCGCGCTGAGCGAACGCGGCCACGACGGAGCTGCTGTTCAGCACCACGCGCTTGTTGACCTGGCAGGTGACGCACCAGGCCGCGGTGTAGTCGACGAACACGGGCTTGCCCGCGGCGGTGAGCTCGGCGACCTTCTCCGGCGACCACGCCTGCCACGGCAGCTCGCCCGCCTTGTTCGCGGTCACTCCGGGCGTCACGCTCGCCGTGGCATCCGGCCACGCGACGTACACGCCGAGCGCGGCGAAGAGCACGGCGAACACGGGACGCAGGGCGCTTTCCGATTGTGCCCAGCGCCCGTAGATCCACGCGCCGATCGCGATGGCTACCAGCCCCAGCAGCAGGCCGAACACGCCGTCGTTGCCCGATTGCGCGCCGAGCACCCACGCCAGCCATGCGACGGTGGCAAAGAGCGGGAAGGCCATCACCTGCTTGAACGTCTCCATCCACGCGCCCGGCTTCGGCAGCTTCTTCAACAGCGCGGGAAAGAACGACAGCAGCAGCACCGGCAGCGCCATGCCCGCGCCGAGCGCGAGGAATACGGCGAGCGAGACCGCGGCCGGTTGCGCGAGCGTGAAGCCCACCGCCGCCCCCATGAACGGAGCCGTGCACGGCGTGGCGACCACGCTGGCGAGCACGCCGGCCAGGAACGCATCGGCGTTGCGGCCCTTCGCGGAAACATCGGAGGTCATCGACTGCGCGAAGAGGCCCCACTCGAAGACGCCGGCGAGATTCAACGCGAGCACGAAGAAGAGCATGGCGAGCAGCGTCACGAACGCGGGCGACTGGAGCTGGAAGCCCCAACCCAGTTGCGTGCCGCCTGCGCGGAGCGCGAGCATGAGCCCCGCCAACACGAGGAAGGACACCAGCACGCCGACCGTGAAGACGATGCCCTGCATGCGAAGCGCCTTCGCATCGCCGTGCGCGTGCTCGACGAAGCCCATCACCTTGATGCCCAGCACCGGGAAGACGCAGGGCATGAGGTTCAGCAACAGGCCGCCGAGGAGTGCGAAAAGGAGTGCCGTGGCGACGCTGCCGCCGACATCGGTGCTGCCCGTGGCGGATCCACCGGTGAAGCCCGTCGCGGAGCCGCCAGTGCCGCCGCCGCTCGCGCTCGAGCCCGCCATTGCGATTGGCGATCCCACCGGAGCCGACACTTCCATCGCCCGGCGATCGGAGGCACCCGGCCACGCGCCATCAGCCACGACCACGCCTTTCAGCACGGGGAGGTCCTTGGGGACGGCATCCTGCAGCTTCATCTCGATCAGCAGCGCATCGCCCGACCGTGCGACGCGTTGGGGCGCGGCGGCCTCGATCACGTTGTCGCGCTCGGGGAAGAACGTCACCTTCGCGGGCAGGCCGGAGGGAAGCGCCAGCCGCAATACGACGTTCTTGCCCGTGATACCCGCATCGGCCTTCAGCGCCGCATCGCTCACCGGCAGCATGGCGCGCGCGCGTTCGAACGACGGCTTCCAGCGATCGCTCTCGGCGGGGGGTGCGGCATCGACCTTCAGGGCGAGATCGAGCTCGCCCTTCTCCGGGATGCAGATCTCCTTGCACACCAGCCAGTCGGCGGAGGCCTTGATGGGGACCGTGCCCGGCTTCGCATCCGCGGGCACCGTGAGCTCGGTGAGGAGGACGACTTCATCCTCGTAGCCGTAGTTGTTGAGCGGGCCCACGGGCAGGTTCTTCGGGTGCGGCCACTGGATCGCGCCCGCGGACCATCCCGCCGGGAGAGTCCACTTGATGCGTGTGGGCAAGCCCGAATCCCCCGGGTTTTTCCAGTACGTGTGCCAGTGCGGGATCATCTGCAACCGCAGGCCCACGACCACGGATTTGCCGGGCTGGGCATGGGTTCGCTCGGGCAGCAGCTGCGCCTCGACATGCTCCGTCTTCACCACGGGCGCGGCGAAGAGGGGAAGGGCGGCAGCCAGAAGAGTGGCTAGAAAGGCGCGGGGGAGATGCATTTCGTTAGAATTGGACACCAAAAGCAAGGATTTAGGGTCGAAACCGGGGATGAAAGTTCCGGCCCTACGAGAACAATGCTCTGGGCTAAAGCCTTCCATATCGTGTTCATGGTCGCGTGGTTCGCGGGGTTATTTTATCTCCCGCGCCTGTTCGTCTATCACGCGCAGGCGAGCGACACCGTTTCCCTCGAGCGTTTCAAGGTGATGGAGCGCAAGCTCTACCGGGGAATCATGACACCCTGCATGGTGCTTACGCTCGCCCTCGGCCTTTGGTTGTGGCTGGGATATGGCGTCACGGGAGCCTGGCTGCATGCGAAGCTCGCCTTCGTGCTGCTCCTCGTGGGACACCATTTCTGGCTCGGCCACCTCGTGAAGGTGTTCGCGCGCGACGCCAACGCGAAGTCCCACGTGTTCTACCGCTGGATCAACGAAATTCCGCTCCTCTACCTCATCGCGATCGTGATCCTGGTCGTCGTGAAGCCGTTCTGAAAACCGGGGTCAGAGTCGACTTTCTACCTTGAACGCAAAAACGCCCGTCATCATTCGCAAGAAAGTCGACTCTGACCCCGGTTTTCAGTCGTACTACGCCACCACGCCGCGCGGCCTTGCCGAGCCGCTCGCCGACGAGTTGCGGGATCTCGGGGCCAGCATCGTGCGCATCGATCCCGCGGGCGTGGAGTTCGAAGGAACGCTGGAGACGGTCTACAACGCGAACCTGAGATCGCGCCTCGCCACGCGCATCCTCTGGCGGCTCGCGAAGTTCGACTACCGCAACGAGCAGGACGTGTACGACGGCGCGCGTCGCATCCTGTGGCACTCGTACTTCGGCCTGGAACGCTCGTTCAAGATCGAGACCTCGGCGGTGAAGAGCCCGCTTCGCAGCCTCGACTTCATCACGCTCAAGGTGAAGGACGCGATCGCCGATACTTTCCGCGACGCCTTCGGCAAGCGCCCCGACGTGGAATCGCGCGAGCCCGAAGTGCGCGTGCATGTGTTCCTGGATGCGAAGTGGGCCACGCTCTACCTCGATACGAGCGGCGAGCCGCTCTTCAAGCGCGGCCATCGCGCGGCGATCGGCGAGGCCTCGGTGAAGAAGAATCTCGCCGCGGGGATCTTGCGGCTCGCGAAGTGGGAGCCGGGCATCCCGTTGCTCGATCCGATGTGCGGCGCGGGAACGTTCCTGGTCGAAGCGGGCGAGATGTCCTTCGGCTGGGCCGCGGGGCGCGGTCGCCGCTTCGGCTTCGAGAACCTCAACAACTACGAAGCGCCGCTCTGGGAGAAATTGAAAGCCCAGGCCGCGTCCGAGGAAAAGGAGGTCGTGCCCGTCGAGATCTACGGCTCCGACCTCTACGGCCGCACGCTCGACAACACGCGCAAGAACATCGAGGCCGCGGGCCTGGAGGGTGCCGTGCAACTGAAGCAGGCGAACCTCCTCGAGGTCTCCGCGCCCGGACCCGAGGGCAAGCTCGTGACCAACCCGCCCTACGGCGTTCGCATCGGGGACAAGGACGAGCTCGCCAAGTTTTATCCGGAGCTGGGCCACCTCTTGAAGCAGAAGTTCTCCGGCTGGACCGCGTACATCTTTTCCGGCGATCCCGAGCTCGCAAAGCTGATCCGCTTGAAGCCCACGCGCAAGACCGTCCTCTACAACGGTCCGCTCGAGTGCCGCCTCTACGTGTACCCGATGGTCGCCGGCGGAAACCGCAAGGAATAGGTAATTAGGGTCAGCTTCTTTTTTCGCCCGCCGGCCGTGTTGGCCGGAAACGAAAAAAGAAGCTGACCCTAATTACTTTCATGGATCCGACCACTCTCCTCAAGCTCGCGCTGGTCCCGATTGCCGTGGGACTCGCGAGCCTCGCCGCGCGCAAGTGGGGCCACACGGTGTCGGGCTACCTCGGCGGCATGCCGATGGTGGGCGCGCCGATCATCATCTTCCTCGCGATGGATCACGGGACGGTGTTCGCGGCCAAGGTGGCGCTCGTGACGCTGGCGGGCCTCGTCGCGCAAGCCGCGCATCAGATCGCGATGGCGTACGTGGGTCGCCGCTTCGGTTGGATCGCGGGTTTGCTCAGCGGATGGGGGGCCTTCGCGATCGTCGGCGTGGGGCTCGCTCATCTCGAATACCCGTGGTGGGTGGCGGCCTCGTATGGCGTCGCAGCACTCCTCGTGATGTGGCGCGTGTTGCCGCGAGCGAAGGACGACGGCGCACTGCCGGCCGTGCCGCGCATCGAGCTGGCCCTTCGCATGGCCGCGGCCTTCGCGATCGCGGCCGTCATCCTGTGGGGTTCGACGCGCTTCGGCCCCGTCGTGAGCGGCGTGCTGCTCTCGGTGCCGGTGACGGGTTCGGTGATCCCGCCGTTCACACTCAAGCTCTACGGGCCGGAAGCCTTGGCCAGGGTGCAGCGCGGCTTCCTCACCGGCCTCACGGGCTTCGCGTCGTTCTTCCTCGTCGTCGGAGTCGCGCTGCAGCCGCTGGGCCTTGCGATGGGCTTCGGCGCGGCGACGCTCGCGGCACTGACCGCCGTGGGGATCTTCTCGCGCTTCGGCAAACGCAACGTCGTGGGCGACGACTGATCAGAAGCAGGTCGTGACCGCCCCGGTGACGTTGTAGCGCTCGTCGACGAGCGCGAGCCAGCGCCACTTGTCGAACGTGGTGCACGGATGCGAGATCCCCAGCGCGATGCGATCGCCCACGGCCGGTACCGGAGCGCCGGCGGCCAGCACGAGATACGCATGCTGGTCGTTCATCTTCGGGATGCTCCATTCCGTTGGCGCGTCGACGAGGCTCGCATCGGCGGCTCGATGCCAACGCACGGGCCGCGGCATCTCGATGTCGTACGAGACGTCGCGCTTGCCGGCGGTGAGGATCGCGAGCCCGGGCTCCGGCGTCGATTGCACGCGCGTCCACACCTCGAGCGCCGCGCGCAGGCCCACATCGCAGCCGAGGCGGCGCGACACACCCACCATCGAACGCTCGTAGGTTCCATGGTCGTGCGTGGCATAGCAGCCCGATCGCAGGACGGCGCGTACGGGACGGCGGATCGCGGGGTGCATCTTCCCGGCGACGAGGTCGAACAGCGCCGAGCCGCCCGCGGAGACGATCACCTCGTCGCATTCGAACAGGCCTTCGTCGTCGCAGATCGTCGCCACCAGGTGCACCCGCTGCATGAGCGCCCCCACCAGGCCGCGGTCGGTCGGATCGTCGCCCGTGGCGAACAAGCCCTCGTAGCATTCGATGCCCGCGAGGCGAACGGCGGGACTTTTTCGCGCCGCGCGCGCCAGCGCCACGGCATCCTCCACGCTGCGGCACCCGGTGCGACCGCCCGCGAAACCCATCTCCAGCAGCACCGTGTGCGGTTCGGAAGGCGCGCGCGCCTCGAGCATCGCAAGTTGCGACAGCGAATCCAGCAGGAACCACACGCGCAGCTCCGGATTCGCGAGCCGCAGCGCCGCGAGCCCCTCGAGGTCGCGGGCATCCAGCACCTGGTTCGCGATGATGGCGTTGCGCGCGCCGCTCGCCACCGCCACCGTGAGCTGCGCCATGTTCGCGACCGTCATCCCCCACGCGCCCGCATCGAGCTGCCGGCGAAAGATCTGCGGCGACATCGTCGTCTTGCCATGCGGCGCGAGTTCCGCACGCTGCCCGCGCGAGAAATCCTGCAGCCAGGCGAGGTTGCCCCGCAGCCGCTCTTCGCGGATCACGGCCAGCGGAAACGGGAGGTCCCCGCGCAACACGTTCCACCCAAGCGCACCGACCTGCGACGATCGCACGCGCGCCGCCGCCACCGGAAAGCCCTTGTCGCCCGGCCCGATCCACGGGTCGAGGAAATCCCGCAATAGTTCGTTCATCCCGGGAGTATGTGTCCGCGCGCGCGACGTCGGCAACGGCTGACAGGGCGACGGTGCCCGGGCCGATTCCGAAGGGCAGTGCCGCCCCGGACAATGGCGCATGGCCATCGACCACCCGATCTTCGCAAACCGCAGCAGCCACCCCGAGCGCTTGATCCTGTGGATGGCCGTATGCCTGGGCGGTGGACTCGCGATCGGCTTCCTGTTCCAACCGGACGCTTGGTTCCAGTCGCTCAATCGGCCCTGGTATGCGCCGCCGAACTGGCTCTTCGGACCGGTGTGGACCGCGCTCTACCTCTTGATGGCGTACGCGATGCATCGCGTCGAGCACGACGGCTTTTCCCATCCCGTGAGGATCGCGCGCCGCATCTTCCTCACCCAGCTCGCGCTCAACTTCCTGTGGACGCCCGTGTTCTTTGGCGCGCACCTGATGTGGGCTGCATTCGGCATCATCACGGCGCTGCTGGTCGCGATCGGCGCCACGATCCTCGCTTTCGACCGAGTGGACCGCACGGCCGCCCTCTTGATGGTGCCCTACGGGGCGTGGGTGACGTTCGCCGCGTTCCTCAACGCGGGCTACGCATTCCTCAACTGAGGATCTCGGCCGTCCGCGCCGACGCCGGCAGCGTCCCGAGTTGCCTTCCGCCGTCGCCCGCGATGCGAGAAGCGATGAATGCATCGGCCGCCGCGGCATTCGCTTCCCGTGCCATCAACACCGCCTGCGTTCCGACCGCGATCTGCTCGACGAGCCGGCGCGCAAGGGTCTCCGCACCTTCGGGCTTCGCGATCGCGTCACCGATGGCCTTCGCATGGCGCGACAGCCGCTCGTCGCCGACGCCCGCCATGTCTTCCAGCAACGCATCGAGCCCCTCGCGCGATTTGGCGATAGACCGCAGCACGTCGAGGCAGATCACGTTGCCGCTGCCTTCCCAGATGCCATTCAGCGGCGCCTCGCGATAGAGCCGCGCGAGCGGAGCCTCCTCGACGTAGCCGTTGCCGCCCAGCACCTCCATCGCCTCCACCGTCATCACCGGCAGGCGCTTGCAGTGCCAGTACTTCGCCACGGGCGTCAGCGTCCGTTGCACCGCACGTTCCCGGGCATCCGAAGCATCGAAAGCGCGCGCGAGCCGGAACGCCATCAGCGCCGCCGCCTGCGCCTCGAGGGAAAGATCCGCCAGCACGTTGGCCATCAGCGGATGCGCGGCGAGCTTCTTGCCGAACGCTTCACGGTGCCGGGCGTGGTGCAGCGCCTCGGCGAAGGCCGAGCGCATCATGCCCGCGGTGCCCACGACGATGTCGAAGCGCGTGAGGTGCGCCATCTCGATCAGCGTCGGAATGCCACGGCCGGGCTCGCCCACGATCCACGCAGTGGTGTCGCGGTACTCGATCTCGGACGACGCGTTCGAGCGATTTCCGCACTTGTCCTTCAGGCGCTGGATCAGGAAGGGGTTGCGCGTGCCGTCCGGCAGCGAGCGCGGCACGAAGAAGCATGTGACGCCCTCAGGAAGCCGCGCCAGCGTGAAGAACGCATCGCTCATCGGCGCCGAGCAGAACCACTTGTGGCCCGTGAGGCGATAGCTGCCGTCTGCAGTCCGTTCGGCGACCGTCTGAACCGCGCGAAGATCGGAGCCGCCCTGCTTCTCCGTCATCGCCATGCCGAACGTGACGTTGGATTTCTCCGCGACGGGCAGCGGCCGCGGATCGTAGGCATTCGCGAGCACCTTCGGCTCCCACGTGCGCGCGAGGTCCGGCGACTGGCGCAGCACCTGCACGCCGGCGAAGGTCATCGTCACGGGGCACGCCGTGCCCTGCTCCAGGACGTTCCAGAGATAGAAGATCACCGCGCGCGACGTGAAGCCCGACTGCGGCGCCGTCCACGCGAGCGAGTGCACGCCGGAGCCGATCGCCTTCGCCATCAACGCGTGGTAGCTCGGGTGGTATTCCACGAAATCGATGCGGTTGCCGTAGCGATCGTGCGTGCGAAGCTCCGGCTCGTTGCGGTTCGCTTCGCGAGCAAGCGCCTGCGCATCGCGGCTGCCGACGAAATCGCCGAGCGCCATCGCGGCATCCGCAACGGGAAGTCTCCGGGCCGCCGCGACCAGCCACGGATTCGACGTGAAAGCGTTGTACCCCTCGTGCGGCGGCGGCTGGTTGGCGACTTCGTGCGTGGCGCTCATGGCGTTCCGTCCTCGGCGGCGAGCGTGAGGATGTCGTTCACGATCACCTCGGGCATCAGGTAGGCGCTGGAGTAGATCTCGCGCACGCGCGAGCGCCGGTCGATCAGGAAGACGCGCAGCGTATGGTCCAGCCGCCGCGCACCGCCCGGGGCATCGGCGACCGCCGCATCCTGGCCGAAGCCCACGAGCAGCGGCGCGAGCTGCGAGTCCGACGCCGTGGTAAGGAAATGCCACGCGGGCTTGCGGCCGTTGCCGTCGTACGTTTTCGTGAAGAGGCGCATCACGTCGGGCGTGTCGTAGCGGGGATCGAAGGACAGGCTCACGAGCTGCGCTTTCGCGGTCTCGGGCCGTGCGGCGAGTCTATCGCGCACCGCGGCGAGCGTGGCGAACGCGAGCGGGCAGCCCGCCGGATCGGTGCAATGCGTGTAGATGAACGACAACAGCGTAACGTGGCCGTGGAGATACCCGGCGAGCGAGCGGCTGCGGCCTTGCTCATCCAGCACCGTGCCGCGCGGCGCGGCCTGGATCGGCGGCAGGGAATAGGACCCCGCGGGCGGCGCGGTGAAGAGTTGCTGCGGGAACGCCACGCGCTTCTCGTCCTGCGCCGCGGGCACTTCGAAGGCGACCAGCGCGGCGAGGACGAGGAGAGTGGCGCGAACCCTCAACGCGGCTTCGCCGAGAACTTCATGTGGTGCGCCCGGCCCAGCTTTTCCTTCGTGAAGTCGACCTCGAAGGCGGGCTTCAGCTCCTTGCCGTCCCAGTCGAAGGCTCGCACGAACTGCTCATTGTCGGCGCCGCCCTTGTCCCAGTTCTCGAGCAGCGACGAGGCGATGTACACGCGCTTGCCGTCCCAGCTCTGCGAGATCATGTTGACCTGCTTGCCGGTGACCTTCGAATACGTCTGCTTCGGCTGCTCGGGATTGGTGAGGTCGAAGTAGCGCGTGGTGCCGTCCATGAACGTGTTCACCCACAGGCCCTTGCCGTCGGCGGTGATGCTGATGTCCACCGGCAGCGGGATCTTCGCCGGGTCGCCGATCGTGCCCACTTCCTTGGCGACCCACTCCTTGCCTTCCTGCTTCACGAGCCACAGCTTGGAGGTGAGCGCCGTGGCGGTGATGGCCCAGTTGTCGCCGGCCTTCGGCGACCAGCGGATCTCGAGCGGAGCACCGGGCACGGCGAGCACCTTCACCGGCTTCATCGCCTTGTGGTCCCACACCACCATCGTGTTGCCGAACTTCTTCATCGCCTCGCCGTCCTTCACGAGGTCGCCCAGGGGCCGCATGTAGTTGGTGTAGCCGGTGAAGCTCGAAGTGAGCATCGTGTTCTTCGCCGGGTTGATGGCCACGTCGTAGCCATAGCCGTCGCCGCCGCCGGAAACCGGCAGGTCGTACTTCGCGACGTACTCGCCCTTGTTGTTGTAGACCGCGAGCCCCGTGACGCCGCCCTTGTCCTTCGTGTTCGAGAGCGTGCCGATGATCATGCGGCCGGGCGTGGCGTAGAACGTGTGCGGCCCGAGGTAGCCGGTCTTCGCACCCAGGTCGGAAATCGTCTTCGTGAGCTTGGGCTTGGCCGGGTCCTGGAGGTCGAACACGTAGATCTTGTTGTCTGACAGGCCGCCGGCCCAGAGGTAGCGCCGGTCGTCGGTGAAGCCCATGTGGTGCGCTTCGCCGCGCCCCCCGACCGAGACGCTGCTCACGACCTTGCCGTAGTCCTTGGCCTTGGGATTCGCGCCGATGGTGACCAATTTGTCCTGGCCGTCGCCGAGGTCCTTCACGCCGAGGGCCCAGACGTGGATGTAGTCCTCCTGGCCCTTGATGAGCGCGGTGGTGTACGGGGAGAGGCAGGTCTCGTCGGCGGCGGCCGGCAGGCCGAACGCGAGGAGTACCGCGAGCAGGATCTTTCTCATGGGGATCTCCAGGAGGCTGGGGAGACAAAAGTCTACTCCCGGCGTCGGGGGCGGCTCCTTGCCGCAACACCCCATTTCCTGCCCTATCGTCCGCCGCCCCGATGGACCCACTCGACCAGGGCGTCGAGGGCCGGCTGGGCCCGGTTGGCGTTGTCGTGGTTGGCCATCATCACGACGATCCACCGGCGGCCCTTCACGTCGCGCACGAAGCCCGCGATCGCCTGCACGCCGGTCAGCGTTCCGCCCTTGATGTGCGCCTGGCCGGCCGCGGCGCTACGCGTGTTCTTGAACGTGCCGTCGAGCGCGAACACCGGCAGCGACGAGACGAGCTCGGGCATCACCGGGCTGCCCCAGGCACTCTTCAACAGCGCCGCGAGCGTGGCGGCACTGGCCCGGTCTGCGCGCGAGAGGCCCGCGCCATTCTCGATCTGCAGCTCCGGCGCGCGGATGTCCTTCTGCCGCAGCCACTCGGCGATCACGAGGCTGCTCGCCTTCGCCTCGCCCGGGACCCCGAGCTTCTCCGCGGAGAGCGTGAGGAAGAGCTGCCGCGCCATCACGTTGTTGGAGAACTTGTTGATGTCGCGCACCAGCTCGGCGAGCGGATCGGATTCCTCGGTGTAGAGGAGCTTTGCCTCCACCGGCCGCGTGCCGGCGCGCACCTTGCCGAGGATCTTGCCGCCCGCTTCGCTCCACGCCCAGCGGAAGGCGCTCTCGAAGTAGCGGTCGCCGTCGAAGACGGAGAGCGCCCAGCTTTTCTCGCCGCAGTCCTGCGGATAGGTGCCGGAGAAGACGACCGTGGCGAGCAGCCCCGTCTCCTCGATCTCGTGGCGGATGTTGCGCCGCCATGCACCGCACGCCTCCTTCACTGGCGTGAGGCGGCTCGCGATCGTGACGTTGGGCAGGTCCGGTTCGCCGAAGACGCGGATCCCTCCATCGGTCGGCACGAAGCGGAAGTCGATCGCCTTGAAGTTGGCGAGCAGCGCGTCGGGCCCCACGTTGTAGGCGCGGCGCGTGTCGCCATCGAACTTGGCCGGGTCGTGGACGAGGGGCGCGAAGTAGGTGCGGTCGAGCACCACGTCCCCGCGGATCTCTTGCACGCCGCGGGAGCGAAGCTGGTGGACCATCTTCCAGATGCGATCGTAGGTGAGCTTCGGATCGCCGCCGCCGCGGATCACGAGGTCGCCCTGGAGCACGCCGTTGCGGATCTCGCCCGCGACGATGAGCTGTGTCTTGAACGTGAAGGCGGGCCCGAGGAGATCGAGGCCCGCGTACGTGGTGACGAGCTTCATCACCGAAGCCGGGTTGAGCGGCTTGTCCGCGTTCACGGACACCAGCGCGCTGCCGCCTTCCACCGGCTCCACGACGACGCCGACCGCATCGATCGGCACGCCCGCCTTCGCAAGCTCCGCCTTCACCGTTGTGGGGAGATCGCGCGCGGAGGCGAGCAGCGGCACGGCGAGGATCAGTGCTGCGAGGAAGCGCCTCACGACGGCGTTCCGAAGCGACCGGCGATGGCGAGGCCGGCATCCACCAGCAGCGCGAACTCGCGGTCGCCGATCACATAGGGCGGCATGAAGTAGACGGTGCGCCCGATGGGCCGCAGCAGCACGCCGCGGGAGAGTGCGAGCTCGAAGGCCTGGCGCGCGAACTCCGCCGCCTGCGTATCGACCTCGAAGGCCCAGATCATGCCGCGCTGCCGGAAGTTGCGAACGGACGGATGCGACGCGAGCTCGCCCGCGCTCGCCGTGAAGCGCTCGGCCTTGGCGCGGTTGCCGGCGATCACGCCGTCGCGCTCGAGGATATCCAGCACCGTGCACGCGGCGCGGCAGGCGAGGGCGTTGCCCGTGTACGAATGCGAATGGAGGAAGCCGCGCGCGACATCATCGTCGTAGAACGCCGCGTACACCTCGTCGGTGCACAGCACGCACGAGAGCGGGAGGAATCCCCCGGTGATGCCCTTCGACAGGCACATCAGGTCCGGCCCTTCGCACTTTGCCTGCTCCCACGCGAACAATGTCCCGGTGCGCCCGAAGCCCGTCATGATCTCGTCGGCGATCAGCAGCACCTCGTAGCGCGTGCAGAGCTCCCGCGCGCGGACGAGATACTCCGGCGAATACATCCGCATGCCCGCCGCACCCTGCACGATGGGCTCGACGATCAGCGCCGCAATCTCGGCATGGCGCTCGGACAGCAGGCGCTCCAGCGCGTCGATCGCGCCCGCCTCGCCGGGAAAAGGCACGCGCAGGTTCTCGCGCAGCAACGGCGCATAGGCATCGCGGAAGATCGCGACGTCGGTGACGGCGAGCGCGCCCACCGTCTCGCCGTGATAGCCGCCGTCGAGCGAAACGAAGCGATTCTTGCCGCGCTTGCCGCGATTGGCCCAGTAGTGGAAGGCCATCTTGAGCGCGATCTCCGTGGCACTGGCGCCGTCGGAGGCATAGAAGACGTGCCCCAGCTTCCCGGGCGCCACGCGCGCGAGCCGCTCCGAGAGCTCGATCACCGGCTCGTGCGTGAAGCCCGCCAGCATCACGTGGGAGACCTTGCCGAGCTGGTCGCGGATCGCCGCCTCGATCTCGGGGTGGCCGTGGCCGAGCAGGTTCACCCACCAGGAGCTGACCCCATCCAGGATGCGCTTGCCCTCGAAGTCCTCGAGCCAGGCGCCCTTCGCGCGCGCGATCGGCACGAGCGGGAAGCGCTCGTGCGCCTTCATCTGGGTACAGGGATGCCAAACCGCCGCGAGGCTGCGCGCGACCGCGCGCTCGTTGCTCACGACCCCAGCAGCTTGTTGATCTGCGCGGCGAGCGAGCTGGTCGCCTCCGTGGCGAGCGGTTCGAGGCTTTCGTGCGGCATGGCCTGGGTCCCGTCGGCGGCGAGGTAGCAAAGGGCAGTAAAGAGGGATCGCGTCTCGACTTGCGCGAGCGCGTCCTGTTGGGGTCGGGTGGCAAGCTCGACGCCGCCGGAAGTCACGATGACGCGGAGTCCGGGCTCCAGCAACGACAGCGGCCCGTACTTCTCATAGTGCTTTTCCAGCTTCCCGAGGATGAGTACCTCGAGCTCCCCCTTCTCCTGCGATCCAAGCAGCGGCATGGCGCCATATTAACGATTACCAAGAAGTGTTCAACCATTTCGCGGCCTCGTCCGTTACTCCTACAAGGACATGCGCTGTCCTCTGGCAACCGTGTCAGGCGAGTGCTAGCAACCGCTCGTTACGTTTGCAGGCGATATTCCGTGCACGAGGTTTGCTTACGGTTAGTGGTGTCCGGTTCAACCTGAAAAGGAATGACGGCCATGCACCTGCTGGATTGCATCGAAACGCAACTCGTCTGCAACCGCCTGCCGCTGGTCGGGGTCACGGTCGCGGCGGTGCCTTACGCCAACACGCCGTTCGTCCTCACCCTCCACTGGCACGGCTTCGTCGAGACGCGCCTGGCGGATGTGACGGATGCCAACGTCGTCGCCTACCAGCCGGTGCCCAGCAGCGCGCTCCAGGTAAACGAGCGCTGGGACCACTTCGAGGAGCTGGACCACGAGGTGCTGAACACCGCGTGGGAGCTCGGGGCCTGGCGCCTCGAGCGTACGGAGGCCCTTCCCTTCGTGCGTCCCGGCGCCACCGAGCAGGAATCCATGCGCTGCCTCGGGGCGTTCGGCACCCCGCCGGTGCTGATCGAGGGGCAGCCGCCGATCGTCGCAGAGTGCCCCGATTCGGAAGATCTGATCGAGGCCGCGTCGCGCTCGGGATATTACGAATGGATTTTCCATCCGGTCCGCGGCGGCCTGTGGACTGAACGTAACGAGGACAGCACACTCCAAGAGGGCGGTTACAGGAACCCCCCATGCCCCTACTTGAGCGCACCCATTCGCCCCGGCCGCAATCGCCGCGTGGTCTACCAGCTCGGCAAGAGCGAGCGCATCGCACGCTGACGGCCGCGTTCGCGACGCTCGTCCTGCTTTCGGGCGGGACGGGCTGCGCCACGCCGCCCACGGCCCAGAAGGTGATCTCGGACGCGCAGGCGTCTTCCGAGCCGATGAAGATCAAGTCCTCCAAGGGCGAGCTTTCGCCCGAGCGCACCCGCGCCATCGTCGAGCGCGTGAAGGCACTCGGCCCGGATGCCGACATGCTGATGCGCCACCTCGTCGTCGAAGAGGCGGTGGCCGACAGCCCGCTCACCATCGAGAACAAGACCACGCTGCTGCAGAACGGCCCCGCCACGTACAAGTCGATGTTCGAGGCGATGGAAGCCGCGAAGGACCATATCTACGTCGAGATGTACATCGTCGAGGACGACGAGATCGGCCAGAAATTCTCCGAGCTGTGGCTGCGCAAGCAAAAGGCCGGCGTCCCGGTGAGCGTGCTCTACGACAGCGTGGGCTCCGTCAGCACGCCGAAGGAATACTTCCAGAAGCTGAAGGACGGCGGCGTTACCGTCGCGGAGTTCAACCCGGTCAACCCGTTGAAGGCCCAGAAGGGCTGGGAGCTGAACGACCGGGACCATCGCAAGTTGATCGTGGTCGACGGCCAGGTCGGCTTCGTCGGCGGCATCAACATCTCCGGCGTCTACTCGGGCGGCTCGTCCACGCTGCGCAAGAAGAGCAAGGACGGCGCCGACGCGAAAGCCCAGCGCCCGTGGCGCGACACGCAAGTGAAAGTAGAGGGCCCCATCGTCGTCGAGCTGCAGAAGTCCTACCTCGAGGCGTGGTCGAAAGCCGCCACCAAGGAACAGCCTCCCACGAAGCAGCAGAAGCTCGTGCCCAAGGCCATGGGCAAGGAAGCGGTTCGCGTGCTCGCCGGCTGGTCGGACGAGAAGGACACCGTCAACCCGATCTACGCCACGTTCGTCTCCGCGATCACCCAGTCGCAGAAGAGCGTTCACCTCACCATGGCGTACTTCGTCCCCGATCCCGAGACGATGAAGGCGCTCACGGATGCGGCGAAGCGAGGCGTGGACGTGAGCATCGTCGTGCCGAGCTTCAGCGACTTCTGGGCCGTGTTCCATGCCGGCCGCTCCAAGTACGAGGATCTGCTGGAAGCCGGCGTGAAGATCTACGAGCGCAAGGACCGCCTGCTGCACGCGAAGACCGCGGTGGTGGACGGCGTGTGGTCCACGGTGGGCTCGGCCAACCTCGACTGGCGCAGCTTCATCCACAACAACGAGCTGAACCTCGTGATCCTCGGCCAGGGCTTCGGCGAGCAGATGGAAGCGGCCTTCCAGGACGACGTCTCGAAGTCCGAGCGCATCACGAAGGAAGCGTGGGCCAAGCGACCGCTCAAGGACCGCGCGCTCGAAACCTCCGCGCTCGTCTGGCAATACTGGCTCTAAAGCCAGGCACGTAGGCCCCCGCCTACATCCCCGGGGTGGACGCCGCCACATAGTGAACCCTCGGGCGCCCCCGGGGAGAAACCATGAAGAGCAAGACGATGCTTGCGGAATTGATCCGCAACAACGAGACCGCCATTCTCGACGAATGGCTGGCGGAGCAGCAGAAGTCGCTCACGCGCTCGCGCGACAAGATCAGCGACACCGACCTCAAGGCCGACTCCAGCGCATTCCTCCGCTCCCTGGTCGACGGACTGCAAGTCGGCGACGGCGATCTCTCGTCTCCCGGCTGGAAGGGCGTCCACGGCGAGCTGGACAAGATCGCTTCGTCACGCGCGCGGAAGGGGTTCACCCCGAGCGAGACGGCCATGTTCGTCTTCTCGCTGAAGCAGCCGCTGTTCGCCCGCCTGGGCAAGGAGCTGGCCGCGAAGCCCGCGGAGCTCGCCTCCGAGACCTGGAACCTCACCACGCTGCTCGATCGCCTCGGCCTCTCCTCGACGGAGGCGTACCAGCGCAGCCGCGAGGAGGTGATCATGCGCCAGCAGCGCGAGCTCCTCGAGCTCTCGACGCCGGTGGTGGAGCTGTGGGACGACATCCTGGCACTCCCGCTCATCGGCACGCTGGACAGCAACCGCACGCAGGTCGTGATGGAGAGCCTGCTGCAGAAGATCGTGGAGTCGGGTGCCTCGATCGCGATCATCGACATCACGGGCGTGCCCACGGTGGATACGCTCGTGGCGCAGCACTTGATGAAGACCGTCGCGGCCGCTCGCCTCATGGGCGCCGACTGCATCATCAGCGGCATCCGCCCCCAGATCGCGCAGACCATCGTGCACCTGGGCGTGGACCTCACCGCCGTCACCACCAAGGCCAGCCTCGCGGATGCATTCCGCGTGGCACTCCAGCGCACCGGCGCCTCGATCACCAAGGGAAAGGGCGCGGTGAAGAATCCGGAAGGAGCCGGCGCAGCGAGCTGACGCCATGGAGCGCATCCCGATCCTCCGGATGGGCCGCATCCTCCTGGTGAGCATCCAGGTGGACATGCACGACCAGCTCGCCCTCACGCTCCAGGACGACCTCACCTCGCGCATCGTGTCCGACCGCGCGCGCGGCGTGCTGATCGACATCTCGTCGCTCGACGTCGTGGACTCGTTCATCGGCCGCATGATCGGCAACATCGCGGCGATGTCGCGCGTGCTCGACGCGCAGACCGTCGTCGTGGGCATGCAGCCCGCGGTCGCGATCACGCTGGTGGAGCTGGGCCTCGTGCTCGAAGGCGTGCGCACGGCGCTCAACGTCGAGAAGGGAATGGCGCTCCTGCAAGACGCGACCTCGTAACGCGTCCCAGGGCGTCCGAGCCAATGGCCGACGTCACCACCGTCCAAAGCGACAAGCTTCCGCTCAAGACCGGCGAGGATGTCGTGCGCCTGAGGCAGCTCACGCGCGAGCACGCCGTGCGCGTGGGCTTGAGCCTTGTCGACCAGACCAAGGTCATCACCGCGGCCAGCGAGCTCGGCCGCAACACCATCACGTACGGCGGGGGCGGCGAGGCGCTGGTCGATACGGTGCAGAACGGGACGCGCCGCGGCGTCCGCCTCGTCTTCACCGACCAGGGACCGGGAATCGCCGACATGCGCCTCGCGCTCACGCCGGGCTATACGTCGGGCGGCGGGCTGGGGCTCGGCCTCACGGGCGCGCGCAGCCTTTCCGACGAATTCGACATCCAGTCCGAGCCCGGCAAGGGCACGCGCGTGACGATCACGCGCTGGAAGCCGTTCTGATGCGCTGGCAAGCCCAATTCCCGATCGCGGATCCGAGCCATGTCGCGCAGGCGCGCACGGCCCTCGGCAGCCTCATGCACGACGGCGGCTTCGACGAGACGCGCGCCGGCCGCGGCAACCTCGTGCTCACGGAAGCCGCGACCAACATCCTCAAGCACGCGGGCGAAGGCTCGCTGCTGATCCGCAGCCTCGCCAGCGAGGGACTGAAGGGTGTCGAGGTCCTCGCGCTGGACAGCGGTCCGGGCATCCGTGATTGGGCGCACAGCAGCGCCGACGGGGTCTCCTCCTCCGGTACGCAGGGCACGGGCCTGGGCGCGATGCGCCGCCTTTCCGACGAGTTCGACGCCTACAGCCGCGACCGCAAGGGCACGATCGTGCGCATGGCCATGTGGTCCGGCGCGCGGAAGGAAGAGTCCGGGTCCTGCAACGTCGGTGCCGTATGCATCCCGATGAAGGGCGAGGAAGTCTGCGGCGACTCGTGGGGCATCGCATCGCACCCCGAAGGCGTGACCCTCGTCGTGGCCGATGGGCTGGGCCATGGCTTGCAGGCTCATGATGCGTCGGAGGCGGCGATCGAGGTCCTGATGAAATATCCGGCCGACTCCGCGACGCGCCTCCTCGACACGGCCCATGCGGCCTTGCGCTCCACGCGCGGTGCCGCGATGGCGGTGGCGCGCTGCGATTTCGCGAAGCGGGAGATCGTCTACGCGGGTGCCGGCAACATCTCCGGCTCCATCGTCGGCGAGGGCCCGCGCAAGCAGATGATGTCCCACAACGGCATCGTGGGCCACAAGATCCACAGCTCCCGGGCGACCCCGTACCCCTGGCCCGAGGGCGCGCTGCTCGTCATGCATTCGGACGGCCTCGAGACGCAATGGAATCTCGACGACTACCCCGGCCTCGTCGAACGCCACCCGGCGCTGATCGCCGCCGTGCTCTATCGGGATTTCACGCGCGGCCGCGACGATGTCACCGTCGCCGTCCTGCGCGCCGGGCGCTGATCCATGGCCATCCGCATCCTCACCGTCGCGCTTCGCCAACCCTCGGATCTCGTGGCCGCCCGCCAGCGCGCGCGCCAGCTTGCCGAGGCGCTTTCCTACCCGCACACCGACCAGATCGCCATTGCAACATCCGTCTCGGAGATCGCGCGCAACGCCATCCGCTACGCCAGTGGCGGTCGCGTTGAATTCGGCATCGAGGACGTGGACGGCGCGCAGCACTTCGTCGCGCGCGTGATCGACACGGGGGGCGGAATCCCGAACCTCGAGGAGATCCTCGCCGGGCGCTACGTGTCGGAGACGGGCATGGGCCTGGGTCTCGTGGGCGCGCGGCGCCTGATGGACTCGATGCAAATCGACACGCAGGCGGGAAGCGGCACGACGGTCACCCTGACCAAGCGCCTGCCCCCGGCGCAGCAGGGCCGCGGCGACCTGGGGCGTATCGCCACGCAGCTGCCGCACCTCACCGCGCCCGACACGATCGTGGAGCTGCAGGCGCAGAACCGCGAGCTGATGCAGGCGCTCGCCGACCTCGCCCGCCACCGCGAGGAAGTGCAGCAGATGGCCCGCGAGCTGGAAGACACCAACCGCGGCGTGATGGCGCTCTACGCGGAGCTGGACGAGAAGGCGGATTCCCTGCGGAAAGCCGACGAATCCAAGACGCGCTTCCTCTCCAACATGAGCCACGAGTTCCGCACGCCGCTCTCCTCGGTGCGGGCACTCTGCAAGCTGCTCATCTCGCACGCCGATGGGCCGCTCGAGTCGGAGCAGGAGACGCAGGTGCGCTTCATCGCGCGCGCCGTCGACGACCTCACCGATCTCGTGAACGACCTGCTGGACATCGCCAAGATCGAGTCGGGCAAGATCGACGTGCGGCCCACCGAATTCACCGCGGCGGATCTCTTCAGCACGTTGCGCGGCATGATGCGCCCGCTGATCACCCCGGCCGTGGACCTCGTGTTCGAGATCCCCGGCGACATCCCCGTGCTTCGCACCGACGAGGGCAAGGTCGCGCAGATCCTCCGCAACTTCATCTCCAACGCGCTCAAGTACACCGAGCACGGCCGCGTCACCGTGAGCGCACACCTTTCGTCCGATGGCCGCACGGTGGAATTCTCCGTCGCGGACACAGGCATCGGCATCGCCCCCGAGCACAAGGAAGCGATCTTCGAGGAGTTCCTGCAGATCCCCGGTGCCTTGCAGGGCAAGACCAAGGGCACGGGCCTGGGCCTGCCGCTCTGCCGCAAGCTCGCCGCGCTGCTGGGTGGGTCGGTGAGCGTCGACAGCACGCTGGGCAAGGGGTCGGTGTTCGCGGCGACCTTGCCCATCCTCGTGCCTTCCGCGCATGGCGGAACGAGCCCCGCGGCCCCGAAGGAAGGCGGATCGCAGGGATTCATCCTCGTGGTGGAGCCCGATGCGCGCCTCCGGGCGAGCCTCGAGGTCGCACTGAAGTCGACGGGCTACGAGCCCTTCTGCGTGCCTTCGGTCGCCGAGGCACAGGACGTGATGCAGAGCGTGCGTCCTGCGGCCGTGGTGATCGTGGGCGAATCAGGCGCTGAGCTGCATACCGGATCTCGTTGGCTTCGTGACCTGAAGGGCCCGGGCGCGGTTCCGGTCCCGGTGCTCGTCGCGAGCGCGGCGGCCGACCGGTCTCGCGCCATCGAAGCCGGCGCGGATTGGCATGTGTCGACGCCCTACGAGATCGGCGAAGTGACCGCCGTCCTCGAGCGCCTGCTGCAGGCGCGGCGCGACAACTCGCCGGTGCTGATCATCGACGACGACGAGGCCGCGCGCTACGTCCTGCGGAAGCTCCTCAACACCGACTCCCGCGTGGAAGAGGCCAGCGACGGCCTGCGCGGCGTGGAGCTCGCAGAGCGCTGGAAGCCGCGCTGGATCTTCCTCGACCTCAACATGCCGGGCCTGCAGGGCGAAGAGGTGCTCGATCGCCTGAAGGCCGATCCGAAGACCGCCGACATTCCCGTGGTGATCGTCACCGCGCGCGATCTGCCGGCCGCCGACCGCGCCCGCCTCGCGCCGCGCGTGAAGGCGATCATCTCGAAGAACGAGCTCTCCCGTGAAGCGCTCGAGAAGGCGATGGCCGCATGACGATCGCCCACGACAGCGACGGCGCCCTCGTCCTCGTGGTCGATGACAACGAGGGCGGCCGCTATGCGAAGAGCCGGATCCTGCAGCTTGCCGGCTTCGAGGTCATCGAGGCCGGCACCGGCTACGAAGCGATTCGCCTGCTGAAGGAGCGGCGGCCCGAGCTGATGGTGCTGGACGTGCGCCTGCCCGATCTCAACGGCCGCCATGTAGTGCTGCGCATTCGCGCCGACCCCGATGTCGCCGACGTCGCGGTGCTGCAGACCTCGGCCACGCACGTGGACGCGCATCACAAGGTGCTGGCCCTCGAGGCGGGCGCCGATGCCTATCTCGCGGAGCCCGTGGAGCCCGAGGAGCTGGTGGCCAACGCCCGCGCCCTGCTTCGCATGCGCCGCGCGGAGAAGCGGCTGCACCAGGCGGAGTCGCGCTTCCGCGAGATGTCGGAGAGCATCGGCGACGTCTTCTGGATCCTCGATCCGGTCGAGATGAAGTTCGACTACGTGAGCCCCGCGTTCGAAACCATGTGGGGCCGTACGGTCACCGACGTGATGGGCGACATCGATGTGTGGCTGGACGCGATCCATCCGGATGACCGGAAAGGCGCGCTCGCTTCGACACGGCAGCTGGTCGACATGGGGACGTACAACGAGGAATACCGCATTCGCCGGCCCGACAAATCGGAGCGCTGGATCGCCGTGCGCGGTTTCCCGATGCGCAACGCGGGAACCGAGCGGCGCGTGGCCGGCGTCGCGCAGGACATCACCGAGCGCAAGAACGCCGAGGCGGCGCTGCTCGCGCTGGACCATCGCAAGGACGAGTTCCTCGCGATGCTGGCGCACGAGTTGAGGAATCCCCTGGGCCCGATCCGCAACGCCGTCGAGATCCTGCGCATCGCGCCTTCCGAGCGGACCGAGATGCACGCCAAGGCGCGCGAGATGATCGGCCGGCAGGTCTCGCACCTCGCGCGGCTGGTGGACGACCTGCTCGACGTCTCGCGCATCACGCAGGGCAAGATCGCGCTGCAGATCGCGCCCGTGCGGCTGGAAGCGGTGGTGCACGCCGCCCTCGAGATGGCGCGCCCGGCGATCGATGCGAACGGGCTGCAGGTGACCGTGAGCCTCGCGGACGAGCCGCTCTGGATCCACGCCGACGCCGTGCGGCTCACCCAGGTGATCGGCAACCTCCTCAACAACGCGGCGAAATTCACGCCGCCCGGGGGGCACATCACGCTGCGCGGCGAGCGCCGCGGCGATGAAGTGGCGATCGTCGTCGAGGACACCGGCATCGGCATGGCGAGCGACCTGCTGCCCCACGTCTTCGAGCTCTTCGCTCAGGGCGACCGTACGCTCGAGCGCACGCGCGGCGGCCTCGGCGTGGGCCTGGCACTCGTGCGCCGGCTGGTGGCGATGCACGGCGGCAGCGTGAAGGCGAGTAGCGCGGGCCAGGGCCAGGGAAGCCGATTCGAGGTGCTTCTTCCGCTGATGAAGACGCCCGCCGAGGCGAGCCCCGGATCAGCGCCGGCGCGTCCCGCGTTCGTGCCCCGCAAGATCCTCGTGGTGGACGACAGCCGCGATTCGGCCGAGGCATTGGCCGTGCTGCTGGAGCAGTCGGGCCACCAGGTCGTAGCCGCGTTCAGCGCGCGCGAGGCGCTGGTGAAGGCCAAGGCGTTCGTGCCCGACGTGGTCTTCCTCGACATCGGGTTGCCGGAGATGGATGGCTATTCGCTCGCGCGCAAGATGCGAGAGATGCCGGAGACGAAATCCGCGCGCATCCTCGCGCTCACGGGCTACGGGCAGGTGGAGCATCGCGAGCATGCCCTCGCGTCGGGCTTCGACGATCACCTCACGAAGCCCTTCGATCCCGCCCAGCTGAGCCAGGTGATCGGCTAGACCTACGCGTGCGCGCCCAGCGTGTTGGCGACGATGCGCGGGTAGTAGAACCCGATCGCGGACCACAGGTACCAGTATTCCAGCGTGCCTTGTTCGATCTCGATTCTCATGGCCACTCCCGAAGTACGGTCGATGACTGACTATCGGCCGCGGCACGCGCGGGGTAAGCCGGAAGCGGGTGGATTTCCTTGTAGGACGGCCGTTAACGCGGCGTGGGCGGAGTTTCGCCGGGCTGTAGTCCGGTGACGGCCGCGCGGATCTCGCGCAGCTTCGCCTTCACGCGCGCCCGGTTACCCGATCCCAATCGCAGCATCGCCTTCTGCCCGAAGGACGCCTCTTCGAGCGCCGGGTCCGCGAACTCCAGCAGCACCTTCGGCTGCACGAGGCGGATCGGTCCTTTCGGATCCGGCGTCTCCAGCAAGTGGTCGATCACCTCCACCAGCCGGTCGTTGAAGTAGCGGTTCGGATAGCCGAGGTCCACGTATGCCTGCTGGAAGAGCGGATAGAAGTGGCGATAGGCCGCCACCAGCTTCGCGGTATCCACCGACTCCAGCAGGCGCACGTGCATCGCATAGCGGCTGTCGTTGGCCGGCGCGAAGGCCAGTGTGTCGCCCGTGCCCTGCGTGACCGAGACGCTCGGCACCGGCTTCATCGGGTTCAGGCGCTGCGCCACTGTCTCGCGCGGGAGGTTGTCGATGGTGGCCACGAGGTTGCGCACCAAGCTCTCCGGATTGAGCACGCGGCCGAACGCATCGAGCCCGATCAGGCTCGCGATCGCTTCGGTGAGCCGGGCGTCGCTCTCGTTCAGGGGTGGAAGCTCGCGCGCCGGCTCCGCGGGCAGGGGATAGCGCGGACCGGTCGGCGCCGCTGGCGGCGCGGAAGCGGCGGGGGCGGAAGCTTGGGGAGCTGGGGACTGCGCGTACCAGGGCCAGAAGAAGAAGTAGCCGACTCCGGCCACGGCCAGCAGGACGGCGACGGCGATGGCGGCGCGGGCGGGGTTCATACCTTAGGGATCGCCGTCCGGCGGCACAAGTTCCGGTGCCGCAGAGGGGGTGAGCAGGTACTCACCTCGGAAGGGGCCATGTAATTCGGCCGGCGACCTTGAAACCTTCATGGTTCAGGCCTATTATTAGCACTCGTATCGGGTGAGTGCTAAGCCCCCCTGATTACCTTCGAGGCTGCTTTCAGCGGCCTCCCCCATCGCAAGTCGAGACCTAGCTGAGGAGATAACTCATGAAATTGCGTCCGTTGCACGACCGAGTGATCGTCAAGCGCCTGGAAGAAGAGCGGAAGACCGCTTCCGGCATCGTCATCCCCGACACCGCCGCCGAGAAGCCCGACCAGGGCGAAGTGCTGGCCGTCGGTCCCGGCAAGAAGAACGACGACGGCAAGATCACCGCCGTCGACGTCAAAGTCGGCGACAAGGTCCTCTTCGGCAAATACTCGGGCACCACCGTCAAGGTCGACGGTGACGATCTGCTCGTGATGCGCGAGGAAGACATCATGGCCGTCGTGAACTAACACGGCCCACCGAATCCACGCACTCGAAAGGAATTACCCATGGCAGCCAAAGACGTCAAATTCAAGGAAGCCGCACGCAACCGCATGATCGTCGGCGTGAACGTGCTGGCCGACGCGGTCAAAGTGACCCTGGGCCCGAAAGGCCGCAACGTCGTTCTCGAGCGCTCCTTCGGCGCCCCCACCGTCACCAAGGACGGCGTGTCGGTCGCGAAGGAAATCGAGCTGAAGGACAAGTTCGAGAACATGGGCGCGCAGATGGTGAAGGAAGTCGCTTCGAAGACTTCCGACGTCGCCGGTGACGGCACCACCACCGCGACCGTGCTCGCGCAGGCCATCATCGCCGAAGGCATGAAGTACGTCGCCGCCGGCATGAACCCGATGGACATCAAGCGTGGCATCGACAAAGCCGTTGCCGCCTCCGTCGAGCAGCTCAAGAAGAACAGCGTTCCCTGCAAGGACAACAAGGAAATCGCCCAGGTCGGCATGATCTCGGCGAACTCCGATGCCTCGATCGGCGACCGTATCGCCGAGGCGATGGATAAAGTCGGCAAGGAAGGCGTCATCACCGTGGAAGACGGCAAGGGCCTGGAAGACGAGCTGGAAGTCGTCGAAGGCATGCAGTTCGACCGCGGCTACATCTCCCCGTACTTCATCAACAACCCCGAGAAGCAAGTCGCCCTGCTGGAAGATCCGCTCGTGCTCCTGCACGACAAGAAGATCTCCAACATCCGTGACCTGCTGCCGGTACTCGAGCAAGTTGCGAAAGCCGGCCGTCCCCTGCTGATCATCGCGGAAGACGTCGATGGCGAAGCCCTCGCGACCCTGGTCGTGAACAACCTGCGCGGCATCCTGAAGACGACGGCTGTCAAAGCCCCGGGCTTCGGCGATCGTCGCAAAGCCATGCTCGAAGACATCGCCATCCTCACGGGCGGCACGGTCATCGCCGAAGAGCTGGGCCTGAAGCTCGAGAACACGACGCTGAAGGACCTGGGCAAAGCCAAGCGCATCGAAGTGGGCAAGGAAAACACCACGATCATCGACGGTGCCGGCAAGCCGGAAGGCATCAAGTCGCGCGTGGAGCAGATCCGCGCCCAGATCGAGGAAGCCACCAGCGACTACGACAAAGAGAAGCTGCAGGAGCGCGTGGCCAAGCTGGCCGGCGGCGTTGCGGTCATCAAAGTCGGCGCGGCGACCGAAGTCGAGATGAAAGAGAAGAAGGCCCGCGTCGAAGACGCGCTGCACGCCACGCGTGCCGCCGTTGAAGAAGGCATCGTGGCGGGCGGCGGCGTTGCGCTGCTGCGTACGCGCGAAGCCATCTCCAAGGTGAAGGGCGACAACCCCGAGCAGGATGCCGGCATCAAGATCATCCTGCGCGCCATCGAGCAGCCGCTTCGCGAAATCGCCCGCAACGCCGGCGACGAGCCGTCGGTTGTGGTGGCGAAAGTTGCCGAAGGCAAGGGCAACTTCGGCTACAACGCCCAGACGGGCGAGTACGGCGACATGGTGAAGATGGGCGTTCTCGATCCCACCAAAGTCACGCGCTTCGCTCTCCAGAACGCAGCCTCCGTTGCCGGCCTGATGCTCACGACCGACGCGATGGTTGCCGAGCTGCCGAAGGAAGACAAAGGCGGCGGCCCCGGCGGCATGGGCGGCGGCATGGGTGGCATGGGCGACATGGACATGTAATTCGCCGTCGTCCCTTCACAGGGACGTCATCCCCGAGGGTTCAATCGGGGATCCAGCGAGTCCAACAAAAAGCCCCGCTTCGGCGGGGCTTTTTCTTTGTACGGCGCGGCGGCCTCGACCTAAAACAAGGAACGTCGCTATTTTAGATTTTCGACAAAAACTAAAATAAGGGGGCTACGCAGAGCCCGCGTTCGCGTTCATCCGTCGCAGCCGCTTCGCCATCACCTTCATGACCTCGAGCCCGAAGTAGGGCGTGTCGTGGATCAGGTCCAGGAACTGGCGCTCGGTGATCGACATCAGCCTGCAGGGCGTGCGGGTGACGGCACTCGCCACGCGCGGCTCGCTGTCGATGAGGGACATCTCCCCGAAGGGTTCGCCGGGCCCCAGGGTCTCGAGGATGCCGTCGGTGATCCTCAGGTCCACCTGGCCTTCCAGGATCACGTACATGATGTTGCCCGCATCACCTCGCGAGAAGATGGTGGTGCCTGCTTCGTGACGCGTTCCCTGCGTGGCTTCGAACATGCTGAGGATGACGCTCATGCGGGCTCTCCCTTTCTTGTTCGCCGTTATGACGGCAGTATCTCCGAAAGGGAGCGCGCCTGCATGACCGCCGTCAAGACGGCCCGTCAGGGCAGCTCTGCCACCCTCACCGCCATCTTCATGTGGAAGATCGTGATCGAATCGTCGACCAGGTATCCGGCGAGCCGGTAGCCCTTGCCTCCCAGCGCGTTGACCTGCACCCGAGGCTTTATGGAGTGCTGCCCGTTGGAACAGAAGAGCGTCACGTCGTAGTGGCCGGGCAGCAGCGTCACTTCCGACCGGGTGGCGCCCAGCTCGACGCCGGTGGAGCCGCGCACGCCCCGCACCTCGAGGATGTTGCAGGCGAAGAGCTTCGTCTCGGAGGCGGCGACGAGGCGGGTCACGTCGCCGGCCCCCTTGCCCGAGGCGTTAGGCGCCGTGAATGGCGTCGCGGCGCAGGCGCCGAGGAGGAGCGGCAGCAGCAGGAGGGCGGGATGAGGGCACATGGCTGGTTACTCCACAGGTGGGGTAACCATACAAACGCAATCCGTCCCGCAAACCGGACACGCTACATCAGTGTCCACGCCGCCTTCGCGATGGCCGCTGCTGCTTCCCGCCCACTAAAGTCACGCGCTTTGCTTTTCGAAAATGCGTCCGCTGCCGGCCTGATGCTCACGACCGATGTGATGGCTGCCGAACTGCCGAAGGAGGACAAGGTTGGCTGCATGTCCAGTGAATGGGCGGCATGGGTGACGTGGATGTGTGACATCGTCGAAAGTCGCTATTGCGATCCGGGAGATGTCACCCACGAGGGTTTAGTCGGGGACCCAGCCTCTAGCGTCACAATAAGCCCCCCTTTCGGCGGAGCCTTTTCATGCTGCGGTGAGCCAAGAATCCCTGTGCCACACAATTGGCTCATATTTTAAGACCGTCTCCCCGCTCGCATTCCGGGCAAGCTCGATAGTGATCAAGCGATCGTTCTGAAATGCGGGACTCAACTCCAGGCTCAAGTAATCAAACAAGGGCTTTTCATGAACAGCGATGACGACTTGGCGGCCGTGCTGCTTCGATAGAGTTCTCAGCAGAGCCGCGAACTGCGCGATGTGTACCTCATCCATGCTTTGAACGGGATCGTCAATGACCAACCACGGGAGATGGGCATCGACTGAGAGATGTAGAGCGAGAAAGAGAGTAAGTGCCGCCGTATTGAGGTTGCCGGCGCTCAACATCTCTCTCGGATTGCCGCCGATGCCTCCGTTTCGATAACGCGTCTCGAGGATGGCCTCAACGGAACCCGATGCGTCCGGGGGTACTGCAAAACTGGGCACAAAGGGTTCTTCTGGTGCCAGTCGCACGAACAAGTCCTTCCACAGCGTGTTTAGAGATTCATTAAAAACGCGACGCACGATGTTCGCCTTAGTCTCACGTGCCCCTCGGGCGAGAGCCTTTGCACTTTCAACCGCAGCATCTGCATTGTGCTTCGAGGCAATCAATCGAGTCAGCCGTTGCTCAAACTGTGCGACTTCCAACTCAAGCCGACCTGCCCGATCACGCAGATCGGTCAAATTACTTACCAATCTCGACGCCTCTCGCCGATCTTGCTGGGAACGTAGAAGACGCTGCTTCCGTGCAGAAATCACGGCGTCAAATCTCCCCAAGGCCGCATCAATGGTCTCCGACGCCCCCAGCTCCTGAAGTCCTAATAGGGCCCCGACTCGATCCACCACGCTACGAATTGCAGTGGCCATCTGGTCGCGGTGGCGTCGCTCGGAAAGGCGCCTTGCGGCTACCAGTGCCGCCTCACCGATAGCTGTTCCTTCAGCTGCTATGGTGCCTATCCCCGCCAAGGCCGAGAGCAATTCGGCGAACGTGGCTTGCACCGACTTCAGCGTGTCCGTGGCGCTCTGATTGAGCTGTCGGGACGAGAGTGCAGCGAGCTCGCGGTCAAGAGCGGACGACGCTGAGCGGGAGAGTGCGCGCGCTCGCGAAATCTCCTGAATTCGGCTGGCGTTCTCTGAGAGAGCTGCAACGCGATTCGCCACGAAGGCATGGAGCGGCAGATCCGATTTCTCCTTGAAATCACGCATGCATACCGGGCACTCATCGGATTGAATGTGAGTAAGAATCTCACTCAAGGACTGAGCCAACGGCCCGCTGCTGATGGCAAGCTGATTTAGTTGCCCCTCAAGCGCTTGGTCGCGGGCCTTCGCCTGCGCAATCTCTTGGGCCAATTGCGCAATGCGTTCATCAAGACCTTTCGACTGCGATAGGGCCGACGCGCGCTCCTCCATTTCCCTCCTAACCACACTGGCCCATGAGAGGTGCCATGGAGTGCTTATGAGGTCAGAATGCTCTATCGAGGGCAGAACCGACCGAACCTTAGTCTTCAAGGCCTCGACTTCGCGACCTGGACCCAGTTCCCACTCCCTGAAGCGCGCTTCAGTGCGCTTCGCCTCGACTTCCAGCGCGACGATCTCCGCTTGCGAGTCGGTTGGAACTAGGACGTTCCACTGCTCGCGCGCCGAAGATACTTCCCGCTGAAGGCCGGCAAGCTCCTGGAGAGGCGCATCTTCGTTGGCCGAACCTAGAAGGCGAGCAAGTTCCTCAAGCGGCATCTCGGCCGGAACTGAAATGGCCATCCCCACAAGGATCGGATCTAGGGACGTTCTGAAAGCCGCCATTCGCACCCTGAGCTCGGCCAACTCCTTCTGACTGGCGACCGACCGTTTCCCAATCTCCGGAATGTCCTCGCGCACTTCCCAGTACCGGGGAACCGTACCCTTGAGCCTGCGCACGTCTCCCGCGTCATGAAGGCCGTCGATCAGGGCGTCGAGGTGATCGAGTCCAAGCAGGTCCTTCACGAACCTTGTTAAGGGCGTTTCCGACTGGCGCGCGCTGCCTCCCTCGTATAGTTCCAACAATCGACCCAAGGTGGCCTGAGCTAGAAAGCAGCGCTCCCCGTAGTGGTGGGAGTCATCGCTCGATAGCAAGGGAGTCGCAGTGATCCCATCGCTGTCGATCGTCGCAACACCCCATTGGGTGTCGTTGCCGTAGTTCTCGCAAGCAGCTTTGACCGAAGCGCTTTGTGCCTCTTTGTGTATTAGATGTGCAGCGTAGTTGACGTCAATTCGTTGAAACGATTGAACTCGCCCGGTGAGTGCCAACTCGAGTGCAGATAGAAGGCTAGTTTTCCCCGTTCCATTCTGTCCGTGTATCAGCACAACTGGCGCATCGAGGGGGACGTTTATGGTTCCTCGGATGCTCCGAAAGTTCGTTATGGACAATGACTTGAGTCGAGCTGAACTCATGTCGAAGCCATTCCGCTGTCTCTCGGCTCATCGAGGCTCGAATCGATAAGCTTGTGCAACCCCTCGCTCACCGCGCTGGCCCCTTGCGGAGCCCTCATGACTAGGTCAGAGAAGGGAGCTCCAAGACCTTCAGCGACGTTTCGCACTTCCTTGAGCGAGTCGGCAAGCTTCCCTGACGATGCGGGCACGTTAAGCGGGAGAAGCACGGCGAGAGACCGTTGAATCTCGTCTGGTTCAAGACTCGCGACAAACAGCACGCGGCAGAGCCTAGCCATGGCCTCAACCACTCTATCCATTGGTCTTGGCCCGACCAGCAGCAGCGTAATTGGGCGTTTCGATTGGGAAACGTCTAAGGCGCGCGCCAGTCCCTCGACGTTTCTCAAGATACTGGCTCCTTGCTCGAAAGCTGTGTCCGCGATCACAACAACTTCGCTCGATACCCTTGTTCCAATAAAGACAGCGGCGAACGGAAACTCTAACCCTGAGATGTTGATTGGCGTAGCTAATGCCTTGAACCCCGCTGGGGCCAGAGCCTCGGCAATCTCGCCCATCGAGCGAGGCGCATTCACATCGACACCTGCATGCGGAACCTCTGGGCTAGCTCATCGATGCTGCTCGCAGCAGAGAATATGCTGGCGATACTGACGTCCTGTGCACCGGCTTTCCCCGTCCGTCCTGGTGGCGTTCGCGGGGTTCGCGCATAGGAAGAGGCAAGCTCGCCTGCTTGTATTACCACCACATCTGGTGCGTCTTCGACGTGACCACTCCTAACTAGCGTGAGTGCGGAGTGACTATTTGCCGTAAGGAGCACTCTGCATGTACGTCGCCCATTCGAGATGGTCAAGACGCCCGCAGCGATGTCCGTAGTTTTCGAGAGAGCCAAAGACCACCAGCCCTTTAGAACACCCAAACCCAATAGTCCAATCGCAATCGAACATTCGCGAAATCCAGATGCATTGAGCCCTGGATAGGCCGCAAGAGACTGAATCGGGACGGGAAGAGCCGGTTCGTACGCGTCAACGCCGACGCCCGTCCCATTTCTAAATAGCGCGAGAAAATAGGAAACATAGTTGATCAGGGCGTTCACATACGCGAGCCGGTCAAGACCGTCGGCGCCAGATGCGGCGGCATTTCGAAGGGTGATGGCCCCTTCCTTAAGCATTCCCCTGCCCGCGGGGTCGATGAGGCCGGGTAATAAGTCGATCAGTGCGATGACTTTCGACGTAAGTGCGTGGAGGACGACGGCGGGTAGCAGCTGTCTTGCGTACGCTCTCAGCAACGATCCTTCAACAATTGCTTGTCGATTGGTGGCGTTGAACGTAGCTCGATAGACGTTCTGAAGCAGCCCAATCTGATCGGTGCCGACCTGATCTTCTGAAAACACGAAGCTGGGCCGATCTCCTGGCCAGGGCCATGCCGTCCTCGCCTCTGAGTTTGCAAAGAGAGACTGAATGTTTGCATCCTGCGCCGACAGACCCATCATCAGCGTTGGCTTCGATCCAATGAGTGAGCCGAGAGCATCCACCACTCCCAAGTTATCGGGGAGACTGAGCCATCCATTAATCTGTGACTGACGAGCGACGAGAAATCGCCTGTACTCGCCCTCATTCGCTGTTGCTTTGACCGCACATCCGTGAAATTTGTATAGGGTGCTTCGGAGAGCCGGTGTGCGCAAGTCGGTGAACTTCACGCATACAACCAGCACGTTTGTGGAGGGATATAGCTTGGTCAAAGCCCTCTCCAAGAGACCATCCCAGTTCGCACTTGCCACGGTCGAGGCGACGCCCTCGAGAATCAGAATGGCAACACAAAGGTGCTCGACGTCCGGCTCTAGGGACGGATTCGCATACGTCGAGCGAACATCTGCTGCCTCCCAAAGTAGGAAGTCTTCGTCCTTTCCATCGACAAGAGTATCTAGAAACCGCGCGTAGTTTGTGGACAGTCGCCTGACTATCGCGTCCGTGTCTGGCCAGGCCGAGAACGGAACAGAGATATCAAAGCGAGCCCGTTCCGGTGCTGTTGGCGAGGCGAGGTTTAGTGCGCGATCGAGGGCGCTTCTGAACGGACATGCTGTATCGGCTGGGTCGATATGAGATCGCAAATATTCAATTACCTTGCCGATGATTGTCTGCAATCCAGGAACGCGTCCAAACGAGATGCCGGATCCGAGCCAGAGCGCATAGCGGTCTTCAGCCACTCCTTTCGCAACTGGCAGAAAAGGGCCGTCCAGCAGTTCTAACGTCTGCCGAACAGTTATTGTGGCGGCGGTGAAAGTCATGTTTATAAGATCTTCGGAGAGACCCAAGAACGCCCGCTCAGATTGCCTCTTCGGCTCGGTCGAAACCCTACACACTGAGGTAGGAATTGGCGCCGACGAGGTCCATCTACGCGACAGGCGCCTCTTCGTATCGCGTGCGATCGGTGTCGTGCCGGAAGTCGAGGTCGCTCATGTCGCTACTGTCCGGACATGGGTGCCAGCCCGGCCTTCGTAATCGCCGCCGCCGCTTCCGGCGACGAGAGGAACTTGATCAGCGCGCGGCTCGCATCCGCGTTCTCGACCGAGTTGGCGAGCACGCCCGAGAAGGCGACACGCGATTGCAGCTCCGAGGGAATCGGGCCGACCAAATCGATGCCCGGCACGTGCATCAGCTCGCTCACCTGCTGGAAGCCGATCTCCGCCTCCCCGCGCGCAACGACCGCGGCGACGGGTTCCCCCGAGGGCGGCCCACGCACCTTGCGGCTCTTCGACTGGATCTGCTCCCACACGCCGAGCTGCTGGAACAGCACGGTGGAAAGGTAAGTGCCGCTGCTGCTGTCCGAGTAGGCGATGGACTTGGCCGAAAGCAGAGTCTTCTTGAAGGCATCCACGGTCGAGATGTCCGGCTTCGCCGCGCCGGCTTTCACCACCATCCCAATCTGCGAGCGCGCGAAGGCAACCTTGGTATCGCCTTGCACTTGTCCCTTCTTCGCCAGATCGTCGATCGCCTTGCCGTCCATGATGACGACATCGACGCCTTCACCGCGGCCGATGCGCGCGGGAATGGCTTCGGGCGAATCACCCATCGACGGGCCGCGCGTCGTGACGAGCTTGTGGCCGCTCGCCTTCTCGAACGCGGGGGCGAGTTCCGAATACGCGCCGTAGAACCCGGCCGAGATCATCACGCGAACCTCTGCGGCGGACGCGCCCTGCGCGGCCAGCAGCGCGGCGAGTGCGAGGGTGGAAACCCATCGAGCCAGCGATCCTGCTTTCATTGTTCTCTCCTCGGAAATAAGTCAGTTTGCGCCGCCTTCAAAGGCGGGAGCTGTTGCAGCGCGCGTTCCAGCACGGCGTCGCGTTCACCCGTACGACGATCCGCTCCTTCGACCACGATGTCCGGTACGAGGCCCTTGCCGTCGAACGATCGGAGCTTGGGCGTGAGATAGCGCGCCGTCGTGAGCTTGAGGACTCCATCGTTCCCGCCCAGGGGAAGGAGCGTCTGGATCGTCCCGATGCCCGCGGTGTTCGAACCCACGACGATGGCGCGCTTGTTGTCCTGCAAGGCACCCGCGACGATCTCCGCGCCGCTGGACGTATAGCCGTTGACGAGCACCACGAGGGGGACCGATTGCCGGACCTGCTCGCTCACACCCTCATACGGGTTCGGGGCAAATGCGCCGCGAACGTAGTTCGATTTCTTCGCGGTAAGGCTCATCGGCACATCCTTGGACCGACCCCGCAGCTCGGCGATGGGGGCATCGGTGGGCAGGAACGCGGCGGCGATCCCGATGCTCACGGGAAGCAGGCCACCCGTGTTACCCCGGAGGTCGAGGACCAGGCCCCGAACGTTGGATCCGGCCTCCTTGTCGAGCTTCTTCAACTGGTCGGCCAGCAGCGTCATCGCATCCGGGCTGAACCGGGCGAGGCGCACGTAGGCAATGTTGCCGGCCAGCAGGCGGCCGTCGGCGATGGGAGGGGAATAGGCCTCGCGTTCCAGGTCGAACTCCCTGGCCTTCGCCTCGCCCTCGCGCACGATCGCGATCTTGATCCGCGAGCCCTTGTCACCCCGGAGAAGGCGGATGATCTCGTCGAGGGGTAAACCAGTCACGGGTTTCGCGTCGATGCGAACGATGACGTCGCCGGCGAGAATTCCACCGCGTGCGGCAGCCGACCCCTCGAACGGCGTCAGCACCTCGATCAACCCGTCCCGGTCCCGCACCTCGATCCCGATGACGCCTGTCTGTTTCGGGTTGAGCAGGTTGTCGTACTTCTCCTTGTCGATATAGGAGGAATACCGGTCGAGCGCTGCAACCATGCCGCTGACGCATCCGCCGATGAGCTTCTGATCGCTGGGGACATCGACGTAGTCCGTACGGATTCGCGCGACCGACTCGTTGAAGATGCGCGTCATGTCCGTCGGCGGTGGATCGGCTGCGGCCTCGGCGAAGCCCGGCAGCAAAGCGATGGCGACAAGGATCGTCCGGGTCATGGAGGCCAGCCCTCTGTTTGGGATGGCCATGATAATGCCCGCGCTGGGTCGCTTTACAATCTGCCCATGCCAAACACCTTCGAACCGGCCGCCACGGGCCGATCCAAATGCCGCGGCTGCGGAATCGCCATCGCGAAGGGCGAGCTGCGCTTCGGTGAGCGCGTTCCCAATGCTTTCGGCGAGGGCGAGGCCACGCAGTGGTTCCATCCGCTGTGCGCGGCGTTCAAGCGGCCGGACGCGGTGATCGCGGGTCTCGAGACGGCGGCGCCGGACCTTCCCGATCGCGCGACCCTGGAACGCGTGGCCAAAACGTCGAGCGCACACGCGCGTTTGCAGCGCATCGATGGCGCGGAGCGCTCACCGACAGGACAAGCCAAGTGCCGCCACTGCAAGGAGCCGATCGAGAAAGGCACCTGGCGCATCCGCCTCGTGTTCTACGAGGAGGGCATGTTCTCGCCCGGCGGCTACGTGCACATGGCCTGCCGCGGTCCCTACTTCGAATCCACCGAGCTCGTGGAACCGGTGCTGCACTTCAGCCCGGCACTCTCCGTAACGGATCGCGAGGAACTCAAGGCCGCGATGGAAGCCTCATAGGGAGACATCCCCGTGGAGGCCGCAATGCTGCAGAAATCTCCGATGTATTCCTACATTCCCGTGAAAGACGTTCCACGCGCGCGCAAGTTTTACGAGGAGAAGGTCGGCCTCAAGGCGAAAGAGGAGCGCGCCGGCGGCGTGGTCTACGAATTCGGCGATCACACCGCGTGCTTCATGTATCCGACGCCCAACGCCGGCACGTCGGCCGCGAGCCAGGCTTTCTGGTCGGTGGACAACCTCGAGCGCGAAGTGGCGGAGCTGAAGAAGCGCGGCGTGAAGTTCGAGGAGTACGACGTCCCCGGCATGAAGACCGAGAACTCCATCGCCACGGGCGGCGGCGCCAAAGCCGCGTGGTTCAAGGACACCGAGGGCAACATCATGGCCCTCATCCAGGACGTGCCCCAATGAGCGTCGAATTCCACCGGGGGCGTTTGATCGACCACGTGCAGCTCCACGTGAAGGACCTCGCGAAGAGCCTCGCCTTCTACAAGGCCGCGCTCGGAGCGTTGGGCAAGGGCGACATCGTCCACGAAGGCGACGGCTACTTCTATGCCGACGAGCTCTTCATCGATGCCGATGCATCCGTGAAGGTCCTGCCCGTCCACATCGCTTTCCTGGCCGCGAGCCAGGAAGAGGTGCAGCGCTTCCATCGCGACGCGCTGAAGGCGGGTGGCAAGGACAACGGTAAGCCCGGGCCGCGGGACTACCACCCCGGCTATTACGCGGCGTTCGTGCTCGATCCCGACGGCAACAACATCGAGGCCACGTACCACGGGCCCTCGACACGGAGCGCCCCGTCGGTCGTGTTCAAGCCGATCACGCCGGCGTGAGCATCTTCACGGCCGGGTAGCCCATCAGCTTCAGCACGTAGTAGTTGACCGCTGCCTCGCCGGGATCGTCGGAGAAAGCGACGAGCTCGGCGTAGCGCGGCACGCCCGCCTTGGTGAGGACGGCCCAGATGTCCTTCGCTTCCTTCGGCGTGCCGTCGGGCTTGAGCAGCTCCGTGTACGGCACATGCACGACCTTGCCTTCCGGCGCCTTGGCCGGAACCTGCGAGCCCGAAGCGATGAACACTCTCGGGATCGCACTGGAAGCATTCGCGGCAGCCGGTTGTGTCTTTGCGGTGTAGACGACGGGCCGCACCGGTGAGACGTCCTTCGTCACCGCGAAGCCCCGACGAGACATGCGGTCCAGCGATTCGATGGAGTCCATCGACTCCATGAAGATCGAGACCTTCTTCTGCCCCAGCCGCTCGAGCAGCACGTACGCGAGCGCCGCGTCCTTGGTCACGCCGGCGTTGGAGACGACGACCGCTTCATGCGAAGGATCCACGCCCGACGCGCCGAGGATCTCCGCGAGCTTCACCGGATCGCCGATGTTGCCCCGGAACGATTCCGCGGGAACGTTGAGCGCGAACGGCACGTGCCCCTGGCTGTAGGCCGCGGCGGGCCGCACGTCCACGACGCTCACGCGCGCGATGCCGTACATGCGCAGCATCTTGCCGCCCCACGCCTGCAGCCAATCCGTCTCGCGCATCATCCCGGGCGCGCCGTAGGTCCAGAACGGCAGGTCGCGATCGTCCTGCAACCAGCCCAATTGCGATTCGAGCGAAAGCTTCACCTTCGGATAGCCCACGATGTGCTTGAGGGCGAAGTACGGAACGCTCGCCGCACCGCCCCCGCCGCAGTGCGCCTGGATCTCCTGGTCGGAGCGGATTCCGACGAGCGAGAGCATCGCCTTCATCTCCTCGGGCGACTTGAACGTCTTGTCGGCGTTGAAGAGATCCTCGGAGGGCAGCGACACCGCGTGCGGAATGTGGCCCGCCTTGTTGAAGAATCCCGTGGCGCCGTAGTGATAGTCGAGGCCGAGCGCATCGACGAGCACCTTGCCGCCGGTATCGCCGGATGCCGCAACCAACTCCGGCATGCGCGCTCGCACGTCCTCGTTGGTCTTCGTGACGCGGAAGGTGCCGGGTGAGGGTGCGGGCGTCGCGTCCTTCGTGACCGGAAGCCCGAGCGCCTGCCACTTCGCGATCCCGCCGTCGAGGATGAAGAGATCCTTCGCGGGGAATCCGTAGTACGTGAGCGAGAAGAAGAGCCGGGTCGCGAACCACGTGCCGCCCTGGTCGTACATCACGACCTTCTTCCCGGGAGTGAGGCCCATCGCCTGGAACATCTTCTCGATCTCCGCGAGCGGCATGTCGCGCACGCCGAAGCTCGCCAGCCTGAACACGTCCGCATTCACCGCACCGGGGATGTGCTGCTTCGCGTAGAGATTTGGCGGCTGTGCGTCGATCAGCAGCACCCCGGCCGTCTCGCGGTTCTTCGCAAGCCACGCCGCGTCGATGAGGTTGCTCGCCAGGGCCGATTGCGCGAAAAGGACCATTGCGATCCCCGCGAAGGGGAACATCACTCTCCGGAAGAGGAACGTCATTCCCGTGAAGACGGGAATCCAGGTTTTCAGCATCTTCATCGTTGTCTCCGTCAGATCGGCTCGCGCGAGCGACGTATGCGGATCGCCACCGCGAGGAAAGCCACCGCAAGGGCGAGCCCGACCCAGAGACCGTAGCTCGAGACGAACCGCACGGGATCCAGCTGCGCGGTCGACAGCACCATGCTCTTCCCGGCGCCCGGGACGAATCCTTCGGTGATCGCTCCGGTGACGCGGTACTTCAGGAAGGAATAGACGTACGAGCTGTCGAACGCGATCCTCTCGAACAGGAAGACCCCGAAGAGCGGAAGCGTGGCCCAGAGGAACGGCGCCTTCTTCGCCCACGCGGATACGAACAGCAGCGCGCCGTAGATCGGCGCGTACCAGAGCGCGTGCACGACGAGGCCATAGGCCATCACCACGGTCATCTCCCCGAGCGGCAGCGACGACCACACCGCGCCGACGTCGACGCCCTTCGCTGCGAGCACGACACCGCTCGAGGCGAAGATCAGGAGCTGCGTAGCCAGCGCGACACAGAATGCGACGGCCGGGAGCACCGCCATGGGCACGACGAACTTCGAGAGCACCGTCATGCGGTCCGAGACCGGCATCGATTTCCAGAAGAGGATGCTGCGGTCGCGCCGCTCGGCATACAGGGCGTCGAGGCAATAGAACAGCGCGACGATGAAGGTGATGAAGAGGATCATCGAGGCGGAGAAGCTGTACGGCATCGCGACGATGAACGCCCGCTTAGCGGGATCCATCTGCGAGAGCCCCTGCAGCGGTGCCGCCTGCTTGGCAATGTGCGCGGTGAACGCCAGCACCTCGAAGCCCGCCGCGACCAGCGGCGCGATGTACAGGGACCGGTGCTCCCAGAGCTCGCGTCGCAGGGACCAAACCAGTGTCGAGCGCGCGTTCATGCCGCCACCCGTTGCGCGGTGCCTGCGTCGTTGCCGATGAGAGCCACGAAGACATCCGCGATGCTCGGCGTGCGCACCTCGCCCAGCTCGGCCAGGCGCGTCCGGTTCGCGTTGTCGTAGAGCAGGATGCTGCGGCCGAAGACCTGCCGCTCGTGCAGCGGCGACAACGCGCGCGCCGCTTCGGCGTTCTCGGGCATCACCATCACTTCCGAGAAGCGCCCCTCGAACGCTTCCATCGAGGAATCCAGCACGATGCGGCCGCGGTTGATGAAGGCCACGTCGGTGAGGACGTGCTGGATCTCTTCCACCTGGTGAGTGGTCACGAGGATGGTGCGCTTGCCGTCGAAGTAGTCGTTCAGCAGCGAGTCGTAGAACTGCTTGCGGAAGAGGATGTCGAGGCCGAGCGTGGGCTCGTCCAGCACCAGCAGCTTCGCGTCGATGGCCATGACGAGCGCGAGGTGCAGCTGCGTCACCATGCCCTTCGAGAGCTTGCCCACCTTCTTGTCGCGCGGGAGCGTCGTCTTCGCGAGGAAGGCGTCGGCCTTCGCGCGGTCGAAGCGCGGATGCACGCCGGCCACGTAGTCCACGGCCTGCGAGACCTTGATCCAGCGCGGCAGCACTGCCACGTCCGCGATGAAGCACGCCTCGCGCATCAGCTCGTCGCGCTCCTTCCACGGATCGCGCCCGAGCACCTTCAGCTCGCCCTGGCACGGCGTGAGGCCGAGGATCGCATTGAGCGCAGTCGTCTTGCCCGCGCCGTTGGGGCCGATCAAGCCCAGGATGCGGCCCTCCTCGACGCGAAGGTCCACGCCATCCAGCGCGGCGGTGGTGCCATAGGTTTTCCGCAGTCCGCGGGCCTCGATGCAGGACATCAGCTCTCCTTCTTTCCGGTGCGGCGCTTCGCGGCGGGGCGGGCGAGAAGATCCTCGACCGTGAGCCCGAGGCGCTCGATGTGCTCGCGAAGCCGCGGCCATTCGTCCTTCAGGAACCCCTCGCGCTCGCTCTTCAGCAGCAGGCCGCGCGCGCCCTGGTTCACGAACATGCCCAGCCCCCGCCTCGTCTCCACCAGCCCCTCGTCCACGAGCTGCTGGTATCCCTTCATGACGGTGAGCGGGTTCACCCTGGATTCAGCCGACACGGTGCGAACGGAAGGCAGCGAGTCGCCCTCGTTCAACGCGCCGTCGAGGATCATGGCGACGATCCGGTCGCGGAGCTGCCGGTAGATCGGCTGGCTGTCGTTCCACTCTCCGTCCATCGGCGGTGCGGCTTTCCCTGGGTGACCTAGTGTTATAGTTGACTATAACACGTGGCCGAATGCAAGCCCGGGTCGGGCGAAAAGGAAAAGCTACGGGGAGCCGAGCAGGTCCGCGGCCAGCTTCAGCACGGCCGCCTTCTCACGGGCGGGATCGAAGAGCGGCGAGCGCTCGTGGCATTGCTCGCGCAGCCGCTTCATCAGCGCACCGCTTTGCGTCCGGTGCAGCTCGTCGCGGCATGCGATGAGCATCAGGGCCAACTGGGCCGCGCTTCCGTGGTGGAAGTATCCGAAATAATCGGGACCGAGCATCCCGATGTTGCCCTCCACGTCCGAGGCGAGCACCGGCGTGCCGGAGCGAATCGCTTCGTGGACTACATGCGCTCCACCCTCGGCACGGCTCGTGTGGACGAGCAGGTGCGCGCGCTGGATCCGCCGGCGCACTTCTTCGTGGGGCAGGCCGCCCAGCCACCGGTAGTTCGGAGCGCCCTTGGCCGTCGCACGGGCGCGAGCGCCGAGGCTTGGATCGAGTGCCTCGCCGATGTGGTCGATGAAGATGTCGCGCTCCGCACGCAGCTGAAGCGCGGCATCGAAGAGCGTCTCGGGCGACTTCACGTCGCGCAGGTGCCCGACCATCACGGCCCGCAGGCGCGAGTGGGGCTTGGTGAGCGTGGGCCGCTTCGTGGCCGACTGGAAGATCACCCGGGCCTTTGCGCGCGCGGAGGGCGGCAACCTCTCCTTGCCGAGCTCCTGCAGCACGACCACGTGCTGGGCCAGCGACAGCGCCTCCTTCGACAGGGGATCCATTCCATCGAGCCCGTAGAGATCGGTGCCCGTCATCACGACCGCAAGCCCGTGCTCCCCGCGGATTCCGGCCCACGTGTTGATCGAGGCCAGCGAGCGCACGGCATGCAACGCGATCATCGCGTCGTCGCGCTCGGAGGCACCGCCGTCGGGCCAATGCTGCACGATGCGCGTCCTGTAGCGGGGTGCCAGCATCCGCGCCCAGCGCGACGCCGTCTGCCAGTTGCCGTTGTTGGCATCGGCAAGGGCCGGAGTCACAATGACGATCGATCTTTCGTGGGCCATCGACCTCCTTCGATGCTGGGTGATACGCAGGCAACGCCGGGGCACTTTGCGAGAACCGCGGGGCGGGCCTGGCTGCGCGAGGCGCTGCAGCAGTCCCGCAGCCGCACCTTAGCCCTGTTTGCCGCGTTCGAGAAACGGCTCGCCGCCAGCAACCTCACGATACCCATGTCGCCGCAGGTAAATCCACCGCTGTGGGAGCTGGGCCACGTCGGCTGGTTCCAGGACTGGTGGGTCGCGCGCAACGTCGAGCGTGGCGCGGGCGTGCGCTGCAATCCGGATCGCGCGAGGAGTGCGTCGCGGCTTCCCGGCGCGGATGCCCTCTACGACTCCAGCAACGTCCCGCACGATTCGCGCTGGTCGTTACCATTGCCGAGCCCCGCGGAGACGAAGGCCTATCTCGCGGCCGGTCTCGCCGACACGCTGGCGCTGCTCGACACCGCGGCCGAGACCGACGCCGACCTCTACTTCTTCCGCCTCGTGCTCCTGCACGAGGACATGCACGGCGAAGCGGTTGCCTACATGGCGCAGGCGCTCGGCATTCCCGATCCGCGTGACGCGGCTCTTCCCGGACCGCCTTTGGCCGCCGTGACGGGCACGCTCTGGATCCCCGGTCGCCCGTGGGTGCTGGGCCGCAAGGCGGACGCCCCGGGCTTTGCATTCGACAACGAGCAAGGCATGGCGCCGGTGATCGTGGAGACGTTCGAGATCGACGCCTCGCCGCTCACCTGGGCGCGCTACCTTCCGTTCCTCGAGCAGGGTGCCGCGGTTCCGCGCTATCTCCGCAAGCAGGACGGTGCGTGGCAGCGCCTGGCGTTCGGATCATGGATCCCGCTGCAGCCCGACGCGGCGGTCTGCCATATCACGTTGCCGGAAGCGCTGGCGTGGTGCCGTTGGGCGGGGCGGCGCCTGCCCACCGAAGCGGAATGGGAACTGGCCGAGCACACGTCATCGACCTTCACGTGGGGCTCGGTGTGGGAGTGGACCGCCAGTGCGTTCGCGCCGTACCCGGGCTTCGAGCCGCATCCCTATCGCGATTACTCCGAACCCTGGTTCTACACGCGCCAGGTGCTGAAGGGAGCGAGCGCCATGACCCACCCGCGCATCGCCCACCCCAAGTACCGCAACTTCTTCACGCCGGACCGCAACGACATCCCCGCGGGCTTCCGCACCGTCGCGCAATAAAGGGGTCAGACTCCTTTATTCGGCCTTCACCTTCGCGTCGCGGATCACCTTGCCCCACTTGTCCATCTCGCCGACGATGAACGCGTCGAACTCGGCGGGTGTGTTGCCGACGGGCACGATGCCCAGGTCGTCGAAGGCTTTCTTCACCTCTTCCATCCGCACCACGGCTGCGACTTCCGCGGAGAGCTTCTTCACGATCTCGGGCGGCGTGCCCGCGGGGGCGAGGAAGCCGGCCCACGTGCTGCCGGTGAATCCCGTGAAGCCCTGCTCGATGAACGTCGGGACTTCCGGCGCGGCTGCGAGGCGCCGGTCCGCGGAGATGCCGATCATGCGGATCTTCCCCGCCTTGCCGTTGGGGAGGATTCCCGAGGGCGCATCGAAGAGAAGCTGGATCCGACCGCCGAGCAGATCCGCCATCGCGGGCGCCGTGCCCTTGTAGGGGATGTGCACCATGTCCACGCCGGTGAGCGACTTGAAGTATTCCGTCGTGAGGTGCGCGGCCGCCCCGTTGCCCGACGAGCCGAAGCTGATCTTCCCGGGATTGGCCTTCGCGTAGGCCACGAGCTCCTTGCCGTTCTTCACCGGCAGGTCGACGTTCACCGCGGCGATGAGCGGCGAGATGCCCACGAGCGAGACCGGCATGAAGTCCTTGCGCGAGTCGTACGGCAGCTTCGCGTAGAGCGCCGGGCTCGAAGAGAACGCCGCGATCACCAGCACGAACGTATAGCCGTCAGGCGCGGACTTCGCGAGCGCCTCGGTGCCGACGATGCCGTTGGCCCCGGGCTTGTTGTCGATCGTGAAGGGCTGCTTCAGCCGCTCCTGCAGCCGCAGCGCCACGGTGCGCGCCGTGATGTCGGTGAAGCCGCCGGGCGTGTACGGAACGATGATGCGGACGGGCTTCGTCGGCCAGTCGGCCTGCGCGAGTGCGAGCGAGGGGGCGAGGGCGAGGAGCGAAGCGGCGAGGGCAGCGCCGTGGAAGCGGCGGCGGGTCGTTTGCATGGCGGAACATCCTCCGGTGACGGCCCGGCGTCTGGCGGCCGGCGCTCGAAGGGCATCGTAGAACGGTAACGATCCCGACCGCAACGCGTCACGGGCCGCCTTCAGGATGTTCCTGGTTCTTCTTTGTGGCATCTCTCATCCCCCGGTGAGACCTCCGGCCCGCTCTCCCCCGTGCGGGCCGATTTTTTTGCTACGCGGGCAGGACGAAGAGATCCGCCGCGACGCCGTGCTTGCCGAGGTACCGGGCCTTCGCCGCGCGTTCGTAGACGACGAGCAGGCGATCGCGGCCGTCCCGCGACGGAACGACGACGATGCCTTCAGGATGATCGCTGCCTTGTCCCACCGGAAGGTCGAGCGCCTTGATCACGTCGCCCTCGCGGACGCGCCGCTGCACATCGGAGCGCGCGCCGCCGATCCAGCGATGGACACGAGCGGGCCCATCGAGCCCGGACGTCGGCCCGGCGAGCACGAGGAGATCGAGGCCCTGGCGTGCGAGGCCACGGACGCCGAGCCCACCCAGCCTGAGGAAATGCTTGCGGTAGAGGCGTTGCCCGCGCCCGAAGCGCGCGAGCCGCAGCAGCGACGGATGCCCGCGCACGGGACGCAGCTCGATCTCGAGGATCACCGCGTAGTCATTGAGCACCGGCCCGCGCAATCCGAGCAGCACGCGATCGCCGACGACCGCGAGCCCTTCGATGTCGAGTCCGTTCTCCTTGCCGGGCAGCGCCAGCGAATCGCCGAGATGCTCGTCGCCGCGCAGCGCCGCGATGAGCGCGTTGCCGCCGCGTCCGTCCTCGAGCCGCGCCGCCAACCGCTTGCGATCACCGTGGCCCGCACGCTTCCGCAAATGCTGCGTGCCGTCGTTGCCGACGATCGGGATCCGCGCGATCAGGCAACGCGAAGGCTTGCGCTCGGTGCGTGCGAGCGTCTTCGCGACACGCCGTGCCGACATGCCCGGCTCCGGCATCGTGCGCGAGGCAGCGTGCGAACCCACGAGCCACAAGTAGCCGTCGGCGATGTCCAGGTCTTCCAGGTCCGCCTCGCCCTTCGAGCCGCCGGGGACCGAGAGGAAATCATCGAGGGCGAAGGAGGCGTGAGCCGCAAAGAGCGGAGGCCGTGCACGCGCGCGATCCAGCCGCTCCACGCTGCGCGTCTCGTCGCACGCGACCCAGAGCGAATCGCCGGAGCCGCTGATCCCGGAGAGGCCGTCGCGCATGACATGCGGCCCCTCCAGCTCGTCGAGGGCGGGATCGAACTGCAGGGCCACGCGGCCGCGCGAAGGTCTCTTCATGGGCGAGATTGAATGACGCTCCTGTGACGTTTTCGCGACGGGGACGTTCGACAAATGTCCTCGATCCGCAACGCGATGTTCGTAGCATTTACATCATGTTCCAGATCCAGCAAGTGATCGAAGCGAAGTTCCCCGATCTCAAGCGCCAGCCCGCGATGATCACGCGTCCGGCGCTCGCCTGGCTGCGCAGGATGGCGCGCGAGCGGGAGGTCAACGACTTCCTCGCGGATAACGCCGGGCTGGAGGGCATCGAGTTCATCGACCGCATCCTCGAGCACTTCAATTTCAGTTATTCGGTCGACAGCGGCGAGATCGAGAACATTCCCGCCGAAGGCCGCGTGGTGATCGTCGCGAACCACCCCCTGGGCCTGCTGGACGGGATCGCGCTGCTGAAGATGGTGAGCCGCGTGCGCAAGGACGTGCGCATTGTCGCGAACGACATCCTGATGCGCTTCGAGCCGCTCCACCCGCTGCTGCTGCCGGTGGCCAACCTCGGCGCCGGCTACAACAAGGACAACGTGCGCGCGATCCACGATGCGCTCGCCAACGACGAGGCCGTGATCATCTTCCCGAGCGGCGAGGTGTCGCGCGCGGGGCTCACGGGGATCCGCGACGGTCGCTGGCAGGCGGGATTCCTGCGCTTCGCCGAGCAGGCGAAGGCGCCGCTGCTTCCCGTGCACCTGGATGGCCGCAACTCGGCGCTCTTCTACGGTGTCTCCACCGTCTTCAAGCCGCTCTCGACGTTGATGCTCTTCAGCGAGGCGATGCGCCAGAGGAACGTGAAGCTCCCCGTGCACGTAGGTGAACTGATCCCGTGGAAGGAGATCGCCGCCCTCGATGTCCCGCGCGAGCAGAAGATCCGCCGCATCACGAACCAGCTCTACGGCATCTCCAAGCCCGCGAAGGTCCTCGCGTTCCGCACCGAGAAGCCGGTGGCGCATCCCGAGAATCGCCTGGACCTGCGCCGCGAGCTGCGCGCGGCCGAGCGTCTCGGGCAGACCACCGACGGCAAGGAGATCTACCTCTTCACGGCGCGCGGCAATTCGGCGGTGATGCGCGAGCTGGGGCGGCTGCGCGAGATCGCCTTTCGCCAGGTGGGCGAGGGCACCGGGAAGCGCCGCGATCTCGACGCCTTCGACTGCTACTACAAGCACGTCGTGCTCTGGGACGAGTCCGAGCTGCAGATCGTCGGCGCCTATCGCATCGGCGAGGTGCAGGACATCCTCGCGAAGCGTGGCGCCGAAGGCCTCTACACGCACACGCTCTTCTCGTTCGAGGAGGGGCTGCGCTCGCACTTCTCGCAATCGCTCGAGCTGGGCCGCAGCTTCGTGCAGCCGCGCTACCAGGGCCTGCGCGCGCTGGATAACCTCTGGCAGGGCATCGGCGCGTACATCGCCTCGCGCCCGCAGGTGCGCTACCTCTTTGGGCCCGTCAGCGTGAGCGCGGGCTACCCCGAGGAGGCGAGGAAGCTCCTCGTGTACTTCTACCAACGCTACTTCGGCATGCCCGAGCGCCTGGCCACGCCGCGCGTCCCATTCGTGATCACCGAATCGGAGGAGCGCGTGCTGGCCGGCATGATTCCGGGCGACGACTACACCCGCGACTTCCGTGCGTTGAAGCAGCGCCTCGCCGACCTGGGCGTGAACGTGCCGACGCTCTACAAGCAATACACGGAGCTGTGCGACGAGGGCGGAGCGCACTTCCTCGGCTTCAGCGTCGATCCGGCGTTTTCGGGCTGCATCGATGGGCTCGTGGTCGTGGACCTGCTGCGCCTCAAGCCTTCCAAGCGCGACCGCTACCTGCGCACGCCGCTTGCCGCGACGGTGGCACCCGCGGACAACGGCCTGCTCAAGTCCGCCTAGCAGCGCTCCACTCGCCGACGCGCTGCGCCACCCACGGGCCGTCGTCCAGCGGGAGGTCGTGGCCCGCGTCGAGGTGCACCTCGATCGGTACTTTCCAGCGCTTCGCGATCGCGCGTGAGCACGCCGGGTCCACCAGCCTGTCGCCCTCGCTCACGAGTACCAGTGTCGGGACTTTGGGCGGCTGCGGCGGAGCGGAGTAGCGCGCGGCCGCGATCAGCTGGCGAAGGGCGTTCGCGTGCGACACGGGCGCGTCGTTGCGGATGCGCGTCCACGCCTCGACGATGTTGCCGTCGGGATCGCCGCGCGTGCTGGTGAGGGCGAGCGTGCGCTTCTCCCGAGCCCGCGCGTCCCGCGAGAGCGCGAGCCTCAGGATGGCCGCATAGTTGCCCGGAATCAGGCGATCCTGGATCGGGCTGTACGACCGCAGGCTCGTGCCGATGAGCACCATCGACTCGACTTCCCTGGGGTAGCGCGTTGCCCACTCGACCGCGATCATGCCGCCCAGCGAGAGGCCGAGCACGTGATACGGCGGCTTCGCGCCCGTCTGCGCGAGATCGCTACGGAGCCGTTCGAGAATCCCCGCGATCGTGGCGGGGCTCTTTTCCTTCACGCGCGTTCCGGTGCCGGGAAGGTCCGGCGTCAGGAGCTGCGCGCAGGGAAGGGCGTCCGCGAGCTGCCGCGTGAACCGGCCCCATTGCCGGGCTTCGCGCGTCAGGCCGCGCAGCAACACCCAACGCCCCGTGCCCGTCTCGAGCTGGGGGCGGATTCGCGTGTTCGGGCTGTCGTCCTTCCACATCTGCCGAGTGTAGGCAGGGCGGCCGGGGCCGTACCGTGAAAAGTGGGTGGCGTGGGCGTGAAAAATGGACGCTCCGACACCGCGATGGCGTGTACGCCTACAGCCACCGAACGGCCCGTAGCCTATTTTTGGGTCTACTTTGTTCAGGAGAGATCCCATGAGAACCCAAACCCATTCCCGCACCGCCGCCGCACCCCGCAAGTCCGCCACGGCGCCCGACGCGATCGCCCTGCTGAAGGCCGATCACAAGAAGGTTTCCGACATGTTCGCGCAGTACGAGAAGCTGGGCGACCGCGCCAAGGTCCAGAAGCTGAAGCTCGCCCGCAAGATCTGCGGCGAGCTGAAGGTGCACACCCAGATCGAGGAAGAGATCCTCTATCCGGCCGCGCGCGCCTACCTGCCCAAGCAGGACGACCTTCTCGACGAAGCCCAGGTCGAGCACAACGGCGCCAAGCAGCTCATCGCCGAGCTGGACGCGATGCAGCCCGACGACGACTACTTCGATGCCAAGGTCACGGTGCTCTCCGAGTACATCAAGCACCACGTGAAGGAAGAGCACGAGGAGATGTTCCCGAAGCTGCGCAAGACCGACCTCGACCTGCAGGAGCTGGGCATGCGCCTCGCGTTCCGCAAGTCGGAGCTGGCGAAGCAGGTCTCGCCCTAGGCTAGAATGTTTCTTCACCCGGGAAGCCCCGCCTCGGCGGGGCTTTTCGCTTTTTCGGGAGAGGAAACATGGATTATCGATCGCTGGGCGAGAGCGGCCTCAAGGTCTCGCCCATCTGCCTGGGCACGATGATGTTCGGTGACCGCACGGATCCGAACGAGGCGGCCCGCATCGTGAGCTCGGCGCGCACCGCCGGCGTGAATTTCATCGACACCGCGAACGTGTACGCCAGGGGCGATTCGGAGCGCGTCGTCGGCGAGTTCATCCGCCCGCACCGCGCGCACTGGGTGCTTGCGACGAAGGTCGCCAACATCATGGGCGATGGTCCCAACGATCGCGGCCTGTCGAAGGCCCACATGGTCCGCGCGCTGGATGCGAGTCTCGATCGGCTGCACACCGACTACATCGACCTCTACTACTTGCATAAGGATGACACCTCCACGCCGCTGGAGGAGACGTTGCGCGCCATGGACGGCTTCATCCGCGCCGGGAAGGTCCGCTACTGGGCGCTCTCCAACTACCGCGCCTGGCGCATCGCCGAGGTCATGCGCCTCTGCGACGCGCTCGGCATGCCGCGGCCGATCGCCCTGCAGCCGTACTACAACGCGATGAACCGCATGCCGGAGGTCGAGGTCCTGCCCGCGTGCGCCTATTACGGGATGGGGGTGGTCCCCTACAGCCCGCTCGCTCGCGGCGTGCTGACCGGCAAGTACAAGGCGGGTGCCAAGCCCCCCGAGGATTCCCGTGCCGGCCGCGGCGACAAGCGCATCGCCCAGACCGAGTTTCGCGAGGAGTCGATGAAGTACGCGGAGAAGATGGCGGCGCATGCGAAGAAGAAAGGCGTCACGCCCGGGCAGTTCGCCACGGCGTGGGTGCTCGCGAGCGACATCGTCACCTCCGTGCTGGCCGGCCCGCGCACGCTGGAACAGTGGGAGGAATATCTCGGAGCGCTCAACGTGAAGTGGGCGCCTGAGGACGAGGCGCTGGTCGATGGGCTCGTCGCCCCCGGCCATCCCTCCACGCCCGGCTACTCCGACCCGATGTATCCGTTCTTCGGGCGGACGCGCTCGGGTAATCCGGTGCGGAGCCCGCGGTGAACGCGTTCCGGCGGGCGGTTTGTGCGGCGCTCCTCGGCGCGTCGGTGCTGCTGCTCGCCGCGGCTTGCGGTGGAAGCAGTGGCGGCGACAGCGGGACAGTCAATCCACCTCCGCCTCCGCCCCCGCCGCCTCCCGCGGGGCAGAAGATCCGCTTCGTCAATTTCACCAACAACCCGATCGTCTTCGAGGGCGGCGGTGAAACCACGACGGTGCCACCGCAGTCGACCACCGACCCGCACTCGGTCGCGACAGGTCCGGTGCCCTTCACCGCACGTTCGAACCAGGGTGATGGCTCTTCCACGATCAGTGGATCCGTGAACGTCGCGGCGGGTGAGGTCGGGCTCGTGACGGCGTTCGCCGGCGTGGGATCGAGCCCGCTCGAGCAGTTCGTGACCATCAAGGGGCAGCCCGCGGATGCTGCGCGGGTCACGTTCTCCGCCTACGCCTATCGCGACAACTCGAGCTTCGACGTGTATGTGCTCGCACCCGGCACGCCGATCGCGGGAGCGACGCCGCTCTTCACCGGGGTGACGTACCGGGCGGCGCCGGTGCAATCCATCCATTTCGGAACGTACGCGGTCACCGTGGTGAACAGCGGAACGATGAACGTCGTCACGCAATCCGGGCCGATCGCGATCACCGACGGGCAGGATACGGCCATCGTCCTGGCTCGGGATTTCCCGCTGCGCGAGCGCTTGCTCGTCGTGAATCTCGGCACCGCCACGTACTACCCGGACGTCCGGCCTTAGTGGCTGGACCGGCCCGTTTCGACGTCGCGGTCGTCGGAGCCGGCGCCGCGGGGATGATGGCCGCGGCCACCGCCGGGCAGCGTGGCCGCAGCGTGGTCCTCATCGACCACTACAAGGAGCTGGGCGAGAAGATCCGCATTTCCGGCGGCGGGCGCTGCAACTTCACCAACCTGCACGCGACGCACCGCGACTTCCTCTCGCGCAATCCCGACTTCTGCCGCTCGGCGTTCGCGCGCTTCACGCCACGTGATTTCATCGCGCTCGTGGAGAAGCACGGCATCGCATATCACGAGAAGACGCTGGGACAGCTCTTCTGCGACGACTCGGCGAAACAAGTGATCGAGTTGTTGAAGAAGGAATGCGATGACGGGTCCGTGACGTGGATGCGGCCCTGCGGCGTGACGGACGTCGTGAAGACGGATGAAGGATTCGAGATTGGCACCGAGGAAGGCGCCGTTCACGTGGCGTCGCTGATCGTCGCGTCCGGGGGCCTCACCGTGCCGAAGATCGGTGCCACGCCGTTTGCGTACAAGCTCGCGGAGCAGTTCGGGCTCGCGGTGGTGCCTCCCAAGCCGGCGCTGGTGCCGCTTGCGATGGACGAGCCGTGGCTGAAGATCTACGGCGAGCTTTCGGGGCTCTCGCTCGATGTCGAGATCACGTGCGGCGGCCGGAAGTTTCGCGAGGCCCTGTTGATCACGCATCGCGGCCTCTCGGGCCCGGCGGTGCTGCAGGCCTCGTCGTACTGGCAGATGGAGGAGTCGCGCGATCCCCTGCACGTGAACCTGTTGCCCGGCACCGATGCACGCGCGTTCCTCGCCACCCATCGGCAGTCGCCCTTGAACCTCGCCACGCTCGTCGCGCATCGCTGGCCCGCGCGCTTCGCCCAGGCCTGGTGCACCGAGCACGACGCGACGCTTCCGATCACGCAGCTTCCCGAGCGCAAGGTGCAGGAGCTCGCCACGCTGCTCGGCGACTGGAAGCTGCAACCCAGCGGCACGCTCGGCTACAACAAGGCCGAGGTCACGCTGGGCGGCGTGGACACGAAGGGCCTCTCGTCCAAGACGATGGAAGCCCGCACTGTCCCCGGCCTCTTCTTCATCGGCGAGGCCGTCGACGTCACCGGCCACCTCGGCGGCTTCAACTTCCAATGGGCCTGGGCTTCCGGCCATGCGGCCGGCGAAGCGGCCTGAAGAGCGGAAGAAATTAGGGTCAGCTTCTTTTTAGCGCCAGTCCGGCCGCGTGGCCGGGGCACTAAAAAGAAGCTGACCCTAATTTCTTCTACACTTTGTCCATGCCTAAAGCCAAAGCACTCTCCTTGCATGTAGGTGTCGACTCCGTCGACCCGAAGCATTACGCCGGCTGGAAGGGCGAGCTCAAATGCGCCGAGCAGGACGCGGTGGACATGGCCGCGGTCGCGAAGGGCATGGGCATCAAGGCCAAGGTGCTGCACACCAAGGCGGCCACGCGCTCCGGCGTGCTGAAGGCGATCGAGGAGGCGGGCAAGCAGCTCAAGGCCGGCGACTTCTTCCTGCTCACTTTCTCCGGCTACGGCAGCCAGGTGATGGACGTGAGCGGCGACGAGATCGACCTCATGGACGAGACGTGGTGCGTGCACGACGCGCAGTTGATCGACGACGAGCTCCATTGGGAGCTGGGCCGGTTCTGCCGCGGCGTGCGAGTCCTCGTGATCGTCGATTCCTCGCCCAGCGGCTCGGTGGTGCGCGACGTCACGCCTACGCCCGATCCGCCGCCCGCAGGACAACGCTCGCGCCTCATGCCGATCTCCGTGCGCGAGAAGGTCTACCGGCAGAACATGAAGTTCTACGACGACCTGCAGAAGAAGACGCGCGCCGATGCGACGACCGAGAACGGGCCGTCCGTCATCGTGTGGGTCGCCTGCCAGGAAAACCAGGCGGCGCTCGAAGGCAAGGCCAACGGCGTGATGACGGGGCAGATCCTGCGCCTGTGGAACCAGGGCTCGTTCCAGGGCGGCTACCAGCGCTTCTTCATGCACCTCGTCGCGAAGATGCCCAGCTCGCAAACGCCGCAGCTCCGAACCTATGGAGACGTGGCCACCTTCGAGATGCAAAAGGTCTTCGCGCCGTAGAGCAATAAAGGGGTCAGACCACTTTATTCGCAACGGCACCGAATAAAGTGGTCTGACCCCTTTATTGCTTGCGAAGGGCCTTCAGGACTCGTTGCCCTGCATAACCATCGGGCGCCACTCCCTCGGAAACCTGGAAGGCCTTCACGGCATCGATGGTGCGCGGCCCGATCAATCCATCCGCCTCGCCGACGTCGTAGCCGCGCAGCGCGAGACGCTCCTGCAGCTCGAAGCGCTCCGAGCGCGAGAGCCCGGGGTCATCCGTGGGCCACGATTTCCTGAAGGGCTTCCCGCCGCGCAAGCGGTCGGAGAGGTGCGCGATCGCGAGCGCATACGATTCCGCGGTGTTGTACGAGTAGATCGCGTCGTAGTTGCGGAGCGCCAGGAATGCCGGGCCGCGAGCACCCGCGGGCAGCAGCAGCGCCGCCTTCGCATCGCCCAGCAGCGGCTTGCCGTCGACGCGCTGGATGCCGTGCTTCACCCAATCGTCGAGATGGATCTTCGTGCGGCGGCCCGAAGGGCCCGTGTACTTCGCCGGGATCCGAACCTCGTAGCCCCACGGCTGGCCGCTCTGCCATCCGGCTTGCTTGAGGTAGTTCGCGGTGGAGCCGAGCGCATCGGGCACGGAGCTCACGACATCGCGCCGGCCGTCGCCGTCGAAATCCACCGCCAGGCGCTGGAACGTCGAGGGCATGAATTGCGTGTGGCCGAACGCGCCGGCCCAGGAGCCCTTGAGGAGATCGACCTCGATGTCGCCGCTGCCGAGGATCTTCAGCACCGACACCAGCTCGCCGCGGAAGTACGCCTGCCGCTTGCCGTAGCAGGAGGCCGTGACGAGCGAGCGCACCAGCGGGCGCTTGCCCATGATCTTCCCGTAGTTGGACTCCACGCCCCACACCGCGACCACCGTGTAGCGGTCGACGCCGTACACCTTCTCCGCGCGCTCGAGCGTCTTGTTCCACTGCTTCAGCTGCGCCTGGCCCTCGGCGATGCGCTTGTCGTCGACCAGCCCGGCCATGTACTGCCAGATGGGCGTCGAGAACTCCGGCTGGTTGCCCATCGCGACGATCACCGTCTGGTCCGGCTCGATGCGGCTCATCGCCACGTCGAACTGGTCGTTGGTGATGCCTTCGCGCTGCGCCTGCGTGCGCAGCTCCGCGAGGCAGGCGGTGAATTCGGCGGGGAGGGGCGGCTCTGCCTGGGCCAGTGCCAGGGCGGGAAGGAGGAGAAGGATCGGAACGCCGCGCATTCCGTCCATTATCGCAATAAAGGGGTCAGACTCCTTTATTCGCCATGGCAAAGTGGCAAATAAAAGTGGCAAATAAAGGAGTCTGACCCCTTTATTGCGTCAGCCTTTTCGGCGATTTTTCACGAGCCAGGAGTCGACAATGGCCACGGTCTGGTCGATGGCCGCGGACTTCTTGCCGTGCTGGGCACCGACGCATTGCACAAGGCGATCGACGCGCTCGATGTTGGGAGCGCCGGCAGCCAGCGCGCGAGCAGCAGACGAAGGAGACCCCAGCGACTGCGCGGCATTCGCGTACTTCTCGAACGGCACCATGTCGTTGCGATCGGCGCCGAGCGAGACGCAGAGATCGACGACGTAGTTGTAGAGGGCGCGAGACTCCTCGATGTTGCCGTGCACCGCATCCTTGATCGGGCGCACGCCGTCGGCGAGCACGCAGCGGTAGTTGCCCGCCATCAGCATCGCCCACTTGGCGAGCGGGACGAACACCGAGTCGTGCACCTTCAACTTCACCGGCAGCTCGATCTTCTCGCCGTTCACCTCGAAGCGCGCGGCCTCGACGCTGTCCGCGATCTCGCGAAGCATCTTCGTATCCGCATCGGAAGCAAAGCGAGCCGCCTTGAAGTTGGTGGGCAACCGCACCTGGAGCACGTTCACCTCTTCCTCGGGCGGGCGGAAGGCCTGGGGATCGGGCGAGCAGAGCGTGAGGAACTGGGGATCGACGTTGTCCCACACGGAAGGATCGGTGTAGCTCTCGCGGCACTTCGACGCATCCACGCCGGGGACGCGCGCGAGATACGGCAGCGGCGGCATGTTCATGATCGACATCGTCGGCACCTTCGACTTGCCGACCAAATCGAGCAGCGCACGCACTGCAGGCTGCCCGTACTGCGGCTCCTGCATGGCGAGCACCACCATGTCGAACGCCTTCGGGTCGAGCCCTTCCGGACCGCTCGCCGTGAGCTTGCCCGGCAGGTTCTTCGAGTTGACCTCGACCAGCCCCTCGCGCCCCTTCACCGGCATGCGCACCACCGCGCCCTTGGCGTTGATGAGCGCCTGCTCGGCGGGCAGGCAGACGAGATTGACGCTGTGCCCGGCGAGGGCGAGCTTCACGCCGAGCAGGGAGCCATAGGAGGCGCCCAGGATGAGTATTTTTCGAGTGGCCATGCGAGGACTCCCTTCCAACTTCATTCGAGACGCGTATGGTCCGCCACCCACGCCGCGTTGTCGCCTC